>NZ_JBQNBV010000058.1:0-12150 GCF_052169755.1 Selenomonas sp. | reverse complement strand
GTCCGGGCGAGGTGACGCTCTCGCATCACGGCGTGCTGTTTCTCGACGAGCTGCCGGAGTTCGGCAAGTCGACGCTGGAAGTCTTGCGCCAGCCGTTGGAGGACGGCGCTGTGACCGTGGCACGGGTCAATGCGACCTTGACATTTCCTTCTTGTATCATTTTGGTCGTGGCAATGAATCCTTGTCCGTGTGGCTATTTTGGCGATAAGGAGAAGAGCTGCGACTGCACGCCGAATGAGATCAAGCGCTATACGCGGAAGATTTCGGGACCGCTGCTCGATCGCATCGACATTCATGTCCATGTGCCGCGCGTCAAGTACGAGGATATGACATCTGTGGCGAAGGCGGAATCTTCGGCTGTGATTCGGGAGCGCGTCTTGGCTGCGCGAGAGATTCAGATGGAGCGGTTGCGTGAATGGGGCATTTTCTGTAACGCGCAGATGAGTCATGCGATTTTGAAAAAGACGTGCCATCTTGAGCCGGAGGCGCAGAATCTCTTAGCGCAGGCATTTCAAGTCATGAACTTATCAGCACGCTCGTATGACCGTATCATCAAGGTCGCTCGCACGATTGCCGATCTTGACGGGGCGGCGACGATCGAGGCGAAGCATGTGGGAGAAGCTATACAGCTCAGGGACGATGTGGGGCTGAATGTGGAGTGATGAGGAAGCAATATTGATGGAGGAATGGTTATGGCATCGACGAAAGAGTATCTGGAGTTCGTATTGGAACAGCTATCCGGTTTGGAAGATATTTCCTATCGTGCTATGATGGGCGGGTACATTCTATATTATAAGAAAAAAATCTTCGGAGGAATCTACGATGATCGATTCCTTGTGAAGCCGGTCAAGGCAGCTGTTGTGCATATGCCGGATGCAGTGCATGAACTGCCTTATGAGGGGGCGAAGGAAATGCTGTTGGTGGATCGCTTGGAGGATAAGGCGTTTTTGAGCGAGTTGGTGCATGCGATGTATGAGGAGCTGCCCGCGCCACGAGTAAAGAAGAAATAGAAGAGGGTTTGTTGCATAAGACGCATTTTCTTTATGCAACAAACCCTCTCTTATGTAAGTAAGACGGTTAAGGAAGCTCTGACAAATGCAGCTTCCATCTTCATACAGCTACACTGTATTCTCGTCGTTGACAAATCCTCGACATAGCACCGTTACGCTTGCGGTTTACTGCCGCTGAAATATATTCTTCGTACATCATCGCGCAAATCTTCCAGATTGCTTGGGCGGAATCGGATATTGTAGCCGATAAAGAGGGGGGATGTGGCGAATCTTGGCATGATTTTGACACGCATGACGCCGCGCTCCTGGTAGAAGAAGATGTTGTAGCTGTTGCATCGTTTGTTGAAGTGGCGCATGAGGTAGTCGACGGCGATTTGTATGTCGTCGGCTACCGTGTCTATAGGGGCGCCTGCCGTTGGCACGATGTTGAATTCGCTGAAGCCGATGCGCGGGCAGGTAGCGATGTTGAAGTCGACGCCATTTTCTTCGTGGATGGTCAATCCCTTGAATTCTAGGGGATCGAAGGTCAGATGTTCGTTGAGTGCGTGAAAGCCTACGATCTGCATGTGGGGATGGCGCAGTGTACCGCCGGATAGAGGACCGAAGTTCTTGAAGAAGATGACTGTTTCATAGTCGCCGGAGTTCTGCATTTTTTGCCAGTGATGCACGCCGAAGCGAATGAGGCGGTGCATGTGATCTGCGGAGTAGTCAGGCATGTCCGAGTGACAGATCTTGCTTTCGATGAGGACGAACTGGTCGGCGTCTTCGATGACGTTGTATTTGTTCTTGAGCAGGATGAGGTCACCGTCTGTATCGACGATGCCCGAGAGTTTCTCGCGGTCGCAGAAGGGGCAGGGGGCGGTCTTGTTGATGATGTTTTCCGGCTTTTTCTTGCCGAGCGTCGTATTGAAACCGATGAGATTGATTTCCATAGAGAAGACACCTCAAGTATTGTAACAAAATCGACCTAGTATATTTCCGGCAGAAATGGTATAATTCCTACGTTAAGTTCTAGGGAATTTCAGGGTGCAGAAGATGCATCATTCCTCTTATTATATAGAAATTCGTACATTTTTGCAAAGCGGCTTTTCTGTATTCCGTATAGCTGTGAAAAATGGAAGAGGGGAATTGGGCAGTTAGGCGGTGTTTTGTATCAGTAATCAGAAATCTACAGGCAAGAGCAAGGCGGAGAGCTTCCTCAAGGGAACATTGATCTTGACGGTGGCGAGCTTTGTCGTGAAGGTCATCGGCTCTTTGAACTGGATTTTCGTTTCGCGCATTTTGGGCGGCGAGGGCATCGGGCTTTACCAGATGGCTTTTCCGATTTATTTTTTTGCTATGAGTATTTCACAGGCGGGTGTGCCTGTCGCCATATCGATCATCACGGCGGAGCGCGTCGCTTTGAAAGACGTATTTGGAGCGCGTCGCGTCTTTCGCATATCCATGACTTTGATGTTCTTTACGGGTCTTTTGTTTTCGCTTCTGACGTATTTCGGCGCGGGTTGGCTTATCGAATGGCAGTTCATTCGCGATCCACGCGCTTATATGGCGGTTGTGGCGCTCTCGCCGACGATTTTCTTTGTGACGCTGCTCGCAAGCTCACGCGGCTATCTGCAGGGGTGGCAGCGCATGACGCCGACGGCGGTTTCGCAGATCATTGAGCAGATCTTCCGCGTGCTTACGATGGTGATTTTTGCGAGTCTTCTGCTGCCGATGGGGATTGACTATGCGGCGGCGGGGGCGAGCCTCGGTGCGTTTGCCGGCGCCATCGGCGGACTTTTGGTGCTCGTGTATTATCATTGGAAGCTCGACAAGGATATCGAGCGAGAATACGGTTCGAATCTTGCGCCGCCGCCGGGGAAGGAGCCGACGCCGCTCGGGGCGATCATCAAGCGCATTTTTTCGCTCGCACTGCCCGTGTCGGCAGCGAGTATCATGCTGCCGATCGTGTCGAACCTCGATCTCTTGATCGTGCCGCAGCGGCTGGAGGTCGCGGGCTATACGGTGCCGCAGGCGACGGAGCTTTTCGGCTATCTCACGGGTATGGCGGTGCCGCTCGTCAATCTGGCGACGATTCTCACGGCGTCTTTGGCAGTGAGTATTGTGCCTGCCATCTCGGAGGCGCGCGCATTGAAAGATACGCAGCGCGTCTACAATCAGACGGCGGCTGCCGTGCGCATATCGAACTTCGTATGCTTCCCTGCGTTCGTCGTTGTGCTTGTGCTGGCGACGCCGATTTCGACGCTTATTTATAATGCGCCGGGCGCAGGTCCTGCTGTACTCGTCTCGTCGTTTTCCATTGTGCTTCTCGGGCTGCATCAGGTATCGACGGCAGTCCTGCAGGGGCTTGGGCATCCGAAGATCCCGATGATTAACATGATTCTTGCCGCTGTCGTCAAGGTTGTTCTCAACTGGGTTTTGACGGCGATTCCGTGGCTCGGTATCATGGGCGCGGCATGGGCGACGGCGGCGGATATGGGGGTCGCCGCTGTCATCAATCTCTATTTCATTCGGCGATATATCGGCTATCGCATGGAGCTTCTGCAGTTTTTTAAGACGATGGCGGCTGCGGCTGTCATGGCAGGGGCTGTGTATGTTTTCTATGGTTTCGTCATGCATACGTTCGCCGTCAATGCAGCGGCGACGTTTGGCTCTGTGCTTGTCGGCGTCGTCGTCTATGTAGCGGCGCTGCTTCTTATCGGCGGTCTTTTGGAGGAGGACATGGCGCGCATACCGTTCATCGGCTCTTTGAGTATTCGTTTTTTGCGGCGCATCGGTGTTTTCCATACGGGGGCGAAGTCATGAGAAAGTTCTTGCTGGTCTATAATCCCGTTTCGGGCAACGCATCCTTTAAGCAGCGGCTCGATGAGATGATCTGGCGCTTCCAGAAGCTCGGCTGTATGCTCATCCTCTATCGCACGAGCAAAGCGCTCGGCGATCTTGCGCTCTATGTGCGCGAGTCGGGCGCGGAGGGGATACTCGTTGCGGGCGGCGACGGTACGGTGCATGAGGTCGTCAATGTGATCGTACGCGAGAAAATTGATGTTCCTTTGGCGATCATCGGCAGCGGTACGTCGAATGATTTTGCGACGTATCTCGGTCTTGCAGGAGATCTTGAGGCGTACATCGCACGGATTCTCGCGCGTAAGACGATGCGTGTCGATCTCGGGCGCATCGGCGAGGAGTATTTCATCAATGTGGCAAGCGCCGGCGTTATGACGAATATCGCGCACGAGGTTGACGTGCGGCTGAAAAATACGCTGGGGAAAATGGCATATTACTTGAAGGGAATCAGCGAACTGCCGAAGTTTCGTTCGGTGAAGTTTTCCATCGAGGCAAACGGCGAGATGCGCGAGGTGGAAGGATTTCTCTTTGTGATTGCCAACAGCGGCGTTGTCGGCAGCTTCAACAATGTGGCGGCACATGCGAGCATCGACGACGGCAAGCTCGATCTTCTGCTCGTGAAGAAGTGCAGCTTGCCGGAGCTTGTCGCTTTGACGGCGGAAATTGTTGCGGGAAAGGGCATCTCCGAGAAGAACGTGCTGTATTTGCAGGCGAGCGAGTTTCATATTGCGGCGGATGCGCCGCTTTTGAGCGATGTGGATGGTGAGCAGGGACCGCCGCTTCCTATGCATGTTGAGGTCGTGCCGCGCGTGATCGAACTTTTTGTTTGAACCCTTGCGCCCTCATGCGCCGGGTTTTGAAAAAATTCCTTGACGCACATAGGTTTTTATGGTATTCTAGCAAAGTAATTCAAGAAGAGGCCGCCGCTTCTCACCTGCCGATATATGTCGGACGGGTCTTATATGCAGGGTTTGCAAAAGGAAGGGGTGGCGTCTGCCGCCCTTTTATTTTGCTCGTTCACCGGGAGGTGTTTTCCCATTAGCAGGGAATCTTTAAGAATCAACGAAGAAATCCGCATTCGCGAGGTGCGCGTCACGAGCGCGTCCGGCGAGCAGCTTGGCATCATGGCGACGCGCGATGCTTTGCGTATGGCGGAGGAGCAGCATCTCGATCTCGTCGAGGTTGCGCCGAAAGCGAAGCCTCCTGTCTGCCGCATCATGGATTTCGGCAAGTACCGTTACGAGCAGCAAAAAAGGGAGAAGGAGGCGAAGAAGAAGCAGAAGATCGTCACGATCAAGGAGGTTAAGCTGCGCCCGAACATCGAGCAGCATGATTTCGACGTGAAGCTCAAGAATGCTCTTCGCTTTCTTGAAGAAGGAAACAAGGTCAAGGTCACGATTATGTTCCGTGGCCGTGAATTGTCGCATCCGGAACTTGGCAGAGAGGTTTTGAACCGCGTATCCGATCAGCTCAAGGAGCTCGTTTCCATCGAGCGCGATGCGAAGCTGGAGGGCAAAAATATGACGATGATTCTTGCCCCGAAGGCGCAGACTAAAGGAGGAAAATAAACATGCCAAAGGTAAAGACACGCAGAGCCGCTGCAAAGCGCTTTTCGATAACGGGTTCCGGTGAGTTTAAGCGGAACAAGGCGTTCAAGAGCCACATTTTGGAGAAGAAGACGAGGAAGCGCAAGCGCAACCTGCGCAAAGCGACGCTTGTCGCTGCTGCCGACCACAAGCGCGTGCGCGATATGCTGAACAAATAATATTCGACAGAAGATAATGGAGGAATAAGGTTATGCCAAGAGTAAAATCCGGCGTTACGGCGCATCGCCGCCATAAGAAGATTTTGAAGCTCGCCAAGGGCTATCGCGGCGCGAAGAGCAAGCAGTTCAAGAAGGCAAACGAGACGGTCATGAAGGCGCTCTATTATGCTCGCCGCGATCGCCGTGCGAAGAAGGGCGAGTTCCGTAAGCTCTGGATCGCCCGTATCAATGCGGCTGCACGCATGAACGGCATTTCCTACAGCCGTCTTATCAACGGTTTGACGAAGGCTGGCGTTGAGGTCAATCGCAAGATGTTTGCCGATCTTGCCGTGCATGATGAGAAGGCGTTTGCCCAGCTCGTTGCCATCGCTAAGGAAAATCAGTAAGAATATGACGAAGGGGGAGCTTTTTTAGCTCCTCTTTTTTATTATAAAGGTCTAAGAAGGCAAGCCCAAAGGGCGCAGACGGATTGGCGAACTTTCGTTAAGGGCGGTGCGCGGTGTCTTTTGGGTAGACGTTTGTATGTGTAATCTGTACGGTTTTCATGGAGGAACGATGGAAAAGATCGAGAGTGTGCAGAACAAGAAGATCAAGTGGCTTGTGCGTTTGAAGAATGCCAGGCGACGCAGGGCGGATGGCGTCGTCGTCGCCGAGGGCGTGCGCCTCGTCGAGATGGCGACGGAGGCGGGCTGGGGGATGCGCCTTTGCCTCGTCACGGCGGAAGCTGTGCGAGAGGTGCGTGTGCAGCGTATCGTCGCTCGTCTGACAGAGTTAGGCTGTCCACTCTACGAGGTGACGTCCGAGGTTTACAGGAAGGTGAGTGATACAGATACGCCGCAGGGGATTCTTCTTGCTGTGGAGGAACGATGCGCAGACTTGGCGACGCTTGCCTCGCAGACGGATATGCTTGTCGTCGTGCTTGACGGTGTGCAGGATCCGGGCAATGCAGGGACGATTGTGCGTACGGCGGATGCGGCGGGAGCAGACGCCGTTCTTTGTTTGGAAGATACAATCGACGTGTTTTGCTCCAAGGCGGTGCGCGCGAGTATGGGGTCGGTCTTTCATGTGCCGATCATACGAAATGTATCGCGCGAAGCGCTGCGTGTTTTTCTGCAGCGAGGGCGCATACGCCTGCTTGCTGCCGACCTCGACAGAGCGGCGCAGCCGTATTATGCGGCAGACTACAGCGGCGGCGTCGCGCTCGCTTTCGGCAACGAAGGCAACGGCGTGTCGGACGAGATTCGGCGGATGGCGCAGAAGCGGCTTTTCATCCCGATGTTCGGCAAAGCGGAATCGCTCAATGTTTCAACGGCGGCGACGCTCCTGCTCTATGAAGCGGTAGGCGTGCGGCGTGGCTTTCGCCGTCATTGCCAATAGAGGTAGACGGCGAGCGTGCCTTCTTTCAGCCGGACAGAGAAGGATGAGCTGTCTGCGGCAAGTTCGTTGCTGACGGCGTAGGGGGCATCGCTGCGCAGGACGGCGTTTTCCAGCTGCCACTCCGTTCCTGCGACGGATATGCCGCGGCACTCGGCCGTCAGGGAGAGAAGCGAGAGGGCTTTGGGCTTTTTCGCTGCTTTGAAGGTCAGGCTGTCCTTTCCGTGCAGGAAAAAACACGCTTCTTTTTCGTCCGCCAAGATCATCGGTATGTTGCTGAACGCACATGAAAAAAGCGTGCTTATAGCATGGTCGAAGCGGCCGCCGAAAGCTCCCGTGAGCAGAAGAAAGGCATCGGGGGAAGCGGCTTTGATCTTTGCAAGTGCAAGCTGTGTGTCTGTGAGGTCTTTTTTTACATGGAAACGCTCGGCTTCTACACCTGCGGTGAGCGCCCAATCCCAAGCGGCGGGTGCGGCGCTGTCCCCGTCGCCGAGCAGGAAGTCGGGGATGCGGTTCATCGCATAGCAGAGGTCGATGCCGTGGTCGATTGCCCAGAGTTTGCCGCAAAGCGCCTCTTGAAGCCAATCGGCAGCAGGCGGGCGGCCTCCGGTGATGAGCGTGTAGATGTGCTCGGAAAGTGTGTAAGAAAAGGTGACGACGCCTTGTGGCAGGGAAAATTTATTCGTGTGCATGTTTTTTCTCCTCGATTATTTCGTCAGGAAGGTTTTTCAGGTTTTTTGTTTAATTATACAATATATTAGATTTTTTTGGTTGAAAAATAAACGATGAGAGGAGTTGGAGAAGATGGTCAGGTATACCTACTACGGACACGCTTCCTTCTTGCTGGACGACGGCGCTTCGAAGGTGTTGACCGATCCGTTTCTGACGGGAAATCCACTCGCTGCGATTCGAGCGGATGAGGTGAAGTGCGATTACATCTTGCTGACGCACGCGCACAGTGACCACTTGGGCGACGCGCCTGCCATAGCCAAGCGCACGGGTGCTATGGTTTTGGGCATACCGGAAGTCCTCGACCTCTGTTTGCAGGCGGGGGGCGACATCAAGACGCACGGCATGAATGTCGGCGGTTCGGTCAAGCTGCCGTTCGGCAAGGTGCGCATGACGATGGCGCTGCACAGCTGTGGCGTGGCTGGCGGCATCGCCTGTGGCTATGTCATACAGATCGGCGGCGTCAACATCTACTTCGCGGGTGATACGGCGCTTTTCAGCGACATGAAGCTCATCGGGCAGAAGGATCCGCTCGATTATGCCGTGCTGCCCATCGGCGATAATTATACGATGGGTCTTGAAGATGCGGCGCTCGCTGCACAGTGGCTCAATACGAAGAATGTTCTGCCGATCCACTACAATACTTGGCCTGTCATCGCGCAGGAAGCGGAGCGGTATAAGGAAGTGACGGAGGGCATGACACGCGCCGCCGTACATATCGTGGAGCCGGGCGCGTCGCTGGAGCTTGCATGAAAAAGGCGCGGCTCGTCGTCCTCATCGGGCCGACGGCGGTTGGCAAAACGTCGCTTTCGCTCGCACTCGCCAAGCAGCTCGATGCAGAGATCATCTCGGGCGATTCGATGCTCTTTTACCGTGGCTTCGACATTGGCACGGCGAAGCCGACGAGAGATGAGCGTATCGTTGTGCCGCATCATTTCATCGACATCCTCGCACCGACGGCGTCGTTTAATGTGATGGACTTTCAGCGGCTGGCACATGAAGAGATCGGGCGCATCACGGTGCGCGGCAAAATGCCGCTCGTCGTGGGCGGCACAGGGCTTTACATCAAAGCGCTCGTTGAAGGCTACGTTTTCAACGAAACTTCGGGCGACGCGGTATATCGGGAACGTCTGGAAGCATTGGCACGGGAAAAGGGCAAATCCTACGTTCATGGTCTTTTGCGCGAAATGGATCCGCAGGCGGCGGCGCGGCTGCATGTCAACGATTTTCGCCGCGTCGTGCGTGCCTTGGAAGTCGCTTCCTTGGGACATGAGCATATCTCTGAGCGACGTGCAGCGACTTCTGGAGATCTGTTCTACGATGCTTACGTCGTCGGACTTCGGCGTGAACGGCAGGAACTTTATATGCGTATCGAAGAGCGTGTCGATGCTATGCTGGCTGCCGGTTTTGCAGAAGAGGTACGGTCGCTCTTGTCGGCAGGCGTTCCGAGCGACTGTCCGGCGATGAAGGGCATCGGCTATCGCGAAATGCTTGCATACCTTGCAGGACGCATGGATTTGGCGCTTGCCGCAGCGGAGATTAAGAAGGCGACGCGCCGCTTTGCGAAGCGCCAGATCACATGGTTTCGCAAGATGCCGTATGTGCATTGGTATGATGCGGCGCAGGGGGAATCGGCGCTGCTTGAAAAAATTTGTACGGATATAAGGAGGTCTTTCCATGCCGGTTAAACCGCTCAACCTACAGGATAATTTTCTCAATCAGATGCGCAAGGAAAACAAAGCGGTCAGCATCCATCTGCTCAACGGCTTCCAGATGAAGGGATATGTCAAAGGGTTTGACAATTTCACTGTGATCTTGGAAGTGGCAGGCAAGCAGAATCTCGTTTACAAGCACGCCATATCAACGATTGCAGCAACGAAACTCGCGCCGGTCGGCGAGACGGAGAAATAAGAGGAAAAGCCTTCTCCCGCGGCGAGGAGAAGGCTTCTTTCGTGATGGACATAAAAGCTTTGGGAGGGAATTTGTTGCGAAGGCGTGGATTTGAAGTCATCCAAGCGTATAAGGCGGCGGGGATCGTTCTGCCGCAGCGAAAGACGGCGGCGAGTGCGGGATATGATCTCGCGGCGGCGGAAGCCTGCGTATTGCCGTGCGGCAAGGTGACGCTCGTGCCGACGGGACTCAAGGCGTACATGCAGGATGACGAGTATCTGGGGCTGCACATCCGCTCGGGGATTTCGCTCAAGCATCAGCTTATGCTCGTCAACGCGCAGGGAATCATCGACGCGGATTACTATGATAATGCAGAGAATGAAGGGCATATCATGGTGGCAATTTTGAATCTTGGCGCAGCGGATTTTCCCGTGGAAAAGGGGATGCGCATTGCACAGGGCATCTTTTACAAGTATCTCACCGTCGACGAGGATGAAGCAGGAAAGGGGGAGGCGCGTATCGGCGGTTTCGGCTCGACGGGGAAGGGATGAGGCGGGCGGCTGTCATTGTCCTTCGAGAAGCAGCTTTGCTGTTTCTTCTGCCGATGGCGTCACATAGAGCGTCTTTTGGTGTGTGAAGATAACGAAGCCTGGGCGCGAGCCGGAGGGCTTTTTCACATAGCGTCGATAGGTGTAGTCTACGGGCACGTTTGAAGAATTCTGCGCCTTGCTGAAATAGGCAGCGAGGAGGGCAGCGTGACGCAGGCTCGCTTCGCTCGGCTCGTCGCCGTTTAGGCGCAGGATGACATGCGAACCGGGGATGTCCTTGGCGTGCAGCCACAGATCGTCGGGCGCTGCCGTCTGGAAGGTCAGGCGGTCGTTCTGACAGTTGTTCTTGCCGACGAGAATGTTTTTGCCGTCCTCGGTTATGAAGCGGAAGGGAGCGGAGGGTTTGTCCTGCCGCTTTTTTTTCATGTTCTCCTTGAGAAAACCGCTCTGAATCAGCTCATCTTTGATCTCCTCGATTTCGGACACGGTTGAAGATGCGGCGAGGGAACTTTCAACGCTGGCGAGGTAACGGATATTTTCCTCAGAAAGCGCGATTTGTTCGCAGAGCAGCTTTTGCGCACGCTTGCGTTTGTCGTACTTGTGGTAGAATGCCTGCATGTTCTGACTGAGCGTCAGTCTTTGATCGAGCGTGAGCGTGAGCTTTTCGCCCGTCTCACTGTAGATGTTGTCGACGGTCAGTGAGGCGTCGGCATGGTCTTTGTAGAGGTGTGCGTACGTCATGAGGTTGTCGCCGCAGATTTTGTAGTCCTCGGCGTTTTCTGCCTGCCGCAGATCTTCTTGCAGGATGCTGCGTTTGTTTTCGGCGCGGGACAGCTCGGTCCTGACGAATTTCGTCAAGCGATCCTTTTCGGGCGGTGTGTAGGCTCCGGCAAGAAATGTGGCTTTTTCGAGCATCGCGCTGATGGTGGGGAAGGGAAGCGTCGTGCTCTCTGCCGGGAAGTAATGGAGCGGGAAGGGCGAAGTCGCGAGCACCTTGTTGTTCTTGTCAAGGATGAGGCTGGGGGCGGCTTCTTCCTCCATGCAGGCGGCATAGACTTCGGCGAGGGCGCACTGCAGCGCATCCTTGTCCTTGGCGTCCAAGCTGGCGCAGGGCATCTTCTCGGGCAGCCCGGCAGAAAAGATGACCTCTCGCGCACTTATCGGACCAAAGCCGAGACAGGCGTTCAAAAGTCCCTTGTGGAGCGTCGCATCCGAATCTTGTGCGAGGCGTTCTGTGATAGCGGCGAGTTTCGCGGTGCGCAGATCGAGCTTTTCCTGCGCGGGCGGCGGCGCATATTCACGTCCCGGAAGGATGAGGCGCGTGCGGCTGTTCGTGCTGCCGACTTTTCGAAGTGCATCGATGACGACGCCGTCCTGCACGAGAATGATGTTGCTGTACTTGCCGATGAGTTCGACAATGAGGGTCTTTGTAACGATCTTGCCGCCTGCCGCGAGAGAGTCGAGATCGAAGCGGATGATGCGGTCGAGCGAGTGTTGGCGGATGTCGGCGATGCGCCCGCCTTCGAGCTGCTTGCGCAGCACCATGCAGAAGATCGGCGGTTCTGCAGGATTTTCCGGCGCTCTCTCCGCGAGAAAGACGGCGCTCGCCTGTGGGTTTGCTGCGATGTGCAGCAGATGGTTTTTGCCGGGCTGGCGTATGCTCAAGAAAACAGAAGATTTATTCGGCTGAGTGATCTTATCAATGCGTCCGCCAAGGAGCGCATAGCGCAGCTCTTTGACGAGCGGCTGTGTAGAAAAGCCGTCAAGGCTCATGGTCGTCACCTGCTCTTTCGTAAGATTTTCGAGGATATCATGGTTCCTATAGCATAGCATTGCTTGGTATGATTGGCAATACAAGGGGAAGATGAAGCCCAGCCAATCGGTCTGCACCTTCGGCTTGACCTCTTGGGGCTTCATGGTACAATAAAGCTGCAGGGATTTGGCAAAATCAAGGTCTGAGAGGAATATACATCATGATGGAAAATGACAG
>NZ_JBQNBV010000057.1:0-12215 GCF_052169755.1 Selenomonas sp. | reverse complement strand
TAAATTTCATGGAGGGATGGCAATGAAGACGCTTGCCGAGTTGGCGGCGCTCGTCGAGGGCGCTGAGATCAAGGGAGATGCAGCCGTGAAGATCGCGGACATCGTGCACGATTCGCGCGAGGCGACGGATGGGACGCTTTTCGTCGCCATCGAAGGGCTGCATGTCGACGGTCATTCCTTCATCGCGCAGGCGGTCGAAAAGGGCGCGTGCGCGATTCTGACGGAGCGCGAGATCGAGATTCCCGAGGGTGCGGCGGCGGTTCTTCGCGTGCCGAATCTTGCGGCGGCGCTTGAGGTCGTCGTGCCGTTTTTCCATGATTATCCGTCGCGAAAGATGCGCATCATCGGCATCACGGGCACGAACGGCAAGACGACGACGAGCTACATGACGCGCGCTATCCTGCGCGAGGCGGGGTACAAGGTCGGGCTCATCGGCACGATTCAGATCCTCGTCGAGGATGAGGCTCTGCCGATTCACAATACGACGCCCGACGTCGTCGTCCTGGAGCGAACGCTCGCCTATATGGCGCGGCGCGGCATGGATTTCGTCGTCATGGAAGTCTCTTCGCACGCGCTCGATCAAAACCGCGTGGCGGGCATCGAGTTCGATACGGCGGTATTCACGAACCTCACGCAGGATCATCTCGACTATCATAAGACGCTCGAAAACTACAAGCGCGCGAAAGCGCGCCTTTTCGACCTTGTGAGCCGCAAGGGTGCGAAGGCGGGTAAGACGACCGTCGTCAACATCGACGATGCGGCGGGTGAAACGATGCTCGCCCATGCGAAGTGTGCGCATCTCACGTATGCCGTGAAGAAGGAAGCCGCCCTTCGCGCCGAGAACATCCGCGTCCATGCGCGGGGCATGGAGCTGACGCTTGCAGGCGCTTTCGGCAGGATGGATCTTTCGCTCGGCGTCACGGGAATCTTCAACGTCTACAACGTCATGAGCGCCGTCGGCGCGGCGCTCGCAGAAAGGATCGCGCCCGAGGCGATCAAGAGGGCGCTCGAAGCTTTCAAGAGCGTGCCCGGACGCTTCGAGCTCGTCGATGCGGGGCAGGCGTTCTCCATCATCGTCGACTATGCGCATACGCCCGACGGCTTGGAGAACATCCTCAAGACGGCGCGGGAGATTGCGGCAGGACGCATCCTCACGGTGTTCGGCTGCGGCGGCGACCGCGACCGCACGAAGCGGCCGATCATGGGACGCATCGCGGCGTCGCTTTCCGATGTCGTGCTCGTGACTTCGGACAATCCGCGCACGGAAGATCCCGCGCGCATCCTCGATGAGGTCGAGGTCGGCGTGCTTGAGAAGATTGGCGACAAGCGCCATGAAAAAATCGCCGACCGCCGCACGGCGATCGTGCGTGCCGTGGCGCTCGCCGAAAAGGACGACATCGTCATCATCGCGGGCAAGGGGCACGAGAATTACCAGATCTTGAAGGACAAGACGATCCACTTCGACGACAAGGAAGTAGCACGCGAGGCCGTCGCCGCGCGGGAAAAAAGCTATGCGATGCGCTTTTCGCTCGCCGACGTCGAGCGTGCGGCGGATGCCGAAGCCGTGCGCACGGCGGCGGACATCGTATTTTCCGACATCGTGACGGATACGCGAAAGATTGCGGCGGGATCGCTTTTCGTCGCGCTTCAAGGCGAGCGCTTTGACGGCGCGGACTTCGCGGCGCAGGCGGTCGAAAAGGGCGCGGCGGGCGTTCTCGTGGCGGCTGATACGCCCGAGGCGAAGCTGCCGAAGACGGGCGTCGTGCTCAAGGCGAAGGACACCCTGCGCGCTTATCAGCGGATCGCCGCCGCGTGGCGCAGGAAGTTTTCCATCCCTGTCGTCGCCATCACGGGTTCAAACGGCAAGACGACGACCAAAGATTTGACGGCCGCCGTGCTCGGCGCACGCCTTCTTGTGCAGAAAACGGCGGCGAACTATAACAACGAAATCGGCCTGCCGCTGACGCTCCTTGGCCTTCGCGCCGCGCACGAGGCGGCTGTCGTTGAGATCGGCATGAGGGGGCTCGGGCAGATCGCCGCGCTCGCGCCGCTCGCCGCGCCGACCGTCGCCATCGTGACGAACGTCGGCGAGGTGCACATGGAGCTTCTCGGCTCGATCGAGAACATCGCGAGGGCGAAGGCGGAGCTTGTTGAAGCTGTGGAGCCGGGCGGCACGGTCATACTGAACGCCGACGATGTGCGCGTCCTCGCGATGCGCGAGAAGGCGAAGGCGGGCGTGCGCGTCGTGACCTTCGGGCTTTCGCGCGATGCCGATGTGCGTGCCGTCGCCGTCGGCAAGGCGGAGGGCGGCATGAGATTCATGCTGGAATGGAAAAACGAGCGCGGGCGACTGGAACGGCACGAACTCTTCCTGCCGATGCCCGGGAGACACAATGTGTCGAATGCGCTCGCCGCCATCGCTGCGGCTCGCGTGCTCGGCCTTTCGCTCGCGGATGTCCGGCGCGGACTCGCCGTGCCGCCTGCGCAGAAGATGCGCTTTGCTGTCGAAAAGTGCGGCGCATACACCTTCGTCAACGACGCTTACAATGCGAGTCCCGCATCGACACGCGCGTCCTTGAAGACGCTCGCCGAGATGTTCACGGGCAGGAAGATCGCCGTCCTCGGCGACATGCTCGAACTCGGCAGCGCGTCGAAGAGCGGCCACGCGAGCGTGGGCGAAGAGGCGGCGCATCTGGGCTTTGCCGCCGTCCTCTCGCGCGGCGAGGAGAGCCGCTTCATCGCGGAGGCCGCAAAGGCGGGCGGCGTGCCGCTCGTCGAGCGCATGACGTCGCACGAGGCGGCGGCGGCAAGGCTCAAAGAGATCCTGCAGCCGGGCGACGCCGTGCTCTTCAAAGGCTCGCGCGGCATGAAGATGGATGAGATCATCCCCCTGTTGAAGAAGGCGCTGGAGGCAGGCAAATGATGGATGTGAATACGACGGCGCTTTCTCTTGCAGGAGCGGCGGCGCTCGCCGCCGTCCTCGTGCTCGCGGTCGCCCCTTTCGTGATTCCCGAGCTGCACAAGCTGAAGTTCGGGCAGAGCATACGCGAGGAAGGGCCGAAGAGCCATCAGGCGAAGAGCGGCACGCCGACGATGGGCGGCGTCATGATCATCGCCGCCATCACGCTCGCGACGCTTGCCGCCGCGCCCTTGACGGCGGGCGTATGGCTCGCGCTCTTCGTGATGCTCGGGCACTTCGCGCTCGGCTTCCTCGATGACTACATCAAAGTCGTGAAGAAGCGCAACCTCGGTCTCAAGGCGCGGCAGAAGCTCTTGGGGCAGATCGTCATCGCCGTCGTCGTCATTTTTTTCGCACAGCACGAACTCGGCATTGCGACGACGGTCTGGCTGCCGCTCATACACGCGGAGCTTGACATCGGACTCTTCTACTATCCGCTCGTGCTCTTCGTGCTCGTCGGCACGAGCAACGCCGTGAACCTCACGGACGGCCTCGACGGCCTCGCGGCGGGCACGGTCACGGTCGCCGCACTCGCCTACATGGCGGTCGCGCTCGCCTTCAGCGCGACGGGGCTTGCCGTGTTCGCGGCGGCGATTGCGGGCGCTTCGTGCGCCTTTTTGCGCTTCAATCATCATCCGGCTCGCGTATTCATGGGCGATACGGGTTCCTTGGCGCTCGGCGGCGCGATCGCCGCGCTCGGCATTCTCACGCATACGGAGATCCTGCTCGCCGTCATCGGCATCGTCTTCGTCGCCGAGGCGCTTTCCGTCATCATCCAGGTCATCTCCTTCAAGACGACGGGAAAGCGCGTCTTCCTCATGAGCCCGATTCATCACCACTTCGAGCTAAAGGGGTGGCAGGAAACGCGCGTCGTTCATACGTTCTGGCTCGTCGGCGCAGTCTTTGCGGCGCTCGGCGCATGGCTTGCATATTGACGCGGGCGGACGTTTGACATCTTGGGAAGCCTCCCTCGTCTGCAGGGAAGAGATAAAGCGAGGAGGAAGCATATTGCATCTCGATACGGATTTCAAAGGGAAGAAGGTTCTCGTCGTTGGCGCCGGGATCAGCGGCTTTGCGGCGGCGAAGGTTCTAAAGAGGCTTGGCGCGAAGGTCACGCTTTCCGATGCGAAGGACGAGGCGGCGATCAAAGAAGACGTCTCGGAGCTTCGCGAACTCGGCATCGGGCTGATCTTCGGCGCACAGGAAGCCGCGCTCCTGGACGGCTGCGATCTTCTCGTGCTCTCGCCCGCCGTTCCCGTCGCCATCCCGCTCGCCGAGGAGGCGAAGCGGCGCGGCATCCGCATCACGAGCGAAGTGGAATTGGCAGCGACGCTTGCCAAGTCGCCGATCTTCGCCGTGACGGGGACGAACGGCAAGACGACGACGACGACGCTCCTGGGGCTGCTGCTCGCCGAGAAGTTCGGCAAGGAGAAGACGCGCGTCGGCGGCAACATCGGCTATCCGCTGTCGGAAGCGGTGCTGGAGGCGGGCGAGGGCGGCGCGGTCGCCGCCGAGATTTCGAGCTACCAGATGGAGGCGACGGAGCGCTTCCGTCCGAAGGTTGCCGCCGTCCTCAACGTGACGCCCGACCACATCAAGCGCCACGGCTCGATGGAAGTCTATCAGGCGATGAAGGAACGGCTTTTCCGCGAAATGGCAAAAGGTGATTGGCTCGTCCTGAACTACGACGACGAGAGGACGCGCTCGATGCAGGAGCGTGCCGCGTGCCCCGTATTTTTCTTCAGCCGCAGGGAGGCGCTCGAAGAGGGCGCTTTGCTCTTAGGCGACAAGCTCGTCCTGCGCCAAGGCGGCGAGGAGATTGCGCTCGTGACGACGGCGGAGCTTGGCATCAAGGGGGCGCACAACGTCGAGAACGCGCTCGCGGCGGCGGCGATGGCGCACCTTGCGGGCGTCGAGGCTGAGGCAATCCGCCGCGTGCTGCGCTCCTTCAAGGGCGTCGAGCACCGCATCGAGCATTTTCTCGATCTCGCGGGCGTCGCCTGGTACAACGATTCCAAGGCGACGAATACGGACTCGGCGATCAAGGCGCTCGAATCCTTCTCGGACGGCATCGTGCTGATTGCGGGCGGCGACGACAAGATGACGGATCTGACGGACTTCATGCATCTCGTTTCGGAGCGCTGCACGGAACTGATCCTCGTCGGCGACGCCGCCGTTCGCTTCGCCGAAGCCGCGCGCGCAGCGGGCTTTCCCGCCGCGCACATCCACGACGCCGCGTATTCGATGAAGACGGCGGTCTACATCGCTGCGCGGCTCGCGAAGCCGCCTGCCGTCGTGCTCTTGTCGCCCGCGTGCGCGAGCTTCGACATGTTCGACGGCTTTGAGGAGCGCGGCGAGGTGTTCAAGCGCCTGGCACGCGAGCTGGTATAGGAGTTTGCAGAAAAACGCAGAAATGGCAGGCAAAGGGGAACAGGTATGAAGATCATCGTTTCGGGCGGCGGCACGGGCGGCCATATATATCCGGCGCTGACGCTCGTGAGCGCTCTCGCCAAGAAGGAGCGCACGGCGGAATTTCTCTACGTTGGCACGCAGAAAGGCCTGGAAGCCGACATCATACCGAAGGAAGGCATCCCCTTTGAAACCGTCGATATCGAGGGGCTCAAGCGCAGTTTCTCGCCCGCGAACATCGTGCGGCTCGGACGCGCCATGCACGGCGTTGCAGAGGCGGCGGCCATCGTGCGCCGCTTCCGCCCCGACGTCGCGATCGGCACGGGCGGCTACGTCTGCGGGCCGATCCTCATGGCGGCGAGCCTCGCGCATGTGCCGACGCTCATTCAGGAGCAGAACGTCGTGCCCGGCGTGACGAACAAGATCTTGTCGAAGTTCGTGACGAAGATCGCCGTCGGCACGGAAGAGGCTCTGTGCCGCTTCCCGCGCAAGAAGGCGGTCTTTACGGGAAATCCCATCCGCCGCGAGGTCATGACGGCGAGCCGCGAAAAGGCGCTCGAAAAGTTCGGCTTCGATGCGGCGAAGCGCACGGTGCTCGTCTCGGGCGGCAGCCGCGGCGCGAGGAGCATCGACCGCGCGATGGTCGGCGTCCTGCAGGCGGCGCAGAAGTATCCCGAGGTGCAGTTCCTTCTCGTCACGGGAAGGGGCGAGTATGAGGACGTCATGCGCCGACTGGAGGAGGTGGGCGTGGATATTGCCGCCGCGCCGCACATCAAGGTCGAGCCTTACCTCTACAATATGCCCGAGGCGATGGCGATGGCGGATCTCGCCGTCTTCCGCGCAGGTGCGACGGGACTTGCCGAGCTCACGGCACGCGGCGTGCCCGCGATCTTGGTGCCGTATCCGTACGCGGCGGAGAACCATCAGGAGTACAATGCACGCGCCTTGGAGCGGGCGGGCGCGGCGCGCGTGATCTTGGATCGCGATCTCACGGACAAGACGCTTTCGGCGCTGCTCGGCGAGCTTTTGTCGGAAGAAGGAAAGCTCCGCCGCATGGCAGAGAAGAGCCGTGCGCTCGGCCGCCCCGAGGCGGCCGATGAGATTGCCGATCTCGTGCTGGAGATTGCGAAGGATTAGGAGGAGAGAGAGTTGCTGAAGGACATCCATAAGATACATTTTGTCGGTATCGGCGGTGCGGGCATGAGTGCGCTCGCGCACATTTTGCTGGAAAAGGGCTATGAGGTGACAGGCTCCGATCTCGGCTCTTCCGCGCTGATCGAGCAGCTCAAGGGTCTCGGTGCGCACATCCATCACGGGCATCGCTCAGAGAACGTGCATGGGGCAGAAGCCATCGTCGTCTCGACGGCGATTCCTGAGACGAATCCCGAGATCGTTGAGGCGGCGCGGCTCGGCCTGCGTCGCTTCCATCGCTCGGACATCAATGCCGCGCTCCTCAACGCGGCGAAGGGCATCGCTGTGGCGGGAGCGCACGGCAAGACGACGACGACCTCGATGCTCGGCGTCGCGCTCGACCATGCGGGCATCTCGCCGACGATCATCATCGGCGGCGAGGTCGATGTCCTCGGCGGTAACGCGAAGCTCGGCAAGGGCGAGTATCTCGTCTCCGAAGCCGATGAGAGCGACGGCTCGTTCCTGAAGCTCCGGCCGCACATCGCTGTCGTCACGAACATCGAGGACGATCATCTCGATCACTATGGCACGCTCGCGAACATTCGCAAGGCTTTCCGTGAATTTCTGGAAAACATCAAGCCCGATGGCCACGCTGTCCTGTGCTTTGACAACGAGAACGTGCGAGACATTGCCCGGACGCTTGGCCGCAAGGTCATCTCCTACGCCATCGACCATGAGGCGGACTATCGCGCGGGCAAGATCGAGATGCACGGCGCGGGCGTTGATTTCTCCGTTCTGCACGAAGGAAAAGACCTCGGCCGCGTGCGCCTCAATTTGCCTGGCAGGCACAACGTGCTCGACGCGCTCGCAACCGTCGTCACGGGGCTGTCCATCGGCTTGACGGTCGAGCAGATGGCGGCGGGACTTGCGCTCTTTCACGGCGCGAAACGGCGCTTCCAGACGAAGGGGCGCGTGCAGGACGTATGGGTCGTCGACGACTACGCGCATCATCCGACGGAGATCGCGACGACGCTCCTCGCGGCGCGTCAGACGAAGCCGCGCCGCATCATCTGCGCCTTTCAGCCGCATCGCTACTCGCGCACGAAACTTCTTGCCGCTGAGTTCGGCGGCGCTTTTCGCGAGGCGGACGTGCTCGTACTGACGGATATTTATTCAGCGGGAGAAGCGCCGATCGAGGGCGTGTCGGGGCGCACGATTCTCGACGCCGTGCGGCAGACGACGGGGCAGGATGCGGTTTATATTCCGCAGCGGGAAGATATTGCCGCGCACCTCGCCGCCATCGCACAGTCCGGCGACATCGTCCTCACGATGGGTGCGGGCGATATATGGAAGACGGGCGAGGAACTGGTCGCCCTTTTGGAGGGGAAGTAATTTCATGAAGCAGGGAAAGATCGTCGTCGTCATGGGCGGACCGTCGAGCGAGGCGGAAGTCTCGCGCCGCACGGGCGCCGCCATCGTCAGCGCCTTGGCGTCGAAGGGCTATGCGGTCGAGGGCATGGAACTCGATCCGCCGCACTTTGCCGAGGCGATAAGAAAGAGCGACTGCGCCATCGTCTTCAACGCGCTGCATGGCAGGTACGGCGAGGACGGCGTACTGCAGGGCATGCTCGACATGCTAGGCATCCCCTATACGGGTTCGGGCGTCCTCGCCGCCGCCGTCACGATGGACAAGGTCATGTCGAAGCGCGTGTTCCTCGGCGCCGGCATCTCGACGCCGCGCTCCGAGACGTTTCATCGCTTTGAATTTGACGCGGAGCTTCCCGCACGCATCCGAAAGGCTTTCTCGCTGCCCGTCGTCATCAAGGCGTCGTCGCAGGGATCGAGCATCGGCGTCGCCATCGTCGAAAAGGAGGAGGAGCTTGCCGCGGCGCTCAAGGACGCCTTCCGCTACGACGAGGAAGTGCTCGTCGAGGAGTTCATTCGCGGCAAGGAACTGACCGTTGCCGTCTGGGGTGACGCGAGAGAAGCGCAGGCTTTTCCCGTCATCGAGATCACGACCGTTTCGGGACGCTACGACTACGCGAGCAAGTACACGAAGGGCGCGTCGACGCATATCATTCCCGCACGCATTCCCGTAGATGTGACGGAGCGCGTGCAGCAGCTCGCCGTCGACGCTTTCCGCGCCTGCGGCTGCCGCGGCGCGGCGCGTGCCGACATGATGCTCGGCGAGGACATGACGCCCTATGTGATCGAGATCAACTCGATGCCCGGCATGACGGAGACCTCGCTCGTGCCCGATGCGGGACGCGCTATGGGCGTCGAGTTCCCCGAACTCTGCGAAAGGATCTTGGAAATGGCAGGGTATAAGAAGTAAGAAGTGAGCGAAGGTACGGAAAGGAGGCGGAACGATGGCGGAGGAAAGGCAGGAGAATCTCGGCTTTACCGAACCCGATGCGTTGTCGGGCGAGACGTATATCGTGCGCCGCCGCAGCCCGCGCCGCGTCCTCAAGGGATTCCTCTTCCTCGTCGTCTCGGGCGCTCTGCTCGCCGTCGCCGTCTACTCGCCGCTCTTTTCCGTGCGCGATGTGCGCATCATCGGCAACCACTACATGCCGGCGGATGACATTCGCCGCGTCGCCGGCGTCTACCCGGGCGTGCCGCTCTTCCAGGTAAAGACGGCGGAGATGGCGCAGCTCCTGATGAAGGATCTGCGCGTCGAGCAGGCGAGCGTGCGTCGCTCCTTGCCCTCGACGCTTGAGATTCAGATCGTCGAGCGCCGCCCCGTCGCCACCGTCGACTGCGACTTTGGCTACGTCGATCTCGACCGCGAAGGCACGGTCATCGATGCCTACAAGACGCTGAAAAAGATGGCGATTCCTATGGTCACGGGCATCAAGCTCAAGGACATCTACATCGGCGACAAAACGGCGGATGAAAATCTCAAAGCGGCGCTCACCTATCTCTACACATTGAAGCCCGAGACGAACAGCCGAATCTCTGAAGTATCGCTTAAGAATCCGAGCGACGTCATGGCATACACGACGGGCGGCGTGCAGATCCGCCTCGGCGCACTCGACCGTCTGGAAGAAAAAGCGCATCTGACGGACAGCTTCATCATCGATCAGGAAGTCACACAGCGTCCCGTGGAATACGTGGACTTCAAGTACACGGCGCCGTTTATCAAGTTCAAGCAGTGATTCCTTTACATTCTCGAAATGCGGCAGTATAATATCCTTGAAAGGGTATGAGACGGTGTTTCGATGGAAGCCTTTTGCTGTGTGAATCGGAAGGGTGGCTGTCATGGCGACAAAGAGTTTCTTGAAGAGCGTGAATATCAAAGAGGACAAGCAGATTCGGGTATTTGCGAATGCCTTGGAAAAGGCGGAGCAATACCGCGCCAAGAATCTGGGGCAGCCTGTATATGAGGTTCCGCCAGAGAAGATGCGCATCTTGTTGTCGAAGTATCGAAATGCGTAAGGCTTCATAATGTTCGGAACACCGATTATCAATTTGCTGGATTTGATCGAGGGCGGCGAAGAAGAGGCGCTCAACAACATCCTCGCGGAGTTTTCGTGTCCCTACAATGAAGATGTGGAGAACTTTCTCAAGGAAAAGGCGGTTGCTTTTTCAAAGCAGAGAATAGCCGCCACATATCTTGTCTTTAAGCAATATAAAGGCGAAGATGTTGTGGTCGGCTATTTTTCTATCGCACAGAAGTATTTTCATATTGATTTGAAACGAGGGTCATTGAGCAAGACTTTGCGAAAAAGGATCAACAAGTTTGCCGTATGGGAAGAGTCTCTGCATAGATATATCGTTTCCGCCATCTTGATCGGACAGCTAGGGAAGAATTATGCGCATGGTTACGATCGACTGATTCGCGGCGATGAACTTCTGGCGATCGCCTGTAATAAGGCGGCGCAGATTCAGCGTATATCCAGCGGAAAGGTCGTGTATTTGGAGTGTGAGGAAAAGCCTGCCCTCGTAGAATTTTATGAACGCAATGGGTTTCATAGTTTTGGCAGACGTATGCTCGACAGGGATGAGTCAGATGTTTTGGAAGGCGGCTGCCTGGTGCAGTTGTTTAGATATCTGTAATTTTCCGCATGGTAGAACGGCGGGGTATTCTATTGGCAGATAAAATCTTTTGCGTTATAATTTCTTTGTGAGCTCATTTCAGCAACATCGCGGGAGGCGTTTTATGATCAATTTTAAGCAGGGGCGGTGGTCTATCGCCGTTGTCTGCATGGTACTCGGCTTCATGCTCGCCGTGCAGTTCCGCGCGACGGAGGACATGCGCCAGTCCGTATCGCAGCAGCGCGTGGAAGAGCTTGCCACGCGCCTTCTGGAGACAGAGAAGGAACGCGACCGTCTGCAGGAAGAGCTAAAGGATACGAAGGATGCGGCGGCGGAGGGACCGAGCAACGACTATCTGCGTATGAAGGGCGGCTTCACGGCGCTCGCAGGCCCCGGCGTCACAGTGACACTCGATGACAGCAAGGCGACATCGAAGGCGGGAGAGAATCCGAACCTCTATCTGATTCATGACGACGATCTTCTGCGCGTCATCAATGAGCTGCGTGCGGCGGGAGCCGAAGCCATAGCCATCAACGGACAAAGGCTCACGGGCACCTCGGAGATCCGCTGCGCAGGGCCGACGCTTTCCGTCAATAACGTGCGCTCGGCGCCGCCTTACAAGATCCGCGCCATCGGCGATCCTCAGAGTTTGGAGAAGTCGATCAAGATGCGCGGCGGCGTCGAGGACACCTTGAAGGTCTGGGGTATACAGATCGACGTGAAGAAGGAAGAAAATATTGAAGTTCCCGCATACAAGGGCGCAGCGTCGTTCAAATATGCAAAAGCAATTGATGCGGTTTCAGATACAAAGGAGGATGCAAAATGATTCTGCCCGTCCTCGGACTTGTCGTCGGCGTTGCCGTCGGTATGCTTTCGCCGATCACCGTGCCTCTTGCTTATGCGAAGCTCTCTTCCGTCGCGCTTCTTGCCTCGCTTGACTCCGTGTTCGGCGGTCTGCGTGCGGCATCGGAAAATCATTTCGACAACGCCGTATTCATCTCCGGTTTCTTTATGAATGCTCTCATGGCGGCGTTCCTCGTCTACATCGGCGACCGTCTCGGCATCGATCTCTACTATGTCGCGCTCTTGGCGTTTGGTCTGCGCGTATTCCAGAATTTGGCGATCTTGCGCCGCCACTTCTTCGAAAAGCATAATTGAAGAGAAAAAAGCAAGCATTTTCATAAGTTTTTTATGGCGCAAGCATTAAAATAATGATAGAATGGTAAGGAAACTTTTGAGAATGACTGCCGTGTGTCCTCCGGGGGCCGAAGAGCGGACAAAGCTATATTTTGGGGGTTACTATCGTGTTTGAATTGGATGATATGGGTTTGGACCAGTTCGCCAAGATCAAGGTCATTGGTGTGGGCGGCGGCGGCAGCAATGCTGTGAACCGCATGATTGCCGCGGGACTTCAGGGCGTGGAGTTCATCGCCGTCAATACGGATGCGCAGGCGCTTCTGCACGCGATGGCGCCGAAGCGTATTCAGATCGGCGAAAAGCTCACGCGCGGTTTAGGCGCGGGTGCGCGTCCCGAGATCGGTGAACAGGCGGCGGAAGAGAGCCGTGACGACATCTTGCAGTCGCTGCAGGGCGCGGACATGGTCTTCGTGACCGCCGGCATGGGCGGCGGCACAGGTACGGGGGCGGCTCCCGTCGTCGCCGAGTGTGCGCGTGAGAT
>NZ_JBQNBV010000056.1:0-12451 GCF_052169755.1 Selenomonas sp. | reverse complement strand
CAATACGCTGCAGATGCTGCAGAAGAAGAAAGGAATGATTCAGTGATGGCACAAAACCCTGATTTCACGAAAATCAATCTTGAGGGTGCGTCTGCCCATCAGGATGCGGATTGGCGCAAACGCCTTGAGGCTTCGACGGGCATGAGCTACGATTCGCTGATGGAGGGCACGATGGAGAAAATCCCCATCAAGCCTTTTTACAACCACGATGAATACGACCACATGAACCACTTGGAGTTTGCGAGCGGCATACCGCCGTGCCTCAGAGGTCCGTACTCGACGATGTATGTGTTCCGTCCTTGGACGGTGCGCCAGTACGCGGGCTTCTCGACGGCGGAAGAGTCGAACGCATTCTATCGCAGAAACCTCGCCGCAGGACAGAAGGGTCTTTCCATCGCGTTTGATCTGCCGACGCACCGCGGCTATGACGCCGATAACCCGCGCGTCATCGGCGACGTCGGCAAGGCGGGTGTTTCGGTTTGCTCGATGCTGGATATGAATATTCTTTTCTCGGGCATTCCGCTCGATCAGATGTCGGTTTCCATGACGATGAATGGAGCCGTTCTGCCGATCCTTGCGTTCTTCATTCAGTCGGGCGTCGAGCAGGGCGTCGATAAGAAGATCATGGCGGGTACGATTCAGAACGACATCTTGAAGGAATTCATGGTGCGCAACACCTACATCTATCCGCCGGATATGTCGATGCGCATCATCGGCGATATCTTTGAATACACGACGAAGTACATGCCGAAGTTCAACAGCATCTCCATCTCGGGCTATCACATGCAGGAAGCGGGCGCGACGGCGGATATCGAGCTTGGTTATACGCTGGCCGACGGTCTTGAGTACATCCGCACGGGCATCAAGGCGGGGCTTCCGATCGATGCCTTCGCAAAGCGTCTGTCGTTCTTCTGGGCGATCGGCAAGAACTACTTCATGGAAATTGCCAAGATGCGTGCGGCGCGTGTCCTCTGGGCAAAGATCGTCAAATCGTTCGGCGCGGAAAATCCCAAGTCTATGGCGCTTCGTACGCACTCGCAGACCTCGGGCTGGTCGCTTACGGCGCAGGATCCGTTCAACAACGTCGCGCGCACGGCGATGGAAGCGATGGGCGCGGCTCTCGGGCATACGCAGTCGCTGCACACGAACGCGCTCGACGAGGCGATCGCTCTGCCGACGGACTTCTCGGCGCGCATCGCACGCAATACGCAGCTCTATATCCAAGACGAGACGAGCGTATGCAAAATCATCGATCCGTGGGGCGGCTCCTACTACGTCGAAGCTCTCACGAACGAGATCATTCGCCGCTCGTGGGCGCATATTCAGGAAGTCGAATCCCTCGGCGGCATGGCAAAGGCGATTCCGACGGGTCTGCCGAAGATGCGTATCGAGGAAGCCGCGGCGCGTCGGCAAGCGAGGATCGACTCGGGCAACGAAACGATCGTCGGCTTGAACAAGTATCGCTTGGAGAAGGAAGATCCGCTGGAAATCCTCGCGATCGACAATACGGCTGTGCGTCAGGCGCAGGTCGAACGTCTCGAAAAACTGCGTGCGAACCGCAACGAGGACGATGTACGCGCCGCTTTGGAAGCCATCACGAAGGCGGCAGAGTCGCGCGACAACGGCAACCTCTTGGAATGCGCGGTCGAGGCGGCGCGTGTGCGCTGCTCGCTCGGCGAGATTTCGGACGCTGTCGAGAAGATCTCGGGTCGTTATCAAGCGGTTATTCGTACGATTTCGGGGGTCTACTCCTCGGAGTTCACGGATAAGACGGAGCTTGACAAAGCGCGTGCGCTCGCCGATGATTTTGAAAAGCTCACAGGTCGCCGTCCGCGTATCTTCGTCGCTAAGATGGGACAGGACGGGCATGATCGCGGACAGAAGGTCATCGCCTCTTCCTTCGCTGATATGGGCTGGGACGTTGACGTCGGACCTCTGTTCCAGACGCCGGATGAAACGGCGCAGGATGCCGTCGACAACGACGTTCACATGGTCGGATTCAGCTCTCTGGCTGCCGGTCATAACACGCTTTTGCCGGCGCTCGTGGAAGAGCTCAAGAAGCTCGGGCGCGAGGACATCATGGTCTGCATCGGCGGCGTTATCCCCGTGCAGGATTATGACCACCTCTATGAGAACGGCGCGGTTGCCATCTTCGCACCGGGAACGAACATCCCTGAAGCGGGCATCAAACTCTTGAAACTCTTGATCGGACGTGCAAAGGAAGAAATGGCTGCGGGGTAACGACCATGGCAAAATACACGAACACGAGGCCGGACTGGGTGCCGGAAAACGCGGACAAGAATTTTGCTACAAGCGTCATGAGCGGTATTGACGGCATCAAGGATCTGACGGTCGGCAATATCAATCCGGATTTGGATAAAGCCGGCTTTCGAAAAAACCGTATGATCCTTGGCGTGGATGACTATGTGAAGGGGGTTGCGGCAGGGGATCGGATGATCCTCTCCCGCGCCATCACGCTGATCGAAAGCAACAGCCCGCGCCACTTTCCAAAGGCGCAGCGGGTGCTGCAGGAGCTGCTTTCCCGCACGGGGAAGGCTCTGCGCATCGGCATCACGGGCGTTCCGGGAGCGGGCAAGAGTACGATGATCGAGGCGTTCGGCAACATGCTTTGTGATATGGGGCATCGCGTCGCGGTCTTGACGGTCGATCCGACGAGCTCGGTGACAAAAGGTTCCATCCTTGGCGATAAGACGCGCATGGGCACGCTTTCGCGCAGAGAAGAGGCGTTCATTCGCCCGTCTCCTGCCGGCGGCACTTTGGGCGGCGTCGCGAGGAAGAGCCGCGAGACGATGCTTCTTTGCGAGGCTGCCGGCTATGATGTCATTCTCATCGAAACGGTTGGTGTCGGACAGTCGGAAACGACGGTGCGCTCGATGGTTGACTTCTTCCTGCTCGTCGTTTTGACGGGCGCGGGAGACGAGCTGCAGGGCATCAAGAAAGGCATCATGGAGCTTGCTGACGCCATCGTCATCAACAAGGCTGACGGCGACAACCGCACGAAAGCGCAGGTCGCACGCGGCGAATACGAGCGCATGATCGAGTACATCCGCCCGGCGACGCGCGGCTGGCAGACACATGCGTATCTTGTTTCCGCTTTGGAAAAGACAGGTCTCAAGGAGCTTTGGGATGTCATTCGCATCTTTGAGAATACGACGAAGGAAAACGGCGCTTTCCAAACGCGCCGCGAGGGGCAGCTGCTCGATTGGATGAACAGCATGATCGACGAGCATCTGCATAACCTGTTCTTTGATGATCCAGTGATCTTAGGGCGTATGCCCGAGGTGCGCGAAGCCGTCCTCAAGGGAACGGTGTCGCCGTCGCAGGGGGTGGCAGAGCTCATCCATGTCTTTGACATCCATCGTGCTTCGGATCGCCATGTCGATCTTCTGCATCCGAGTGAGGAGGGATGATCCTTGTATACGAAACGGCTTTATGTCTCTGGCGGCAGCTTTTATGAGCTGCAGGAAGTTTTTGATCATGTACCCGGCGTCGTTGCGACGCGCACCGGCTATATCGATGCCCAGAGTGCGGAGCCGTCGTATGATGCAGTGAAAAGCGGCTGGGTAAAGGCGATCATGGGCTTGGAGATCGCTTATAATCCGAAAAAAACGGATATATCTCAGATCTTGGATATTCTCTTTGCCGTTGTGAATCCTTACGAAAAGGATGGACAGGGAGCGGCGAAAGGTCCGATGTACCAAAGCGGCGTTTACTATGTCGATGCAGAAGATGCACCGCTCATAGAGTATCACATGAATTTCATCATGAACCGCGGCAGACCGCCTGCTGCGACGGAAGCGAACGTGACGGTCAACGACCCGAATCATAACAAGAAGTTGACTCGCCGCTGCTATGCGAAGGCTGCGCCTTTGGTGAGCTTTCATCCGGCGGAGCCGGAACGGCAGCAGTACCTCGCTCGCCATCCGCATCGCAAGACGACGATTGATTTCAAGCGTCTGCGCGAACTTGGGATATTGCAATAGGGAGAAGTATGATCTAGGCTCCGACTGCACGTTTTGTGCGTCGGGGCTTAGATTTTATGAGGGTGTCTGCGCCTTTTGGGCTTGACTTCTCGAAGTTTCCTTGTACAATAAAAAGCATTGTAGTATGGAGGAGTGAATACGGTGGCGAAGGAGATGCGAAGCGGCTATACGACGGGAGCTTGTGCGGCGGCGGGGACGAAAGCGGCGCTCTTGTTTCTCGACGGAGAATACTGTGAAAAGGTGACGATTTTGGCACTGGACGGCACGCCGCTTCACATACCGATCAAAGAGGTCATTCGCACGCCGTCAGGTGCGCGCGCCGAGGTCGTGAAGTTCTCGGGCGATGATCCCGATATCACAAACGGCGTTTCCGTATTTACGGAAGTCGTCGTTCGCTCCGAGGGGAGCGGCGTTCATTTCCATGCGGGGCGCGGCATCGGCACGGTCACGAAACCCGGGCTTTCTGTCCCCCCGGGAGAGCCGTCGATCAATCCGGGACCGCGTCAACTGATTCGAAATGTCGTCGAGGAGATTCTCGGAAAGGACGGCGGTGTGGACGTCACAATCTCCATTCCGGCGGGCGAAGAGCTTGCAAAGCGCACGCTGAATCCTATTCTCAGCATCATTGGGGGCATCTCTGTCATTGGTACGACGGGCGTCTTGCGTCCCATGTCGGAAGAAGGGTTCAAAAACTCTCTCGTGCCGCAGATGGATGTGGCTCTTGCGGCAGGCTTCGATACGCAGATCTTCGTGCCGGGCAAAATGGGGGAAAATGCAGCGGTACGCTTTGGTCTGCCGCGCGAAGCCGTCGTGCAGACGAGCAACTTCATCGGCTTCATGCTGGAGCGTGCGGCGGAAAGAAAGCTCAAACGGGTCCTGCTCTTCGGTCATATCGGCAAGCTCTCGAAGGTCGCGGCGGGTGTGTTCTACACGCACAACCGCATCGCCGACGGACGTTTGGAGGCGCTTGCTGCATACGCCGCGGCGGAGGGGCTGCCGCAAGAGGCGGTGCGTCGTATCCTTATAGCGACGACGACGGAAGAAGCACTGCCGCTTCTGACTGAATACGGTTTGGAGCGGGTTTATGAGATTCTTTGTACACGCGCATCGGCACGTGCCGAGCGGTATGTATTTCAAGACATCCGCGTGGGCACGGCGATGACGACGCTCAAGGGAGAGCTTTTGGGCATGGATGAAACGGCAAGAGAGATAGGCAGGGATTTTCATTGGAACATCAAATCATAGTGGCGGGCATCGGTCCGGGACATCCCGACTTCGTGCTGCCGGCGGCACGCGCTGCGATCGAGAGCGCACAAGTGCTTGTCGGCGGCAGCCGTGCGCTGGAGGATTTCGCGCATTCGGGGCAGGAAACGATGACGATTCGCGGCGATATAGATGCGGTTCTTTCGTTCATCAAAGAGAAGATTCAAAAGACGCAGGTCGTCGTCATGGTTTCCGGTGATCCCGGCTATTATTCTCTGCTCGACGCCTTGCGGCGAGAGTTTTCTTTGCATACGCTCGTCGTCATCCCCGGCGTCAGTTCTTTGCAGATGGCATTTTCGCGGCTTGCTCTGCCTTGGCACGGGGCGCGTCTTGCCTCTTTCCACGGGCGCGTGCCGCAGGCGGCGGAGCTTGCCTATCAGGAGGGGGCGCTGCTCGGACTGTTGACCGATCGAGAGAATAACTCCCGCACGATTTCTGCGCAGCTCATTGCGCTTGGCTGGCCGCCGGATGCAGAACTTCACATCTGCTCGCGTCTTTCTTATGAAGATGAGGCGATCGTTCATACGACCTTGGGAGAAGCTTCTTCTGCGCCGGAAATTTCTCATGGCGTTTTGGTGGTGAAAGCATGAATCATTTTTTAGGTATTGAAGATGGAGAATTTATTCGCGGCAAGGCTCCTATGACGAAGAAGGAGATCCGTATATTGACTTTGGCAGGAGCGAAGATTGGAAAAGCGGACATTGTCTGCGACATCGGCGCAGGGACGGGATCGCTTTCCGTTGAAGCGGCGCTTCTGGCGAAGGAGGGACATGTATATGCTGTGGAACGCAAGGAAGAAGCGGCGGCGCTCATTCGTCAAAATGCAGCAAAGTTCGGCGTCGAAAATCTCACGGTCATCGAGAGTGAAGCTCCGGCAGGCATGGAGCAGCTGCCGGCAAGGCTTGACACGGCGATTGTCGGCGGCACGGGCAGCCGCTTGGAAGAGATCCTTGATGCTCTTGACGCACGCTTGAAGCCCGGCGGCTCTATCGTCATCAACTGTATCACGGTGCAGACGCTTGCAGCTGCGCTCGCTTACATGCGCAAGAAGAGCGGCTATCTTTACGATACTGTCCAAGTGCAGGTCAATCGGCTGAAAAAGGTCGGTCCTTACGATATGGCGGAGGCGATTAACCCCGTCTACATCATTTCCTGCCATAAGGCAAATGTTTAACAGGAGGAAAATATGCAGGTATATATTGTCGGCGCGGGCGCAGGCGATCCCGAGCTTATCACGGTCAAAGGTCACAGGCTGCTGCAAACAGCCGATGTCATCATCTATGCGGGATCGCTTGTCAATCCGGCGCTTTTGGACTTTGCCAAAGAGGGAGCGGAGATTCACGATTCCGCTTCCATGACGCTTCCCGAGGTCATTGAAACGATAGAAAAGGCTGTGGCGAAAGGACTCATGGTCGTGCGTCTCCATACGGGAGATCCGAGCATCTACGGCGCGATTCAAGAGCAGATGGATGCGCTTAGGAAGAAGGGGATTGATTTCGAGGTCGTGCCGGGCGTCAGCTCTTTCCTTGCGACGGCGGCTGCCTTGAAGCAGGAGTATACGCTTCCGGGCATCTCGCAGACGGTCATCATCACGCGCAACGAGGGGCGTACGCCCGTGCCTGAGCGGGAGAAACTGCGCTCGCTCGCCGCGCATCAGGCGACGATGTGCATTTTCCTCAGTATCACGATGCTCTCGGATGTTGTGGCGGAACTCATCGCCGGCGGTTACGCGCCCGACACACCGATCGCTATCGTGCAGCGAGCTTCGTGGCCGGAGCAGAAGATTGTACGCGCTACTTTGGAAACCATCGTGGCAGAAATCGCCGACAAGGGCATCGACCGCACGGCGATGATCGTCGTCAGCCGCTGCCTCGGTGCGGACTATGAGCTTTCGCGTCTCTACGCGCCGGAGTTCAGCCACATGTTTCGCGAAGCAAGCAAATGAGGTGCGCGGTTTTCACGGCGACGCCGCGCGGTACAAAGACGGCTCTTCGCGTTCGCGCATCGCTTGATGCAAGCGTCGATATTTTCGTCAAGGCGGGGCAGGATATGCCTGTTGATGCGCGTGTTTACGAGCGTCTTGCACCGCAGGTTGAGACGGCGTTTCGTCAGTACGACGCGCTTGTTTTCATCATGGCGACGGGAATCGCCGTGCGTATGATTGCAGGCTCTTTGAAGAGCAAGCTCGAAGATCCGGCTGTCCTCGTGCTCGATGAAAAAGCACAGCACGTCGTTAGTCTGCTTTCGGGTCATATCGGTGGCGCGAATGAATTGACGCGCGAACTTGCGGCTTCGCTTGGCGCCGATCCCGTCATCACGACGGCGACGGATGTGCAGAAGAAGATCGCCGTCGATGTCGTCGCGGCGCGGCTTGCGCTGCGTCCCTCGCCGAAGGTGCAGATCAAGCGCTTCAACAGCGCCGCGCTTGCAGATGAGCCGATTCGCTATGTGATCGATGCGAATCTTGCGCGGGCGAGCTTTTATAAGAAGCGGCTTGACGATATGGGATTGACGGCTGTCTTCGCAGAAGATCTTTCGGGCGGGCAAGAGACGTTGACCGCATTCCTTACATCTGAAGAGGGTGCGGCGCAGGAAAATATCATCTACCTCGTGCCGCGTCGCCTCGTCGCCGGTATAGGCTGTCGGCGCGGCACGGCAGCAGCGGAGATTCGCGCCGCGCTCGAAGCGGCGTTGACGAAGATCGGGCGCAGTCTGGCGGATGTATCGCTCCTTGCGAGTACAAAAGCAAAGGCGGATGAGGCAGGTCTTCTGGCTTTAGCCAAGGAGCTTCGACGGGAAATCCGCTTCTATCCCCATGAGAAAATGCAGGAGACGATTGATGCCTACGGTTTGGATGAGTCTCCTTTTGTCAAAGAAAACATCGGCATTGGCAACGTTGCGGAGGCTGCGGCGCTTGGGAGCGTCTCAGCGGGACGGCTTGCCCTTGCCAAAACGAGATTTGAGAAAGTGACGGTGGCGCTTGTATGGCAAAAATAACAGTGGTGGGCATCGGTCCCGGCAGTTTGGAGGATATGACGCCGCGTGCGCGGCGGGCGATTGAGGAAGCGACGGTCGTTGCAGGCTATACGACGTATATCAAGCTCATCCAAGACCTCATCGGTGAGCGCGAGGTCATTGGCACGGGCATGATGCAGGAGATTGACCGCTGCCGCATGGCGGTGGAAACGGCGGCGAAGGGGAAAGATACCGTCGTCGTTTCGAGCGGTGATTCTGGCGTCTACGGCATGGCGGGGCTTGTCTTGGAGCTTCTCTTGCAGCGTGCGGCGGATGATCGCCCGACGTTCGGCGGCGTCGTTGCGGGCATTTCGGCGGTCAATGCGGCGGCTTCGATCTTGGGTGCGCCGCTCATGCACGATTTTGCCGTGATCAGTCTCAGCGATCTTCTGACGCCGTGGGAGCTGATCAAAAAGCGTGCCGAATCGGCTGCAGCAGCCGATTTCGTCGTCGCGCTCTACAATCCCAAGAGCAAGAAGCGCGTGCAGAACATCGAGGAGATTCGCGAGATTTTCCTGCGGCATCGCGCTGCCGATACGCCTGTCGGCATCGTCCATCATGCGGCGCGAGAAGAAGAGAGCAAGATCGTTTCGACCTTGCAGGACTTCACGAAAGAAAAGATTGATATGTTCTCCCTCGTCATCATCGGCAACAGCCGCAGCTATGTGAAGGAAGGCTACATGATCACGCCGCGGGGTTACGAAGTATGATCTTCGTGGCGGCGGGAACGCAGGACGGCAGGGAGCTTGCGGGCTTTTTGCTCGAAAAAGGGCAGCGTGTCACGGCGTCGGTCGTGAGCCGCTATGGTGAGGAGCTTTTGTCGCGCTATCCGGGCATCTGCATCAATGATCGCCCGCTGGATGAGGCGGCGCTGGCGGACTATTGCCGTGCGCATGGCATCGCCGTGTTCGTCGATGCGAGCCATCCGTATGCGGCGAACATCTCCGAGAATGCCATGCGTGCCTGCCGTGCGTGCGGGATTCCGTATATTCGCTACGAAAGGCAGAGTGCGCCGCTCGCTTATACGAAAGCGCATTATGTCGCGGACTACGAGGAAGCGGCGAAGGTCGCAGCGTCTTTAGGCAAGCATGTTTTTCTCACGACGGGCAGCCATAACCTCAAAGCCTTTACAGAAGCGCCCGCCTTGCAGGATTGTGTGCTGACGGCGCGGGTTCTGCCCGATCCCAAGGTCGTCGAGGAGTGTACGGCGCTCGGATTGCGTCCGAGCCAGATCGTTGCGCTGCAGGGACCGTTTTCTGAAGTGTTGAACGAAGAACTTTACAAGAAGTACGAAGCCGATGTCGTCGTCACGAAGAACGGCGGCACGGTCGGCGGCGCCGATACGAAGTTCGCGGCGGCGATGAAGCTCGGTCTGCCGCTCGTCATCGTCGAGCGGCCGCGCATCGCCTACGACAATATGGCGCAGACCTTTGCCGAGGTGCTGGAATTTATTGTGCAAAAGAGAAAAGATAAGTGAGGGTGCAGCATGGATTTTATCAAACAGCCGATGGAGATTGAAAACCGCAGCATGGAGATCATCGCGCCGTATCTGGCGGAATACAGCCTTTCCGAAGAGGAAGTCAAGGTGTATTCACGCATGATTCATGCGTCGGGCGATGTGGAATATGCGAAGGTCATTCGCATTCATCCGCAGGCGATTGAAGCGATGCGGCAGGCGTTCAAGCAGGGGGCGCATATCTATACCGATGTCGAGATGGTGCGCACCGGCATCAATAAGAAGAAGCTCGCTTCTTTCGGCGGCGAGGTGCATTGTCTTGTCGCGGACGAGAAGATCGCCGCTGAGGCGAAAGCACAGGGAATCACGCGCTCGATGGCGGCGATGCGCTCGTTCGGCAAGGCGCTCGACGGTGCGGTCATCGCGATCGGCAACGCGCCGACGGCGCTTTTTGAGGTGCTTCGCATGGTGGAAGAAGAGGGCATTCGTCCGGCGGCTGTCGTCGGCATTCCCGTCGGCTTCGTCGGCGCGGCGGATTCCAAGGAGCTTTTGGCGAAAAACGACAAGGTGCCGTATGTCACGGTGGAAGGCACGAAGGGCGGCAGTCCGATCGCCGCATCCGTCGTCAATGCCGTCATGTATCTCATAGACAACACGCGCTGAGGAGAAATCGCTATGCAAGAGAGGATTCCGCGCCTTGTCATCGCCGCGACGCAGAGCGGCTCGGGCAAGACGACGCTCGTGACGGGCATTCTTGCCGCGCTTCGGGCAGAGGGGGTGCGCGTGCAGTCGTACAAGGTCGGTCCCGACTATATCGATCCCGGCTATCATGCGCTAGCGAGCGGTCTGCCCGCGCACAATCTCGATACATGGCTGATGTCGCCCGAACGTCTCAAGGAGATTTTTGCACGCACGGCGAGAGGCGCCGATCTTGCTTTGATCGAGGGCGTCATGGGGCTGTACGACGGCGGCAGAAAAGGCGTGAGCTCCACGGCGGAAATCGCCAAGCTGCTGGACGCGCCCGTGCTGCTCGTCGTCGATGCCAAGTCGATGGGGGCGTCGGCGGCGGCGATTGCGCTTGGTTTTCAACGCTACGATCCCGAAGTCAAGCTCGCAGGCGTGCTCTTGAATCGCTTGGGGTCGGATACGCATGAGGCGATGATCCGCGAGGCGATGGCGAAGATCGACATGCCCGTATTCGGGGCGATGCGCCGCGACGATTCACTGAAGATGCCGGAGCGTCATTTGGGTCTTTTGCCGGCGGAGGAGAATGAGGAGCGCGATGTCGTAACAAAAATGGGCGAAATGGCGGCGCGGTCGGTCGATCTTGCCGCCATCCGAAGGCTTGCGTTTGATGCGTCGCCGCTTTTCTTGCCGGAGGATCTGCTGCTGGCAGGGAGAGCGGACGCCGCGCTGCAGCAGAGCAAGGTGCGCCTTGCCGTTGCCCGCGATGAAGCCTTTTCGTTTTACTATCCCGAGAGCCTTGAAGTATTGGAAGCCTTCGGCGCGGAGCTTGTTTTTTTCAGTCCGCTGCACGATGCGGCTCTCCCCGAAACGGACGGTATCATTTTGGGCGGCGGCTTTCCCGAGATGTTCGCTGAAAAATTAACGGCGAATGTGTCGATGCGCCGTTCGCTTTCTGCGGCGGCAGCGGCAGATATTCCCATCTATGCGGAATGCGGCGGCTATATGTATCTGATGGAAAAGCTCGTGGATTTTGCGGGCAAAGAACATGCGATGACGGGCATCGTTCCTGCCGCCGTGCAGATGAGCCGCAAGCTGCAAATGGTCGGCTACGTTGAGGCGGAGCTCTGCCGTGATACGATTCTCGGATCGCGCGGCAGGAAGCTGCACGGGCATGAGTTCCATTTTTCGGCGGAACTGCCGCAGGAAGGCGCGGAAGCGTCGCGAGCCTTTTTGTTCACGCGCATGAGAAACGGTGCGCGTTATACGGCAGGCTATGCGAAAGGCGCAGTTCTCGGCTCATATCTGCACCTGCACTTCGCCGGCTGCCCCGAGGCGGCGAAGGCGTTCGTCGAGGCTTGCCGAGCGAGCAGGGAGAGGAGGAAGCCGCATGGGTAAGATCGTTCTCGTCACGGGCGGCGCGAGAAGCGGCAAGAGCCGTTTCGCCGAACAGTATGCGGCGCGCTTCGGAAAGCATGTCGCCTACATCGCGACGGCGGGCGTTTACGATGAGGAGATGGCATTTCGCGTGAAGCTGCACCGCAAGCGCCGCCCTGCGGACTGGCATACATGGGAGGCGCCCGAGGACGCGCATCTTGCCATTGAAGCGGCGGGCGAGGCGCACGATATGATCCTGTTTGATTGTTTGACGCTCTATATCAGCAATCTGCTATGCGCCTTGGAGAGCGTTCGTGATTCTGCGGCGAACTATGAACTTATCCGCGAGAAAATCGGATCTTTGCTGGAAGCGGCGAAAAAGCAGGCGGGAACGACGATCTTCGTGACGAACGAGGTCGGCGCGGGCATCGTGCCCGAGAACCATCTTGCGCGTGAATATCGCGACATCACAGGGATTGCCAATCAGCTGACGGCGCGTGCCGCCGATGAGGTGTACGTCGTTTCCTGCGGCATCGCCGTCGATTTCAAAAAGCTCGCCGTACCGTGGCAAAACAGCGACTTGGCGTAGCGGAATATAGGAAACGCTGATAAAATGAAGTTGCCCAGATTTGCACAGATGCGCTGTGCCTAT
>NZ_JBQNBV010000055.1:0-12586 GCF_052169755.1 Selenomonas sp. | reverse complement strand
CTTGACTTCTTGGACTTTCATTGTAAGCTTAGCGCACAAACGTCCACTTTGTAGACATAGTGCGCACGCCCTTACATGAAAGGTGCCAATCAGCCTGCGCCCTGCGGGCTTGACTTCTTGGACTTTCATTGTAAGCTTAGCGCACAAACGTCCACTTTGTAGACATAGTGCGCACGCCCTTACATGAAAGAGCCAATCAGCCTGCGTCCTGCGGACTTGACTTCTTGGACTTTCATTGTACAATAGTATCAGCCACCTTTGTTTTTGCAGGGCGGCTTTTCGGGTAGGTATAGTTAAGGAGATCGTTTATGAAGATTCAAGGTTTGACAGATGAAGAGGTGCGCGCGTCGCGCGAGCGGCACGGTACGAACGGCATCACGGAGCAGAAAGGCGAGGGCTTCTGGGAGAAGCTCAAGGGGAGTTTTGACGATCCGATCATCAAGATTCTCTGCGTGGCGCTCGTCATCAACGTCGTCTTTGCGATCCTCGGGCAGGTCGCATGGTATGAGTCCGCGGGCATTGCGCTCGCCGTGATTCTCGCGACGACGGTCGCGACGTATTCGGAGTACCAGAACGAGAATGCGTTCCAGAAGCTGCAGGAGGAAGCGTCGCTGATTAAGTGTAAGGTGTACCGCAACGGCACGCTGACGGAGATTCCCATCGACGAGATCGTCATGGGCGATTTTGTGCTGCTGCAGACGGGCGACAAGATCCCGGCGGACGGCGTCGTTTGCGACGGCTCGATCCAGGTCGATCAGTCGGTATTGAACGGCGAGGCGAAGGAAGCGACAAAGACGTTGGCAGCAGAGGGCGATGAGGAAGCGGAGAAAAGCTCGGACTTCCTCCATCCGCACAAGGTGTTCCGCGGCTCCGTCGTCTGCGGCGGCAACGCTGTGATGCGTACGACGACGCTCGGCGACAAGACGTTCTACGGCAAGATCGCGGGCGAGCTGCAGGCGGACGAGGATCGCGACACGCCCTTGAAGGTGAAGCTCTCGAACCTCGCGCATCAGATCAGCAACTTCGGCTACATCGGCGGCGTGGCGATCGCCATCGCCTTCATGTTTCAGCGCCTCGTCATCCACAACGGCTTCGATATGGCGCGTATCATGGCGTACTGTTCGAACTGGCTCGTCGTCGCGCATGACCTCGTCGACGCCGTCATGCTCGCCGTCATCATCATCGTCGTCGCCGTGCCCGAGGGTCTGCCTTTGATGATCGCCATCGTCTCGGCGCAGAACATGGGCAAGATGCTCAAAGACAACGTGCTCGTCCGGAAGATCTCGGGCATCGAGACGGCGGGCAGCTTGAACCTCCTTTTCAGCGATAAGACGGGCACGATCACGAAGGGACAGCTCGAAGCCGTCGCTTTCGTCGACGGTGCGGGCACGCAGTATGCCGCTTACAGCGAGCTGGGCGCGGGACTTCAAAAGCTCGTGAACCTCAGCGTGCGCTACAATACGAGCGCCGTCATCAACGGCAAGGAGGCTGTCGGCGGCAATGCGACGGAGCACGCGATCTTCGGCTTCGTCGCGGCAGACAGCGCGGAGATGAACGAGAAGGTCAAGAACGCCGTGCCGTTTAGCAGCAAGAACAAGTATTCCTTGTCCGAGGTCGCGGGCGAGTACAGCGTGACCTTGGCGAAGGGCGCACCCGAGAAAATCCTCGCGCTCTGCGACTCGTATTACGATGCGAACGGCGAGAAGAAGCCGCTGACGAATAGGGCGGCGATCACGGACTGTATCGACGCTCTTGCGGCGCGTGCCATCCGCGTGCTGGCGCTCGCCGTCTACGAGGGCGCAATTCCTGCGGACGGCACGCTTCCTGCGAGCGGCCTCGTCTTCGTCGGCGCAGTCGGCATCCGCGACGAGGTGCGTCCCGAGTCCGTCGAGGCGATCCGCCGCGTGCACAGCGCGGGCGTGCAGGTCGTCATGATCACGGGCGACCGCCAGGACACGGCGAGCGCCATTGCGAGGGAGGCGGGACTTCTCTCGCGCGATGACGATGTCGCGATGACGAGTGACGAGCTTGCCGCGCTCGACGATGCGGCGGTCAAGGAGCTTCTGCCGCGCCTTCGCGTCGTGGCGCGTGCGCTTCCGACGGACAAGAGCCGTCTCGTGCGCCTCGCGCAGGAGATGAACCTCGTCGTCGGCATGACGGGCGACGGCGTCAACGACTCGCCTGCCTTGAAGCAGGCGGACGTCGGCTTCGCTATGGGCAGCGGCACGGAAGTCGCAAAGGAGGCGAGCGACATCGTCATCCTCGACGACAACTTCAAGTCGCTCGCGCGTGCGATCCTCTACGGGCGCACGATCTACAACAGCATAAGGAAGTTCATCATCTTCCAGCTGACGATCAACGTCGCGGCTGTCATGATTTCTTTCGCTGCGCCCCTTCTCGGCATGGAGACGCCGCTTTCCATCACGCAGTTTCTCTGGATCAACCTCGTCATGGATACGCTCGCGGCGCTCGCCTTCGGCGGCGAGCCGGCTCTGCGCCGCTTCATGGACGAAAAGCCCAAGCAGCGCGATGAAAGCATCATCAGCAAGTACATGGTGTCTTCCATCGGCGTCGGCTCTCTTTGGTGCTTCGCCATGAGTCTCTACTTCCTCATGAGCGGCGCGGCGCACGCCTATTTCCGCCCCGACGAGGCGAATCACTACCTCTTGACGGGCTACTTCGCGTTCTTCATCTTCATGGCGGTGTTCAATGCGTTCAACGCACGCACCGACTCGAAGAATCTCTTTGACAATATTTCGCGCAATCCGGGCTTCCTGCGCGTCATGGGTCTGATCGTCGTCATCCAGGTCGCCATGACGTACCTCGGCGGCGAGATCCTGCATTGCTACGGGCTGACGCTCACGGAGTGGGCGTTCGTGCTCGGCATGGCGGTGACGATCGTGCCGATCGATCTGCTGCGCAAGATGGTCGCAGGCAAGGCGTAATTCAATATTTGCAAGGCGGCGTCGGTGGAGAGCATCGACGCCGCCGATCTATAGGAAGCGCTGATAAAATGAGGTCGCCCAGATGTGTGAAGATGGGTGGCTGAATTTATCAGATATTCCTATACTCTACGGGAGGGAAAAGCATGGGTATGAACATCAGCAAGGGACAGAAAGCCGATCTGACGAAGACCAATGCGGGGCTTCGGAGCGTGCTCGTCGGCATGGGCTGGCAGGCAGATGCCAAGATCGACCTTGACACGGCGGCGTTTTTGCTCGGCGCGGGGGGGAAAGTCGCGGGCGATGCAGACTTCGTGTTCTACGGCAACGCGCGTCATGCGTCGGGCGCGGTCGAGCATATCGCTACGCCTTCGGGCGGCGATATGCAGCAGGTGCGCGTCGACCTCGCCGCCGTTCCCGCTTCGGTCGAAAAAATCGCCGTGACGGCGACGATCTACGATGCGGACGCCAGGCGGCAGAATTTCTCCCAAGTCGCGGGCGCGTACATCCACATCATGGACGCGGCGAGCGGCGCGGAGCTTCTGCGCTACGATCTCGGGCAGGGCTTCTCCGTGGAGACGGCGATCGTCGTCGGCGAGCTGTACCGCTACAAGGGCGAGTGGAAGTTCAGCGCCGTCGGCGCGGGCTTCAGCGGCGGTTTGGAGGCGCTTTGCAAAAACTTCGGCGTCGAGGTCGGCGAGGGACAGGGAGACGCGCCCGCCGCACCGCCTGCGCCGCCTGTATCGCCCGCGCCCGCCGTGCCGCCCGCACAGCGTTCGCCGCTGAATCTCGGCAGACCGGGTGCAGAAACCGCCCCTGCGCCGCATCAGCCGCTGAACCTCGGCAGACCGGGAGCGGCTTCTGCACCGCCCGTGCAGCCTGTCGCACCGCCTGTATCGCCCGCTGCGCCGTCCGCGCAGCCGCCGACTGCGCCGAAGAAGGTCGAGCTGAAAAAGGGGCAGAAGGTCAGCCTCGTCAAGGGCGGCGGCGGACTCGGCGAGATCGCCATCAACCTCAACTGGCATCAGCAGCCGCAGACGAAGAAGCAGGGGCTTCTCGCCTCCATCTTCGGCGGCGGGGGAGGCGCGGGCGGCATCGACCTCGACCTCGGCTGCCTCTACGAGCTTCAAGACGGCGAGATCGGCTGCGTGCAGGCGCTCGGCAATGACTTCGGCAGCCTTTCGCGCCGCCCTTGGATCGCGCTCGACGGCGACGATCGCACGGGCAGCAACGCGGCTGGCGAGACGCTTCGCGTCAACGGCAAGATGGCATCGAAGATCAAGCGCATCCTCGTCTACACGTTCATTTACGAGGGCGTCGCCAACTGGCAGCAGGCGGACGGCGTCGTGACCGTCAAGTGCCCGGGCAGCCCCGACATCATCGTGCGCATGGACGAATACGGCTCGTCTCTGCGCATGTGCGCGATCGCCATGCTCGAAAACATCAACGACACCTTCAGCGTCGAGAAGCTCGTGCAGTTCTTCGGCGGACATAAGATGATGGACGCGGCGTATCACTGGGGGCTTCGCTGGGAGGCGGGCAGCAAGGACTGAGCGTGCAGGATTTCGCCGCGAGCAGCCGCTTTGCTTCGACGGAAGGCGATGGACGTATGAAGGAAATTTTCATCAAAGCCATGAAGGGAAAAGGCGGCGGCAGGGCGAATTATTTTACATAAGACTATTTCTAAAAGAGAAATCGAGGAGGCAGGAATATGGGCGTGAATCTGCAAAAGGGACAAAAGGTAAACTTGAAGAAGTCGGACGGACAGGCGCTTTCGCGCATTCGCATCGGGCTTGGTTGGGATCCCGTCAAGCAAGAGAAAAAGGGCGGGCTTTTCGGCTCCATCTTCGGCGGCTCTGCGCCCGACATCGACTGCGATGCGAGCGTGATCGTCTGCAAGGGCGGCCGTCTCTCAGGGAAGAACGACATCGTCTATTTCGGCAACCTCAAGCATTCGTCGGGGGCGATCGTCCATACGGGCGACAACCTCACGGGTGACGGCGAGGGCGACGATGAGCAGATTCTCGTCGATCTTACGGCTGTGCCCGCAGACTACGACAAGCTCGTATTCGTCGTCAACATCTATGACTGCGAGTCGAGGAAGCAGGACTTCGGCATGATCGCGAACGCTTTCATCCGTATATGCGACGAGCGGACGGGCGAGGAGTTCTGCCGCTACAACCTTTCGGAGAGCTACGCGGGCATGACGGCGATGATCTTTGGCGAGATCTACCGCCACAACGGCGAATGGAAGTTCAACGCCATCGGGCAGGGCACGACGGATACGGGGCTTAACGCGCTGGCGAAGCGCTATCAGTAAGGAAACAGGTCATCATGCCTAGCGGCTTGATATAGGGGCGGCTTCGGCTTTCCCATGAGGCGGCACGCATGTGCCTTGGGTTGAGGAAGCGCGGCTATGCGGCGTTTTCCGCGTTCTACGATAAGGAGGAATCTTCATGGCAATCAGTTTGAAAAAAGGACAGAAGGTTGATTTGACGAAGAGCAATCCGGGACTTTCCAAGCTCTTGATCGGTCTCGGCTGGGACACGAACAAGTACGACGGCGGCTCCGACTTCGATCTCGACGCTTCGGTATTCCTTCTCGGACCGGATGAAAAGGTCACGAGTGACGCGGACTTCGTTTTCTACGGAAATCTCAAGCACGCTTCGGGCGGCGTAGAGCATACGGGCGACAACCTGACGGGCGAGGGCGAAGGCGACGATGAGCAGATCAAGGTCGACCTCTCGAAGGTGCCGGCTTCGATCGATAAGATCGACTTCACGGTCACGATCTACGAAGCTGATGAGCGCAAGCAGAACTTCGGACAGGTGTCGAACGCTTTCATCCGCGTCGTCAACGAGGCTTCGGGTGAGGAGCTTGTGCGCTTTGATCTCGGTGAAGACTTCTCGATTGAGACGGCGGTCGTCGTCGGCAGGCTCTATCGTCAGGGCGCAGAATGGAAGTTCAACGCCGTCGGCGCGGGATACAGCGGCGGTCTCGGCGCACTCGGCAAGGCTTACGGCGTCAACATCTAAGCACATTCTTTTGTTGGGGGAGTCTCCCCCCTCGGGGGAGGCGAGAGAAGGGGGCTGTGCATAAGTCGCTCAGACTCGTGCACAGCCTCTTACCATGAAGCTCCAAGCGGTCGAGCCGAAGATGCAGACCGATTGGTCAGGCTTCTGTAAGGGCGGCGTACAATGTCCGCAATGTGGGCGTCGGTGCGTGCAGCTTATCATCGAAAGGGGTGCGATGATGGAATATAAGATCTTATATCCTGAGGCTTTTCCTGTAGTCGAATGCTCGCTGCGTCACGGCGAGGCGATCAAGGCGGAGTCGGATGCGATGATCGCTATGGATGCGACCGTTGACGTCGAGGGCAAGATGGAGGGCGGCGTGCTCGGCGGCATCATGCGCCGCGTCTTTACGGGCGAGAGCTTCTTCATGCAGCGGCTCGTGGCGTCGCGCGGCGCAGGCAAGGTGCTCTTCGGGCATCCGCTGCCCGGCGGCATCATGGATGTCGCCTTGGACGGCTCCTATGGCATGATCGTACAGAAGGGCGGCTTCCTTGCGGCGGAGGAGACGATCAACGTCGATTCGAAGATGCAGGGGCTTATGCAGGGTTTCTTCTCGAAGGAAGGCTTCTTCCTGCTGAAACTCACGGGCAAGGGCATCGCTTTTCTGAGCAGCTATGGCGTCATCCATGTGCTGAATCTCGCAGAGGGCGAGGAGGTCATCGTGGACAATGGTCACCTCGTCGCGTGGCCCGACTACATGAACTATAAAATCGAGAAGGCGTCGAACGGCTGGATCTCAAGCGTCATGTCGGGCGAATGCCTCGTGTGCCGCTTCCGAGGTCCCGGGCCCGTACTTATCCAGACGAGGAATCCCGAGGGCTTTGAAACATGGATACAGGAAATTGCGAAAAAGGGAGGTAAATGATACATGGCGGTGAATCTTTCCAAAGGCCAGCGCGTGAGCCTCGACAAGGGCATGACGATGGCGCTCGTCGGTCTCGGCTGGGACGTCAACCGGTACGACGGCGGCACGGACTTCGACCTCGATGCCTCGGCGTTCCTCTTGGGCGCGAACGGCAAGGTGCGAAAGGACGAGGATTTTATCTTCTACGGCAATCTCGACAGCTCCGACGGCTCGGTGCATCATACGGGCGACAACCTGACGGGCGAAGGAGACGGCGACGACGAGGTCCTGACCATCGACTTCTCGAAGGTACCGCCCGACGTCGACAAGATCGCCATCACTGTGACGATCTATGAGGCTGAGGTGCGCAAGCAGAACTTCGGGCAGGTGTCGAACGCCTATGTGCGCGTCGCACGCATGGCGAACGCGCAGGACATGCAGGGCACGGAGGTTTTGCGCTTCGATTTGATGGAAGAGTTCTCGATTGAAACGGCGCTCGTCGTCTGCGAGATCTATCGGCACAACGGCGAGTGGAAGTTCAATGCGGTCGGCGCGGGCTATCAAGGGGGGCTCGAAGCCCTTTGCCGCGCTTATGGCGTGAATGTTTGACAAAGCACTGGAAAAAAACGGGAGGCCTTGCGCCTCCCGTTTTTGAGGTAAGGTCCTGATGCGGCTGCGGCGTAGCGGATTTCAGAGTCCCGCTCCCGGGGCTGCTGAAAATCGACGACGGAGATGGATGCGATGGAAAGAGAGCAGGCAAGGAATGCTGCCCGTACCGGCGGCTCTTCGGCGGCGCTGCCGAAGTTCATCGACTGCGGCGTGTTTGCGCCCGAGCGTGAGAATTCCTTCGCCATCGCCGCTGCGTTTGCAGAGGAGACGCGTGTGACAGGGGAAATTTCGGGCGCACGGCTTATGCCGGAGCTTTTGCGGGCGGGCGACGGCGGTTTCGTCTTGACGCTTCCCGCAATGCGTGAAGGGACGGTCGTCTATGGCGCGCTGCGCCTGCAGTCTTCGCATGAGGAGCGGCGCATATTCGTCGCGGGCGAGGCTGCCGCAGGCGCACCGCAAAGGCGGGCGCTGGCGCCGCGCCCGCCTTTGCCGCAGCTTGTGCGCGGCGAGCGGCTGAAGCTCGAAGGGGATGAGAAGCTGGCCTTTTTTTATGAGGACGAAGGAAGCGAGGCGGGCGTCGATGTCGATGCATACGTGTTTCGTCTCTACGAGGGCGGGCGCGTGCAGGGCGATGAGGACTTGATCTTTTTCGGCAACGTGCGTGCAGGCGACGGCAGCATCGAGGTGGAAAAGGCGGGCGATCGCATCGGTGCGAGCATCGACGTCGCGAAGATCGGCGCGGCTGTCGAGCGCATCGTCCTCTGCTTCGCCGTCTACGACGACGGCACGGGAAGGGATTTTTCCCATGTGCGTGCGCCGCGTGTGACGCTTGCAGAGGACGGTGAGCCGAAGTACGGCTTCGCGCTCGACGCGCTGCATCGCGAGAAGACCGTGAACGCGGCGGAGATTTACCGCCATCGCGGCGCATGGAAACTCAAGATCGTCGGTGCGGGCTATGAGGCGGGACTGGCGAGACTCTGCGAGGACTACGGGCTCAGCGTGGAATAAAGAAGGGACGCGGATTAGCCGTGATTCCTGAATATGGAGGTTTACCATGAATGGAAGATAGGGAAATCTTGCAGTACAAGGTGGGCGGGCTTCTCTACATGCCTGCTTACCAGGAAAATATCGTAGAGAAGATTCGTCGGCGCGAACATGCGCATTTGACTGCCATCTGTTTCTGTCTTGAGGATGCGATCGGCGATACGGCGGTCGTAGACGCCGAGCGGGCCCTGCGCACGAATCTCGCGGCGCTCAAGGAAGTCTACGAGGAGGAGCGGCGCGAAAAGCCGCTACTCTTCGTGCGCGTGCGCACGGCGGATCACATGGAGCACTTCCTCGACTTTGTGGGCGCAGCGGGCGATGTCTTGACAGGCTACGTTCTTCCGAAGGTGAATCTTGGCAACGTCGAATCGTATATGGAACTTATGCGCATGTTGAATGATGGGGCGGCAAAGAAGCGTTACCTCATGCCGGTTCTTGAAAGTCCGTCCATCGCCGACGTCAAGAGCCGCGCCGCCGTCTTGGGTGAACTCAAGGCGATCTTCGACGCGCACCGTGAATATGTCTTGAACATTCGTGTCGGCGGCAATGATTTCAGCAACCTTTACGGCGTGCGCCGCTCGATTGCGCATCCCATCTATGCCGTCGGCGTCGTGCGCGACATCCTCATCGACATCCTGAACATCTTCGCGCGTGACTACGTCGTCTCCGGTCCGGTCTGGAACTACTTCGGCGATGATCCTGCGGGCGCGTGGGCGCGAGGACTCAAGAGGGAGCTGGAGCTTGATCGACTGAACGGCTTCATCGGCAAGACGGTCATCCATCCCGCGCAGCTTCCTTTCGTATTCGACAGTCTGAGAGCGGAGCGCGCCGACTTCGAAGATGCGAAGATGATCGCCGACTGGCAAGATGAGAAGGCGGGTGTGAAGAAGAGCTGGGACGGCACGCGCATGAATGAAGTCAAGACACATGCCAAGTGGGCGAAGCGCGTGCTGACGCTCGCGAAAATTTACGGTGTCAGGGAAGATGGAGCGGCATGTGCCGCCGAAAGCAAAAGGTAAGGGGAAGTTTTTATGCGAGTATGGTTCAACCAATGGTTCAGCACGGCATACCATCTGATCGAGCTGATGCGGGCGGGATCGCCCGGAAAGATCACCTTCGTCGGCTCAAGCGCCAATCCAAATGCGCTCTATCGTCTCGTTTCCGACGAATGGCATACGGAACCGACGCTTCCCGTTTCCGATGAATATGTGGAGTATTGTTTAGAGTTTTGCAAGAGGAACAAGATCGACGTCTTTTTTCCGCGACGCGGCTTGACGCTGCTTTCGCGCCACATGGAGGAATTTCGCGCCGCAGGCACGATTCTTGCGGCGGGCAGCGATTATAAGATCATGCGGCTTTTGGATGATAAGGCGGCGACGTACGCTTTCTTCGAGGCGCGCGACGCATCCCTCGTGCCTGCGCACCTTGTTGCAGGCACTTACGAGGAGTTCTGCGCCGCCTACGAGACCTTGCGTCCCCATTGCCGGCGCGTCTGCTGCAAGCTGACGAAGGACGAGGGAGCCGAGACGTTCCGCGTCATCGACGACACGCTTCTGCGGTCGGGCGACGTGCGGCGAAAGCCCGGCATGAAGCTCACATGGGATATGATGCGCACGATTGTCCGGGGCTACGACTTTTCCGTGCCGTTTATGCTCATGCCGTACCTCGAAGGGCAGGAGATCAGCGTCGACTGCCTGAGGACGCCCGGCGGGGAGATCATCATTCCGCGCTTCAAGACGAACCACCGCTATTCGGAAGTCCGCTTCGATGAGGAGATCGTCGAGAAATGCCGCACGATGATGAACCTTCTGCAGATGGATGTGCCGATCAACATCCAGTTCAAGGGTGATGGAGAAAAATACTTCCTGTTGGAAATCAATCCGCGCATGTCGGGCGGGCTGCAGCTCTCGTGTCTCGCAACGGGCGTCAACGTGCCGGACATCGCCCTCAGTCAGCTTCTCGGCAAGGAAAAGCCGTGGCAGTACCCCGACCGCAGTCGGGTTTACCGCGTGGCGAATCTTGAGACGCCGAAGCAGCTCGGGGCGTGAGGAGGGACGCGATGAACTATACGGCAGATGAGGTGCTGCGCGTGGCAAAGCGGCATAGGAACGCAAAGCGCGGCTATCTCCTCGTCAATCCCCTGCAGGGAAAGCATATACCTGCCGCTCCGAGCCGCGCTCTCGCCATGATGAAAGCGCTCGGCGAGAAGGTCGCAGCAAGCTGTCCTTCGGCAAGGCTCGTCATCGGTTTCGCCGAGACGGCGACTGCCATCGGCGCCGTCGTTGCGAAGTCGCTCGCGGACGCGTGCCTCTACGTGCAGACGACGCGCGAGGAATTGCCGTCCGGCGTGCGCACGATCGAGTTTTTGGAAGAGCACAGTCATGCGCCCGAGCAGCGCCTCGCCGTCGATGCGCTCGAAGCGCAGCTCGCTGAGACGGATACGGTCGTCTTCGTCGACGATGAGATCTCGACGGGCAGGACGCTCTCTAATATCATTGCGCAGATGAAGGAGAAGCTGCCTGCGCTTCGTGAAAAAAAGCTCGTCGCGGCGTCCATCCTGAACCGCTTGACGGCGGCGGATCGCGAGCGGCTTTTGGCGTGCGGCGTCGAGTGCGTCGCGCTCGTAGAGCTTGCGCCCGGCGACTATGAGACACGCGCGGCGGCGTTTCAAACGCGCGGGGCGGCGGACTGCCGCGAGCCCTCCCGCCGCTACCCCTACCGCACGCTTGCGCTCGGCAGGCACGCGACGCCGCGTACGGGCGTCGCCATCGGCGACTATATGCTCCTCTGGCAGGGTGCGGGGCTCATCCTCGCTGAGCGCATCGCTTGGGCGAAGCACGAATCGATCCTTGTGCTCGGCACGGAGGAATGCATGATGCCGGGGCTCATGGTCGGCAAGGTCTTGGAGACGAAGGGCTGGGAGAACGTATTCTTCCACGCGACGACGAGAAGCCCCATCGGCATCTCGGACGAGGAGGGCTATCCCATCGAAGCGGGCTGGCAGGTGCAAAGCTTCTACGATGCGGCACGCGCGACGTACATCTACAATCTGCGTCCGTACCATCATGCCGTCATCGTCTCGGACACGGCGCACGAAGCGCATGAGGCGGTCGAGAGTATCGCCCGCGCCCTGCGCGAGAGCGGCTGCACGGACATCGTCTGTCTGATGAGCCGCGACGAATGACGAGGAAGGAGCGGACGATGTTCAGCACATACCACAAGGACGACGTGACGATCCTTTTGAAAGACATCACGGGAAAGCTCGACCCTCTGCCGACGCCAGAGAGGGAGAAGCTCATTCAGTCGGGCAGGCATTACTCAGAGATGCTGCCCTTGGAATATGAGCCGTCGGAAAAGTACCTGAAGGCGTACTTCGACGCGCTCTCGCGCTACGCCGAGATCACAGCCCATGCGGCTGCGAGTCTCGCCGAGAAGATTTACGAGGAGAAGGGAGCATCCGCCGCGCTCGTCTCGCTCGCCCGCGCGGGCACGCCCATCGGCATCTTGCTCAAGCGCTATATCAAGAGGCGCTTTGGCGCGGACGTCGCGCACTACACGATTTCCATCATTCGCGGCAGGGGCATCGACAAGAACGCCATGACGTACATCCTCACGCGTCATGCGCCCGAGGAGCTGCAGTTCGTCGACGGCTGGACGGGCAAGGGCGCGATTGCGCGCGAGCTTGCAAACGATGCGGCAGAGTTTCGCGGCGTGAGCGCGGGGCTTGCCGTCCTGTCCGATCCCGCCTATGTGGCGGAGAAGTGCGGCACGCACGAGGACTTTCTCATCGCGAGTTCGTGCCTGAACTCGACGGTGTCGGGGCTTCTGAGCCGCACGGTGCTGCGTGATGATTTGATCGGTGCGGAGGACTTTCACGGCGCGGCCTTTTACGAAGGACTGCGCGAGAAGGATCTGACGTATGACTTCATCGAGGCAGTGGAAAGGCGCTTCCCCGAGGAAGCGCCGCCCGCGCGCGAGGAGGGCGCGGCGCATCGGTCGGGGCTCGCCGAGGTCGAGCGCATCGCGGGCGATTTCGGCATTCGCGACATCAACCTCGTGAAGCCCGGCATCGG
>NZ_JBQNBV010000054.1:0-12721 GCF_052169755.1 Selenomonas sp. | reverse complement strand
TTTGTGGACATTGTGCGCCGCCCTTACAGAAGCCTAACCAATCGGTCTGCGCCTTCGGCTTGACCTCTTGGGGCTTCGCGCTAAAAATTTATAGAAAAATTCCTGTCAGAAACAGGATTCCTCTATATTATTCGCGAAATAAAAGAATTAACCTTCTATAAAACTTCGATAATCCCATTTCCGCGATGAAAATTCTCATAGAATCCGCAGGAAAAGCGTTCGCAAAAATTCCTGCACCCTGCGGAAAAGGAAGAGAACAGCAAGCAAAGGAGCCATTCGATGCCTAGAACAAGAAAGACCTCGGCAAAAGCAGAAAAGTCGGAAGTCCTCGCTGCAGAAGCAGTCATTTCCGAAGCTGCACCTACCGAAGCCAGCCTGCCGGGCGGCGAAGAAACCACAAAAGAGCAAGCCCCACTTGCAGCCGCGCAGGATGCAAAAGAATCGCCGGACAAAGCGGCAGCCACCGCGTCAAGTCCCACCCCTAAGAAGCGCGGTCGGAAATCTGGCACCAAGGCAGCCGCCAAGACGACACGTGCGAAAAGCGCAAAAACTGCCGCAAAAAAACCAACGAAACGCACCGCTGCGAAAAAAGACGCATCTGCAAAAACAACCGCCGAACCTTTGAAACAAAAGCCGCACGGCGAGCCGATCTTCGCGCTCGACATCGGCACGCGCAGCATCATCGGCATCGTCGCCGAAAAGCTCGAAAACGACCAGATGCGCATCTTAGCGACCGTGCGCCGCGAGCACAAGACACGCGCCATGCTCGACGGTCAGATCCACGACGTGCCGCAAGTCGCCGACCTCATCCGCGAAGTCAAACGCGAACTGGAAAAGACGACAGGACCATTGAAGTCCGCCTCCGTCGCCGCCGCCGGACGCGCCCTCTACACCATGACCGCGGAAGCATCCGTCGAGATCAACGGCGTCATCACCGACGAGCAGCAGCGCGCCCTCGATTTCTCGGGCGTACAAGCGGCGCAGGCGAAACTCGCCGGCTCGAAAGACATCGAAGATCCCGGCCGCTACTACTGCGTCGGCTACAGCACGATCCAATACACGCTCGACGACATCCCGCTGAAAAGTCTCGTCGGTCAGCGCGGCAAAACCGCCAAAGCGACCGTCATCGCGACTTTCCTGCCCCGCCAGGTCATCGACTCCATGCAATCCGCCCTGCGGGACGTCGGACTTGAGATGCGTGCGCTGACCTTAGAGCCAATCGCCGCCATCAACGTCCTCATTCCACCGACAATGCGCCACTTGAACCTCGTACTCGTCGACATCGGCGCAGGTACATCCGACGTCGCCATCACGAAAAACGGCTCGATCATCGCCTACGGCATGGTTCCCTTGGCAGGCGACGAAATCACCGAAGCCATCAGTCAACGATACCTCCTCGACTTCAACGTAGCGGAAGACGTCAAGCGCAACTCCGCCGCCGGACGCGAATCGAAATTCACCGACATCCTCGGCACAGAATACGTCCTCGGTCCCTCTGACGTCATCGGTCCCATCATGCCGAATATCCAGAACCTCGCTGACTCCATCGCACGCCAGGTCCTCGAACTCAACGGCGACTCGCCGCAGGCCGTCATGCTCGTCGGCGGCGGCTCGCAGACCCCAGGGCTGCCCGCGCTCGTATCAAAGGCGCTCTCCGTGCCCGAAAACCGTGTCGCCGTGCGTCACCCCGAAACCGTCATCGGCGTTGAGAGCATCCCGGCAGAACTGCAGCGACCCGACGCCGTCACGCCCTTGGGCATCTTGAAGATCGCCTCGATCAACCTGCTGCACTTCCTCTCCGTCTACGTCAACGAGCAGGAAATCAACCTCTTCAACTTCCGTGATCTCACGGTTTCCGACGCACTCTTAAATGCCGGCATCCAACTCAAAAAATACAACGGCCGCCCCGGACTCGGCCTCATGGTCACAGTCAACGGCGAGAAGAAATTCTTCCCCGGCTCGCTTCCCTCTATGGCGATCTTGAAGCTCGACGGCGAAGACACGACGCTCGACACCCTCGTCAAAGCCGGCTGCCGCATCACCGTCGCGCACGGCAAGAACGGCGAGACACCCGAAGTGCGCCTCGCCGACGTCCTGCAAGTCGAGCCGGAATTCCCGCTTGAGATCAACGGCAAAGAAACACGCATCCACCAAGCCGCCTACGTCAACGGCGAAGTCGCCAAACCCGACCGCCTGCTCGCCGACAACGACGTTGTCGAGAGCAAAGAGCCGCGCACCTTGGGCGAAGCCCTAAAAGCCGCCGGCTACCCGCCGACAGGCCGCAAGATCCACTACACGCTGAACGACAACCATGCACAGTACGTCGTATCGCCCGAGATCCTGCTAAACGATGAACCTGCGACGATTTCCGCGCCAATCCACGAAGGCGACCGCATCGAATATCAGATGACCGCCGAGCCAAAACTCAGCGACGTCCTCGACATCTCGCGCCTGCAGGCCGCCATCACCATCACCTACAACGATCAGGAGTACGAGATCCCTTCCGCATCCCTGGAACTTGAAGTCAACGGTCACAAGGCATCGCCCGGCACCTATCTTGAGGACGGCAGCATCGTCTACTACAAACTCTCCGAAAAGAAAGCCACAACCGTCAACGAAGCCCTGCTCGCCGTCGGCTTCGAGCCGCCGCCCGCCACGAGCCGCGTCAGCGTCTCCATCTTCGTCAACCGCCGCCCCGTCGTCTTCACCGACCCCATCAAAAACGGCGACCGCCTCGACATCGTCATCAAGCCGCTGCCCTCCCCCTCCGCCGGCTTCAACAGCAGCGGCACTGCAGCACAGACGTAACCCTTAGCTATACGCACAAACGTCCAATTTGTGGACAAAAATGCACCGCCCTTACATGAAATAACCAATCCGTCTGCGCCCTTTGGGCTTGACTTCTTGGATTTTCATGGTAAAATAAATCTCGTAGTGTTTGCGGGCATAGTTCATCGGTAGAATGAAAGCTTCCCAAGCTTTAGAGGTGGGTTCGACTCCCATTGCCCGCTCCATGCGAGAATAAAGCACTGTCAAAAACGACAGTGCTTTTTTAGTTCAGTATACAGGCGGCTACCTCATTGTGGATGAGCTTGAGAACTATATAAACAAAGCGCTCGTGCGTATGATTACGAACATCTTCAAAAATGAGCGTATCAACCGTGCCTGATTTTTTCTACGCACTATGCGGAAATCCTCGATTTTATGGATCGCAAGGACAACATCTACATCACGCGCCGCAATCGAACAGATGCCTCTATCGAACTGCTGAACTACGCATCCGAGATCAAGCGAAACGATGTCAAGAAGAGCGATGTAATCCTCCTCCTGCCGCTCTACGCAGAACGCTTTCCAGTTCATAACATCTATACGCGCCCCAAAATCGAGATACTGCTGATATGAGGATTCAGAGCCGCCAAAGATGATTCATCTGCGAAGTTTGAGTATAGGTTCTAACATCTCATCAAACAACATACTGCGAGATCTCATTCTTAAGTTTCACATCTGAATATACAAATCCTCCATCTTGAAGCTGCTGCGTTACTTCATTATATACGGGTGCTTTTCCCTCGGGATCTCGGATCGTGAGCAGAATGCAAAACTCCTGCTCTATTTTTTCTCCATTTTCTCTGAATTCTCTTTCGATCGCTTCGCGGCAAAGCATCTCTATCTTCATATACCACTTGCGATCTTTCCCAAGTAGCTTTTCCCTTTCTCCGGGTTTCATTTCATCGAGATCAATCGCATATTTCTTGATCGGGTGAAACTTCTTTCCATACCGTAACAGTGTCCTTTCTCTTGCGAATATTTTCTCCTCTGTCGCACCAAGCACTTTTCTACTGTAATAGTCTTCCCTCAGTAGGTTTGCTCCATTTTCTGCGCCAAAGGGGTTTATGACTGTTCTTTTCGTGATATCACGTTGCTTGATACCCGTCATCGTTCCAAATCCTACACTGATATCCGACTGGCAGTATTCTGGTCCTTCCGATGCACGCAGAATTGGTGAACTAACTACAGTAAGCGTAATCTGACCTCGATAGAAGCCATCATCACCAACCAAACTCTTCGGAAAGGGGAACTCCAAAATGTTGATAAACTGACTTTTAAGAAGTGAATCCCGTAAAATCAGCGTGATCTCATGTTCTGTGTTATACAGAATATTCCGCGTTCCATGCGGCATTCCGAACCCCATGAAATTTATTTTGTCTTCCATTTTCATGCGTTGTCCTGCGGGATAACCAGCATTATGAACCATGATTGCTTTGATGAGCAACGGGTCGAAATCCCCCGCCAAGAGATGATTCAGATCTGCCGCAATGCGTGCAATCCACGGCGTGGAAAAACTCGTCCCTGTTGCACGCGCAACAACTCCAGTACGATTGAGAACTCTCACCCCCGTCGTTGTAGCCGTGCCATCCGGACGTATTCCCGCATTGCCTCCGTAGGCGACAAGATCTGGTTTGATGATATAAGCAGGTCCCGGTCCGCATCTTGTAAACGGTGACGGTGTATCCACCTCAGCGAGATCATATTGTCCTTTCTCTCCCGCAATGGAGCCAACAACGATTGCTCTGACGGAATCCGCCATCTTTGTTATGCACTCATGTTCCCCGCCTCGTAAAAAAGCAGTGCTGTTGCCGGCAGACTTGATAATGAGTACATTGTTCTCATCAGCAATATTGTCTAATGCCATACCATATTGTGAAAACGTCTTTTCAGCACACTCTTCAACTGTCCCGACAGACATCGTCCAGATCTTGATGTCCCTGTGCCGTTCAATGGCATCTCTGACATTATCAATAATATCCTCCGGATAAACAGTTTCTTTCCGAAGATCAGGGATAACGACTGCCTCCATCATCATGACACCAGCTGTTACAGTATCGTTAGTACCATTGAGCTCATCGCTGTATTCTATTACGGACGCCACCATAGAGCCGTGCCCTCTATCCTGATAGAGGTCTTCATAATATGCCTCCCCTCCCATTAAAATCCATGGTGCCAGGTATCTGTTCCTTTCGATTCCACTGTCAAGAACACCGACAACAGGATATGTTTCACCTTCTATTGGCTGTTTTGCTATCGGTACGAGCGTATCGTCAATGGAATCCATATCCATGCGAATCGGGATCGCCTCTTCAATCGAGAATATGCCTTCAAAGCCAAGCACTGTCTCCATATCGATAGCGCTGTCGAGCGATACACGGTACAGATTCATATCCGCAGCGTATCTGATCTCCCGTTCAATTTTTATCCCATGTGCGTCACATTGTTCCTTGAACATTTTTTGTACCAGGGTGTTTTTATCCAAATCCCGATAATCGATCAGACTGATACGATACAGGTGATTGTTTGGGTTATAATCGACACGTTGCGCTGTAAACGGCTCAATTTCTGCAATCGTTGAAATCAGCTTGGCAAAATTTTGTGTATCCTGCAGTGTGTACTTGATTTTCAAGATGAGCTCTTCTGTAGTTACTACGGATAGAAGCCGCCGCGTTTCTTTCGGCTTCGTCGACTCTTTGTCAGCTTCTGCTGTATCGGGGGACGAAAGTTCATTACCCAGCACAGCCGATGTAATACCGATGACATTGGCCTTTTGATCGCTGTCGAGAAGGGCGACTACCTGCCCACGATGTGACTTTGCAATCGCGTCCTCTACAATCGTAGTCGCAACGACCATTGGGAGCTTTTGCTTTTCCCGTTTATGTGCTGCAAAGGTGGCCCCAACCCGCGACATATTTGACACAAGCTGCCTGGAACGGCGCGTAAGCGCTTCACCTTGCAATACCCATGGCGGCATCGTCGCACTGCCACCGCCTTCCGTACGCTGTTCGTCTCTTTTTCTTTTTTCAAAGAACTTAATTGGGAGCCATCTCTCCATGTTTACACACTCCTTTCCCCAGGTAGTTTCTAACCTGCCTCTCCGAAATCCCAAAGTGAGCACCGATCACTTTCTGTGTCACACCATGCTCGTTCAGATACTGTATCATGTCATACTGGCTATAGTTCCCATGATTTTTGAACAGAAATACTTCCATAACGTAATCCAGTATTCCGATCTCTTCTTTTTGATGAAGCACAGCCTTTTTCAGCATGTTTTGAACGATATCCTTGATGTCGGAATATGATAGCCCTGCCATTGTTCCCAGTATGTGTTTCCACTGTGAATCGGTAATACTCGAATCATCCACAATCTCAGAAAATTGCCTGATAAATCTGCGGATTTCATCACGCTCCGGCACAGGAAGTTCAATGACGGTCTGAAACCGCCGCCAAACTGCTTTATCGAGCATACCTGCGTGATTCGTCGCCGCGAGGAGTATGCCCTCCTGCGAGAAATCATCGATGTTCTGTAGGAGACTGTTCACCACCCGTTTAAGCTCACCGAGCTCATGTACGTCATCTCTGGCCTTTGCAATCGCATCAAATTCATCAAGGAATAGAATGCATGGCTGTTTTTTTGCGTATGAAAAAATGCGATGAATGTTCTTCGCCGTATTCCCGAGCAGTGATGATATGAGCGTGTCAAATCGTGCTGTGACAAGAGGAAGCTTTAACTCCGAAGCAAGGTATTTTGCTGCGCTTGTCTTCCCACAGCCAGGAGGTCCGTAAAGGATCAGTGTTGTCCGGAGATTCAACCCCATGGATATCATTTTATTTTTACTTTGGATTGTATTCCTGAAGTCATCCAACGCTGCCTGAACCGATTTGCTGAGAATAATATGATCAACAGATGGCGCATAGTCGATCTCCGCAATATCGAGGCGGCTTTCCTGATCTACTGGCAACGTTATCAATGTGTCCATAACTGCCTGACTTCCGCCCACACGATTCAATGCAGACAGAATACGTATGCTCCCCATGTTTTCCCCGTCAGCCTCCATCTTCTTTGCAAGGAGACGGGAATAACTGGCGACTTTGACCGGATCCTTTCGCATTCCTGATTCTATGATTTTTATGATTTCTGTATAGTACATAGGCACCTCCTTTGCTACAATCTTATTCTATCATCAAGATTTCCTATTTTCAATATTTTTGTTATTTATTTTATAAAATCGTCTATTTTTACATATAAAACGTCATTTTATTCTAAAAAACAGACTAAACGCTCATAGAATCGCACCTGTATAGGTAATAGCTTTTATGATGCCCTATAAGTAGTGAGCAGAGAAAGTGCGCATGTATCCCATCCATCGCTCATAAACGCCCTCTTGACATAGATGAACAAACATCATAATATGTTCATAGATGTTGAGATTCTATATCAATTATTCATAAGGAGGGCTTTTATGAAAACAAAACTCAGCGGGGTTGCGGAAACCTTGCTCATTCCGCTGTGGGCGCGGGCAGTGGAAACGAAGCGTGCGAATGGGCTGATTCAAGACGAATTCGCGGTGCAGCTCGTCGAGCAGATCGACTACGACTTCGCCAAATTCGCCCGTGCCAAGCACTCGCAAACAGGGGTCGCCGTGCGCAGTTACATTCTCGACCATGAAACGAGGGCATTCATCGAAAAGCACCCCGATGCAGTCTGCATCAATCTCGCCTGTGGTCTTGACACTCGTTTTTATCGCGTAGACAACGAGCGAATCGACTGGTACAACCTCGATTTGCCCGACGTCATGAGCTTGCGACAAAACCTGCTCGCAGAAGAAAATCCGCGCGTACACGAAATCGCTGCTTCTGTTTTCGACTCCGACTGGGTTCAAAAAGTCGAGCATACAGGCCGCCCCGTCCTCATCCTTCTGGAGGGCGCCGCCATGTACTTCACGGAAGAAGAAATGCGCCGACTCTTTTCCATGCTCGCCGAATCCTTCGCCGACGCATCCATGCTCATCGAGATCATGCCGCCCTTCATCATCGGTCAGCAAAAACGCCACGACTCCGTAGACACAAAAAAAGCCCCTTTCCAATGGGGCGTAAAGAGCGGCAAGGAAATCGAAAAACTCCATCCCGCCATCACTTTCCTCAAGGAGCAAACTTTCTACGAAGGATTCCGCCGTCGCTGGGGCTTGTTTGGCGCTCTCTCCGTGATTCCGTGGTGGAACAACAACTGCAACGACAAGATCGCCTGCCTGCACTTTGCCGCTCATTGATGGCGCGTAAAGGAAGCGCTTTTTAAAAATTTTCCATATTTCTTCACAACGACAGAGAGGTGTCTTATGAAAACTAAATCCATCGCACTGCTGCTCCTCTGCCTGTTTCTTCTTCCCATCTGCGCTTCTGCGGCAGAGCTTGACGCGGATGATCTGACGCTCGGCGGCATTCATCTCGGCGATACATCTGCCGATGTCGAGCGCATCTACGGAGCTCCCGTACGCATCCGAGACGGGGCGCAGGGGTTCTTAAACGGCGCAGTCATTCCGCTTCGCACCTGTGACTACGGCAATACCCTGCACGTTCGCTTCGATCTGGCGGAGGACCGCGTCTATGACGTGATGATCGGCGCGCCAAGCGACGACCTGTACGATACGCAAAGCGACGACGCAGACACCGGCATCACGACTGCACGCGCCATCCATATCGGCAGCAGCCGCGCTGACCTTGAAGCAGCCTACGGCACACTGCCCGCCCCCCTCGTCGATCACAGAGCGCCGCCGACCTGCGCGTATATCTATGCAGGAACAGACGGCAAGCTCGCCTTCTACGTCACACCCGAGCGCAGCCTCACCATCCACGCGATTCATCTCATCGCCGAAAAACGCAGAAAAGCTGCGCAACCACGCACTCCTGCCAACACGGAAGAGCCGTCCGAGCATGAGCAAATGCGCCGGAACTTCCTTGCACCGAGCGATGCGTTCCTCGCTGAACTTGCCGCAGAGCAGTCGCTCCCCTACACCATCGGCAAAGAGGGCGCCTCGCGCTTCTATGCAGACAACGGCCGCCCTATCTATCCCGCCAATGACGGCGCCGTCGGGCACATCGCCACGATCACCCTGCGTGCAGGAAGCGTCATACTGACGCGCTACGGCGCAGCGACGGGACGCTACGTCTCGCCCGCAGGCACGCCCTTCGAGCAGCGTGCGCTGCCCACGACGACCGATGAAAGCGACTTCCATACCTACATCGTATGCAGAAACATCGAGGGCGTCGAAAAAGGCAAAATCGCCCCGTGGTTCGGTCAAGCGGGCGGCGGCATCCAGTACAAGCTGCCCGACCGCATCTCAAACCTGCTCGACGGCGCAGAACCGTTCTTAGAGGAGGTGGAAAGCGATGACCGTGCGCGATCTGGAGCCGATTCTCAAGCGGCATAACGTGCCAAAGTCGCACTACTCCCTCACAGCAAACGACGAGCCGCTCGCCGAATCCTATCTGTGCATCCGCACAAGCCCCGCCAACGCCATCCATATCGTCGAGCGCAACCAAATCACCATGCGCCGCACCTTCGCCACGGAAGACGAGGCATGTCGAGCATTCCTCAAAGAATTGCGCATCGTATAAGCACACAAAAGCGCTGCTGCGCGGAACAAAGCCGTTCCATGCAGCAGCGCTTTTTGCATTCTAAAATTACGCCAGCTCCTTCAAATGCTTCTTCAATACTCGCTTGCCTAGATAAATGCCGATGAAGCCGCCCGCGAAAGCGATTGCCATGCCTGCCAGCAAGAACCAGCCCGTACTGTGTGCGACCATCCGCTCGATGAACTGCATATCCATGCCCGCCGCCTGCCACTTCTCCATATTCTGCTCCAAAAAGAACAGCAACGGGATCGCACCGCCAAAAACGTAGGCACTCTGAATCAAACCGTAGCCGACCGCCAAGACCGGCGTCTTGCAGCCGAGCCGATGGACGACGAGATCGACGACGAAAGCCGTCGCCGTGACCGTACCGACGAACGGCACATACATCATGCCCGAAAAGCCCGCGAAGAGCGCCGTGCTGATACCGATGAACAACGTCAGTGCGCCGAACTTCGGGATCTTCTTCACGACGAAAAGTACGATCGTACCGAGCAGTACACCGATGACGGCGGGACTCAGTGCGTGCATCATCGGCGCCATCAGCACGGTGAGCGCACCGATGCCCATGACAAGTACGCCATAGACCGCCGCCAAGATACCGATCAGAACAAAATCACTGATTTTCCATGCGTTCATTTATTTCTCCTCCAAACTTCCATTCATTCGCCAAAACGCCGCAGCCGCTCCGTAAACACGCGCTTGAGCGCCCCGTCCTCACCCAAGGGAAAATCCTCGGCAATCCGTCCGTCCTCAAGCAAGACGACGCGATTGCACGAGTTCATGATAAACTCCACATCGTGCGTGATGATGACAGCCGCGCGCTCCTCCCCCGTAAATTCACGGATCAGCGAGCAGACCGTTCGCATATTGCGATAGTCAAGACCGCTCGTCGGCTCGTCGAAGATGCCGACGCGCTTGCCCAACAGGCACGCGCCGGCGATGACGAGCCGCTGCTTCTGCCCCATCGAGAGCCGCGTCGGATGCTCATCGAGCCAGGGCGTGAGGCGAAAATCCGCCAGCGTCTTATGGATGCGCTCGTCGATATCCGCCACAGCTTCTGAGCCAAGCAGGAGATCGTTGTAGACACTCGAACCAAAAAGCTGAAAATCCACATTCTGCATCACATAGCTGACGGCGCGGTAGCGTTTGCCGCCGGGGATCGCTTCACCCGCCGCGCGAACCTCGCCTGCACGCTCCTTGAGAAGACCGCAGATCACCTTCGCGAGCGTTGATTTGCCGCAGCCGTTTCGCCCCAGGAGAGCGACGCGGTCGCCTGCATAGATGTCCAGAGAAAGTCCCTGCAATACATCCTTGCCCTGCGCATAGCCGAAGGAAATCTCTGCAAGCGACAAGAGCGGCGCAGCCGTCCTCTTTGCAGGCGGCTGCACAGCGCCCGTCTCGCCGAAGAGATCGACGCCGCGCACACCCGCCTCATGCAGCGCTTCGTTCGTCAGCGCCGATAGCGCCGCCCCCTCGTACACACGATGAATCGTGCCATCCTGCATGAGCAGCAGTCGATCCGCGATGCCGCAGAGATAGTACAGACGATGCTCGGCAACGACAATCGTGCAGCCATGCGCCTTGAGCAAGACAAGCAGATCGTGAAGCTCCTCGATCGATGGATAATCGAGATTTGCCGATGGCTCGTCCATGAGCAGAACATCCGTCTTGAGCATCAATGCCGAAGCGATCGCGATTCGCTGCTTTTCCCCGCCCGAAAGCGCAGAAAGTCTGCGCCCCAAGAAGCGGTCGAGCCGCAGCATTTCCGTGACAGAGCGCAGACGACGCTCAATCTCTTCCGGCTCAACGCCGAAATTCTCACACGAAAACACGAGATCGGACAAGACATCGAGGGTAAAAAACTGATTGTCGGGATTCTGAAACACCGTCGCCGCCATGCGAGAGATGTCGCCGATACGCATATCGCGGCAGTCCTTGCCGTCAAGCATCACCTTGCCCGCCGTCTCCCCCTCGTAAAAGTGCGGACAAAGCCCGTTGATCGAGCGCAGGAGCGTCGACTTGCCGCAGCCACTCTCACCCGCAACGACGACGAGCTCCCCGCGACGAATCGTGCAAGTGTTGCCGCAGATGCTCCGCCGTCCCTGTTCCTTATATTGAAAGCCAACATTTTGCAGATCAATCATACGATTTCCCTCATACGAACGCACATAAAACGAGCGAAGCTGTTGAAGCGGCAAGCATCGCCGCATCCTTCGCCGCCAGACGCACATCGAAGTACGACGTGCGCCGCGTACCGAACGCATAGCCCTTGACGAGAGCCGCGCCCGAGAACTCCTCCGTGATCTTCTCGCTGCGGAACAGCATCGGCACGATCAGGTACTCGATTGCCTTCATCGGATGGAGCGCGACGAACTTCAGCGAGATCGGAATGCCGCGCAGACGCATAGCATCAAGGATGACGCGAAAATCCGCTGCCATCGCCGGCAGATAGCGGATCATCACGACGATGCTCAAGACAACGCCTCGATGCAGATGCAGTCGATCGAGCGCCGTCGTGATCTCCGCGATATTCTTTCCCTCCTTCAGCGCAAATCCGAGTCCGACGAAAGGATACACGCGCAAAGCGAGGAAAAGCACCATCTGTACCAAGAATACGACGGCATTTTGCACCCCCATCGCAAGCGTCATGCCAAGCGCATACTGCACCGCCGCGAGAGCCGCAAAACCAACGCTGTACTTCACTGTCCGCCGCCATGCGCCCGTATCCGCCAAAACGACGGCAGAAAGCACGAAGGAACACAGCAGCACAGCCTCTGATCCGGAAACGATCAAGAAGAACATCAGCAAGATATTCAGATATAAGATCGTACGAAAATCAAACATCCTTCGCTTCTTCGTCAGCATCAAGCATGACCTCTTCCCCAAACAAAATTTAAATAAGGCAATAGATGAAACCATCCATCGCCTTATTCATTGTATCAACTTTTTCTCGTATTGGCAACCATTCTCTTTCTTAAAAGGACAGTATACTCGGGCAGGGTTTCCGTGCCGTTGCTGCCGAAGAAGGACTCCGCTCCGAACTTCACGCTGTCGGATCAAAGCAAGCTGTGCATTCTGCCAAGTTCCTGCACGCGCTCCGTGGAGAACTTCGATATGCGTGCAATCGTCTCAAGCGGCAGCTTGTCACGCAGCATCTCCAAAACAATATCGACTTTCCCCTGTTCACGTCCACGTTCCATGCCGCGCTCCATGCCACGTTCCATGCCTTCTTCAAAACTGGCCTCTTCGAAGTCTTTTT
>NZ_JBQNBV010000053.1:0-12844 GCF_052169755.1 Selenomonas sp. | reverse complement strand
TTGGCTTTCTCATGCAAACTACATGCGATGATTCAAGTTTTTCCGCTCCATATTCAGAATCCCTGTCAAAATCTCAATATTTTTCCTTCTCCAGTCATCGCACTCTTTCAGGATTCTTCCGCGTGCTGCTCACCATAACGCCCCTTCCGCGCACGCTCCGCCACGGGGACGCGCGTGCCATCGCTTCTCAGTTCATAGATTTTCTGCGTCTTGCGATCATAGACGATGCTTGGCAGCCCCATAGCCTTGTTCTTCTCAAGCGCAATACGCACCGCCGCATCAACACGTCGCACGACCATTTCATCCGTGATTGCATCTGTTGCCATCATGCCGCCTCCTTCAAACATCTTTCCTTAGCTGCCACTATATCACATTTTCCTTTCCGTTTTCAACGAAAAGGGGCTGTTGCACAGCAATGCATGTGCGACAGCCCCTCCCATCAATATTTCCTTTCCTGTATCGCGATCGACGCGATGTCTGCGGGATAGACGCTGTCCTTGACAAAGACGGTGCGCTCGACCTTTTCACCCGCCAAGACCTTCTTCGCCATCTCCATGAGGAGCGGTCCCTGCAGCGGGTTGCCCTCGACGGTGCAGTTGCTCTTGCCCTCGATCATCGCCTGGAAGATCGTGCGCGTGCCGTCGCACGAAACGATCACGATATCCTGCCCGGGCTTCAAGCCTGCCGCTTCAATCGCTTCGATCGCGCCGAGCGCCATGTCGTCGTTCTGCGCGAAGAGAATATCGATCTTGTCGCGATAGCGCTTGAGCATCTCCGTCATGACCTGCCTGCCGCCGTCCTTCTGGAACGTCGAATTCTGCGCGACGAGGATCTCGTATCTGTCCTTGTTCGGCGACGACGTCATTTCATCGCGAAAACCCGTATCGCGTCGCTCGACGACGGATGCTCCCGTCGGTCCTTTGATCTCAGCGATGTTGAACTTCGCACCGCCGTCGCGCGGCGTTTTCCCTTTTTCGTGCATGTAGCCATCGAGCCAGCGGAACGCTTCGCGGCCTTCGCGCACAGAATCCGTGCCGATGCGCATGACATAGAGGCTCTCATCGTTCGTTTGAAGATCGCGGTCAACGACGATCACGGGGATCTTCGCTTCCTTCGCTTCCTTCAGCACCTCATCCCAGCCCGTCGCCACGATGGGAGAAAAGGCGATGATGTCAACCTTCTGTGCGATGAAGGAGCGAATCGCTCGGATTTGATTCTCCTGCTTGAGTTCCGCATTGGAAAACTGCAGATCGATGCCGGCATCCTCCGCCGCCTGCTTGATCGACGCCGTATGCGCCGCACGCCACGTCGACTGTGCGCCGATCTGTGAGTAGCCCATCGTGATCTTACGATTGCCCGATCCCGGCTCCGCGCTGCCGACCTTGCTCTTATCCTGTCCGCTCGTCGTACACCCCGCCGCTGCGATCGCTATGACCGCCGCCAGCAGCAAGGCAAAGATTTTCCTCATATCGCACTCCCCTTTTCGCACACCTTGATACAAGCATAAACATCCACTATCCAAGGCATAAGTTAATACTATCTTAAATTTAGCATTGAACCCCTGTTTTGTCAAGGAAGCGCGGAGAATTTCGGTTGACTTGCAGACCTTTACGCCTTAAAATTCAGCTATGAGCAATGTTTTGAAAGAGATAAAAGGATGTGTTCCATGCTACTCCATGAGATTCTGAAAAACGGGCGCGGCGAGGATATCGCCGTCATCGACCGAGGCCGCCGCATCACCTACGACGAGCTGCGGGAAGCCCTTCGCGCCTCACGCGACCGCTTCTATGCCGCAGGCATCCGTGCGCACGATCACGTCGCACTCTTTTCCCATAACCGCGCCGAACTTCTCATCGCCTACCTCGCAGTGAACTCTCTCGGCGCCGTCGCCGTGCCGCTCAACTACCAGCTCAGCGTGCGCGAAGCCGCCTACATCATCAAGGACGCCGACGTGCGTCATCTCGTGACGGAAAAAGAACTGCCGCTCGAATCCCACTTAGGACAGCAAGGCTACGGCGGCGAGCTTTGCCAACTGCCGCTCTCGGATGTCTTAAAGCCCGCGAGCGCCATGCCCGCGCCGAAACTCGCCAATGTCTTTTCCGAAGAAAATCCCTGCGTCATCATCTACACATCAGGCACGACGGGCGCTCCCAAGGGCGCTGTGCTCAGCCACAAAAACCAGCGCGTCAATGCGCAGCAGGTCATGGAACACCACGCCATCACATCCGATGACAAAGTGCTATGCGTCCTGCCGATGTATCACTGCTTCGCTTGGACATGCTCCGTCCTCGCGACGCTCACCGCCGGCGGCACAATCGTCATCGTCAACGGCTTCATGCCAAAGGAGACGATCCGCGCCATCCGCGAAGAAAGCGTCACCGTCATGTACGCCGTGCCGTCCGTCTGCGCCATCCTCACGCGGCAGGCGGAAGAAGCCGACTTGAAGAGCCTGCGCTTGACGGGCATCGGCGGCACGGCGCTGCCGCAGGAAATCGCCAACGCCTACCGCGAGAAGTTCGGTCTGACGATTTACGAAGTCTACGGGCTCTCCGAAGCCTCGCCCGTCGTCACGATGGACTCGCCGCGCCACTACCGCCCCGGCTCCATCGGCGTACCCTTGAAAGGGCTTGCCGTCATCATCGCAGACGAAGACGGCAAAGAACTGCCGCGCGGCACGACGGGCGAGCTGCTCGTCAAGGGACCGACCGTCATGAAAGGCTACTGGCACCAGGACGAGGCGACGGCACGCACCATACAGGACGGCTGGCTGCACACGGGCGACATCGCACGCATGGACGAGGACGGCTTCGTCTACATCGTTGACCGCATCAAGGACATGATCATCAGCATGGGCGAAAACGTCTATCCGCGCGAAATCGAAGAGCTGGTCTACGCCTTCCCCGGCATCGAAGACGCCGCCGTCATCGCCATCCCCGATCCTCTTCGCGGACAGGCGGGCGGCTGCTACTATACGGTAAAGAAAAACGAAGAAGTCGATATGCGCACCCTGAAGAAATTCCTGCAAAAGAATCTCGCCGTCTACAAGGTGCCGCGCGAATTTTGCCGGATCCCCGAGATGCCGCGCACCTCGACCGGCAAGATCGCCAAGCGCGAAATCGCACGCCTTTACCGCGAAGAGAAGTAACGCACGCACAAAAAAAGCGCCGCAGTATGCGGCGCAAATGAAGGGATGAGGTCTTGGATGGGACGCCCTCCCCAAGGGTACCAAGAACGGCTTGATCCGTGCTGTGTGCATCGTGCACCTTTCGCAGGCTGCGAAAGGTGCGGCTGCTGAAAGCCATCGATTTGTACGAACGTACCGCACGCTTCCCGAGTCAGTTCCGATCATCAGCTCCACCCGATTGTTGTCCCCAATGGCGGAGGGCGTTCCTTACGCTTCCGCCGTATTCCTCATTTGGAAGTCCGACGGAGCCTCTCTTCTTGCTTTTTATTATACTTTGAGAGAATGGTTTCGTCAAGCGGAAAATTGCATACGCCTCGTTTCTCTCAAGACTGCTAGGACTTTTCTACAATATTGCATTTTCATGAGAAACGCGTAAGAAAGAAGTGTTTTCATGCAAATGACAAAAAAGAGCCGTGTTCTTTTAATCGCCTTTTTAGGTATAATGTCCGCTATGGCGCCGTTGGCGACCGACATGTACCTGCCCGCGCTGCCTGCGCTCTCGTCGGAGTTTTCCGCCTCGACTTCAGCGACGCAGCTGACCCTGACGATGACGATGCTCGGCATGGCGATCGGGCAGATATTCCTCGGGCCTTTGAGCGACATGTACGGGCGCAAAGCGCCGCTCTTCTTCGGCATGATCGTCTTTGCCCTCGTCTCGGCGGGCTGCTTCTTCGCAAGAGCCATTGAGCCGTTTCTCGCGCTTCGCTTTTTGCAAGGCTTTGCCGGCGCGAGCGGCATCGTCATCGCGCGCGCCATCGCGCGTGACGTCGCACAAGGCGTCGAGCTCACGCGCTTTTTATCCATCCTCATGCTCGTGAACGGCCTTGCGCCGATCCTCGCGCCCGTCCTCGGCGGTCAAATCCTCATCTTTTCCTCGTGGCGCTTCATCTTCGCCGTGCTTGCCGCCATCGGCGTCATCCTTGCGCTCTGGACGCTCAAGACGCAGGAAACCTTGGCGAAAGAGGAGCGGCAGGAGAGTATGACGGCGAGCTTTCGCACCTTTCCCGCACTGCTTCGCGACCGCTACTTCTTCGGGCACTGTTTGGTGCAGTGTTTCGTGTTCGGCGCGTTCTTTTCGTACATCGCCGGCTCTTCCTTCGTCTTTCAGAACATCTATGGCGTTTCGGCGCAAAGCTACAGCCTGATCTTCGGCGGCATCGGCGCAGGGCTTTTCTTCGCGGGGCTTCTGCCCGCTCGCCTTGCAGGACGCGTCAAAGACATCACGATGCTCAAAGCCTCGCTCTTCGTGCCGCTCATCGGCAGCATACTGCTCCTCGCCGCTTTCAGTACAGGCTCCGCGCCGCTCGCGCTCATCATCGTCCTGCTCTTCGTCACCGTCGTACCGCTCTCCGTCATGGGCACGGCGAGCTTTTCGCTCGCGCTCTCGCGCCAAGGCAAGAACGCCGGCGCAGCATCCGCGCTCATCGGCTTCTTCTCTATGGTGCTCGGCGGCGTCATGATGCCGCTCGTCGGCATCGCCGGCGACCATACGGCGATGCCTATGGCGATCCTCATGGTCACAGGCTACAGCCTCGGCGTCGCTCTGTTCTATACGCATGTGGCGAAAGGGTAGGCACAAGCAGCGATACGCTTTGACGAAACCCTCTGCGCAAGATATCATAAACAGCAAAAGATGCTGCCGATAAACGCTCAGCCCCAACCTCAAAACGAAGAATCCCCGCCCAAAGTTTGGACTGCCGGAGGCGAGAGCGTCTTATGCGTTGAGCGCTTGGATCGACGCAAGGATTTCCTCTCCCGCGCCTGCGTCTCGTATGCGGTCATGGCAGCACAACGACAAATGACAAATTAAGGAGGACTTTTTATGAACCCCACCGCCCCCTCTCTTCTGAAGGCTGTGCTTTGCACCTTTTTCTGCGCCGTTCTTCTCCTCACGGCAAATACGCCTGTGCAGGCGGCGCGCTACGACCTTGACCAAACCGACATATCCTATACGAGCGACGGCAGAAGCTACACGCTGACGAAGTACATGCCGCCGCAGGCTCTCATTGGCTCCGGTCCGCGCGGCGAATACTGGATTGAAGACTGGGCGCAGTCGGGGTGGGATGCGTACTTCGACTATGATGAGGCGAGCGATACCTTCACGCTTTACAACCATGCGGGACCGTACCAACGTCTGATGTTTCTCGAATATGATGAGCTTTTGGTGGACGAGCTGATGAACGGACAGGTCATCGACAGCACGATCTACAAAAAAGGCCCCGACGGCATATACAGCGCCTACATCTCCCATATCGGCGCTACATGGACGCTCGACCGCTACATCACCGACGCATTGGAAATCTTCGACGACGAAGGGGGCAATGCGATCGCAGCATCTCCCGCCAGCTACACGTCGACCGTCCCGGGCGACGGCAGCCTGCGCGATTTCGTCCTCAAAAAGTCGCCGATGACCTCCGCTCCACCGTTCTGCGGCAACCGCTACATGCTCATCGACGACTACGACGATGACGAGTGGGTCGCTTTCTCCTACGATGCGTCCACGGGCATCTTCGCCATGTACAACGCAGCTTCCGGCGACGAGCCATACGCCTACCGCAAGTTTTCCGCCGACTACAGCCGCATGGAAAACCAAGGCATGAGCAGCGGAAACAGCAGCGGTGTATTTATTCGCGATGCTTCCGGCATATATTCCAGCGATTCGGTGGAGATTTACAAATACATCACGGACGGTCTGCTCCTCTTCTTAAACAACCGCTGATAAATGACGTCTCTCGCACGTATGAAGATGGGCGGCTGAATGTATCGGCGCTTCCTTAAAACCATCCGATCATGCACGGAAAACAAAAGGGTCTTTACACAAATCAATCGGCTTGTGCAAAGACCCTTTTTTCGCGGCTTCATTGCATCCGCGCTTCCTAGCTTCGATCGCTCGCCAGCGCCAGTGCATACACGGAGGCGGCGCCCGCCTTTCGCAGCACGGCGGCGCAAGATCCGAGCGTCGCCCCCGTCGTCAGGATATCGTCGAGCAGCAGGATGCGCTTTCCTGCGAGCAGTGCGCCGCCTTTTTCCGCCAGCGAGAGCGAGAATGCACCGCGCACGTTCTCGATGCGCGCACGCTCGCCCAAGCCGTACTGCGGCGCGGTGGCGCGGCTTCTCGCCAAACTTTCCGAAAGAGAAATGCCCTGCGCCTTGAGCCACGCGGCAAAGATCAGTTCTGCCTGATTGAAGCCGCGCTCTGTCTGACGCTCCGCATGAAGCGGCACGCATACGGCGAGATCGGCAGATACGATCTCCTGCGGCAATTTCGCCGCAAGAAGCGCCGCATGGATATAGGGCAGCGCGCCGCGCCTGCCGCGATACTTCAGATCGCGGATCAGCTTCCCGAGCGCACCCGCATACGAGCCGACCGCCCATGCGCCGTCGAGCGCGGCGCAGGCTTCAGTGCTGACCGCAAGACGATGGGGCTGCACCGTGCGCGAAAGACAAGGAGCGCACCAGCCGCCGCGCTCCTCGACATACGCGCCGCACGCCGGACAGTGCGTGGGAAAGACGATGGACGCGAGAGCGTCACCGAGAGCGGCGAGATGCGCGGCGCACCTCACGAGAGCAGCGGGCTTTCGCCGCCCGCGCCTGCGAGTCTCTCGGCGAGCAGCGTGTAGCGCCGCCGCGTCTTGTCGTTCGATACCGCCGTAAAGACCGCCGCTTTCGAGCCGAGCAGCACGACCTTCTGCCGCGCACGCGTCACCGCCGTATAGAGAAGATTCCGCTGCAGCATGATATGATGCGCCGCGACGAGCGGCAGCACGATCACAGGGTACTCGCTGCCCTGGCTCTTGTGCACGCTCATCGCGTAAGCAAGCGTCAGCATCCGAAGCTCATTCGGCGCGTAGTCCGCCGTCAGCTCCTCAGAATAGCGTACTTTGACGCCGTCTGCCGAGACTTCCGCGATGAAGCCGATATCGCCGTTAAAGACGCCCTTCGTGTAGTCGTTCTTCGTCTGCATGACCTTGTCGCCGCTGCGAAAGACCTGCATACTGTTCCGAAACTCCGCCTTTTCGGGCGCGGGCGGATTGAGCGCCGCCTGCAAGAGACGGTTCAGATTGTCAACGCCGCACGGCGTGCGGTGCATGGGCGAGAGCACCTGCACATCCGTCAAAGAGCGAAAGCCCTCGCGCGGCAGTTCATCGCGGCAGAGCGCGACAATGCGCCGCGCCGCCGCTTCCTCATCGGGTATCTCCAAAAACTCGAAATCCCCGCCCGCCGAAAACTGCGGCATACGCCCGCGATTGATCGCATGTGCGTTCAAGACGATCGTACCCTCGCCGCTCTGACGGAACACCTCCGTCAGGCGCACGCTCGGAGCCGCGCCCGAGCGCAGAATATCCTTCAAGACCGCCCCGGGGCCGACGGCGGGCAGCTGATCGACATCGCCGACCAAGATGACACGCGCACCCTCCGGCACAGCATCGAGAAAATGCTCCATGAGCACAATATCCATCATCGACACCTCGTCGAGAATGATCGCGTCGGCATCCAGCGGATCATCGGCGTCCTTCTCGAAGAGGGGCGAGCCGTCGGGGGCAGAGCCGCCCTGTGCGCCCAACAGACGATGCACCGTCTCCGCCCTGCGCCCCGTCGCCTCTGCGAGCCGCTTCGCCGCACGCCCCGTCGGTGCACCGAGGAGTACCGAGAGCCCTTGACTTTCAAGAACCGCGATCATACCGCGCACGACCGTCGTCTTCCCCGTGCCGGGACCGCCCGTCAGCACGAACACCGCATGATCGAGCACGGCGGCGACCGCTTCCCGCTGCTCCCTGGCAAGCGTGATCGCCGCCGTCCGCTCCCAGTCAGCGACGATGGCAGCAGCCTTCTCGCTAGAAAGCACCGCCGCCTTCTGCTGCAAAAAGAACAAGATCTCTGCCGTGCGCTTCTCCGCGCGATAGAGCCACGGCGGATAGACGAGCGTATCTGCGCCGACATCCTCGGCGGCGAGCCTTTCGGCGGCGAGCGCCTCCTTCAAGACCGCGCGCACCTCCTCCGTCGGCGTGCCGAGGAGCTTCGCCGCACGCTCCGTCAAAACGGGCGCAGGGATGCAGCAATGCCCCTGCTGCGAGACGGTGAGGAGCGCATGACCGATTCCCGCCTCGATACGCTCTCGGCTGTCCTCAGTGATTCCCGCGCTCCTCGCAATCGCATCCGCCGTCAAAAAGCCGATGCCCGCGACATCACGCGCCAGACGATACGGATGCTTCTCCATGACCTCGATGGCAAACGAGCTGTATACCTCGAAGATACGCGCCGCATACGCGCCCGACACGCCGTGCATCTCAAGCCACAGCATGATCTCCCTAAGCTCCTCTTTCTCCATATAAGATGCGTGGATCTTCGCCGCCGTCCTCTTGCCGACGCCCGCGACCTCCGTCAGACGCGAAGGCTTCTTCTCAATGATCTCCAACGTCTCCTTGCCGAACCTCTGCACGAGACGATGCGCCATCGCCTCGCCGACGCCCGCGATCGCGCCCGACGCGAGGAAGCGCTCGATTCCCGCGAGGCTCGTCGGCGCCGAGACGCGAAACGACGACGCCTTGAACTGCTCGCCGAAGCGCGGATGACGCACCCACTCGCCCGAAAGCGTCAGCTCCTGCCCCACGAGCGGCGCGGGCGCATTCATCGTCACCGTCACGAGACCGCGCCGCCCCGAAGGGCGCAGGCGAAAGACCGTAAAGCCCCCCTCGGGCGCGGCAAAGACGACGCCTTCCGCCGTCCCTTCGAGCGTTTCCATGCTGCACCTCCTGCCGTCTGGCGGCTCTTTTCCTGCGCGGCACACTGTACGCCGCGCTACTCGGCGAGCGCTTCCCAGCGTGCGTAGCGCTCCTCGATCTCCTGCTCCTTCGCCGCATAGAGCGCGGCGATCTCCGCGCTCTTTTCGGGATCGCCCTGCACCTCGGGCTGATTCATCTCGAACTCAAGCCCCTTGAGTTCCGCCTCCGCCATAGCGATCTCCGCCTCGGCGCGTGCGAGCATCTCGGTGCGTCTGGTCTCCGACAGAGAAGCGAGGCGGCGCTGCTCCTGCTCCCTGCGGCTGGCGGCGCTTTCCTCCGCCGTCTTAGAAGCATTTGCGCCGCCCGCCGCGCCTGCGGATGCCCCCGCCTGCGTCCGTGACACGTCTGCCGCCCGCCGCGCGGCGGAAGCTGCATCCGCTTTCGCCGCCTTTTTCGCCTTCGCGCCCGCCTTTTCCGCAGCAGCTTCCGCCGCTTCCTTCTCCTCGATTTCCTTCTTCATGCGGTAATAGCTGTAATTCCCCTCATACTCGCGGAGCGTGCCGTTCGCCAGCTCCGCCGTCGTATTCGCCACCTTGTCGAGGAAATAGCGGTCGTGCGAGACCACGACAAACGTGCCGGGAAACGCCATCAAAGCCTCTTCGACCGCCTCTCGCGCAGGAATGTCGAGATGATTCGTCGGCTCGTCGAGCACGAAGAAATTTGCCCCCGTCAGCATGAGCTTCAAAAACGCCAGCCGCGCCTGCTCGCCGCCCGAAAGATCGCCGATGCGGCGAAACACCTCGTCGCCATAGAAGAGAAACGCGCCGAGATACTTGCGCGCCTCTTCCTCCGCAATGCCGAAATCATAGTTCAGCTCGCCGACCAAAGTATTCTCAGGATGCAGCCCCTCGTGCTGCTGCGAAAAATAGCCGATCTTCACGCGGCTGCCGATCTTCACGCGCCCCGCCTGCGCCGCAAGCTCGCCCAAGAGCACGCGCAGAAGCGTCGTCTTGCCCGCGCCGTTCGGCCCGACGACAGCGATGCCGTCGCCCCTTCGGACGAGCAGCGACAGATGCGAAAACACCGCGCGGTCAGAGAAAGAAAACGTCACATCCTCCAGCTCCGCCACGCGCTCGGCGCACTCCGCCGGCGGATGAAAGGCGAAGTAGCTGAAACTCGCCTTCTCCGGCGCGAGGACGATGCGCTCCATGCGGCGCAGCCGGCTCTCGCGCCCGCGCGCCTGCTTCGCCTTGACGCCCGCGCGGTAGCGGCGGATAAACTCCTCCGTGCGGCGGATATGCTCCTGCTGCTTCTCATAGGCGGCGAGAAGCGACTTTTGCCGCTCGGCATACACCTTTTGAAAATACGTATAATTGCCTGCATACGAAGTCACCGTGCCGCCCGAAAGGTCAAGAATGTGCGTCGCCACGCGGTCGAGGAAAAAGCGGTCGTGCGAGATCAAAAGCACGCCGCCCGCATAGTCTGCGAGAAAACCCTCAAGCCACTCGATCATCTTGATGTCGAGATGGTTCGTCGGCTCATCGAGAAAAAGGAAGTCCGGCTCGCGCAAAAGCGCTTTCGCAAGGCATATTCGCGTCCGCTGCCCGCCCGAGAAATGCCGCACATCCTTCGAGAAATCTTCCTCCGTAAACCCCAGACCGAAAGCGACGCGGCGAATGCGGCTCTCAAACGAATAGCCGCCGAGCCGCTCGAACGCATCGACGACGCGCCCATAGAGCGCGATCTTCTCCTCGTCGGCAGACGCGATCTCCCCCTCGAGCGTCCGCTTCCGCTCCGCAAGCTCGATGACATCGGCAAAAGCGCGGCGAAACTCCTCATAGAGCGTCCCCTCGCCGAACGCCGCCTGCTGCTCGACATAGCCGATCACCGCGCCGTCGTCGAGCTGCACCGAGCCGGCATCCGCCTCTTCCGCGCCCAAAAGACAGCGCATCAACGTCGTCTTGCCCGCGCCGTTCGCACCGACAAGACCCGCGCGCTCGCCACGGCGCACCTCGAACGATACATCATGAAAAATCTCACTTGCACCAAACGATTTGGCAAGACCGATGACCTTCACCAAAAGCCCCCTCTCTGCAATAACGATTATTTGAACAATCCTTCTATCTCTTGATATAGGAAACACGGATAAAATGAAGTCGCCCAGATTTGCGCAGATGCGTGAAGATGGGCAGCTGAATTTATCCGTGGTTCCCATAATCTCTGCCAATATTCACAAGCGCTTCGCCCTTCGTGCCGCCCTCGATCAAAATGCAGGGGAACGGCATACCATAGAAGAGATCGACGCTCTTACCGGCTGCCATAATCGTCGTCTGCTCGCGGTCGCTCCTCTTGCCCGTCTCCACACTGCGGATGACAAAGCCCTTCGTCTGCAAGATCGCAGCGACCTCCGCACCCGCGCCCGTGATGCCGCTTGAATTGATGACCGTGACGGCGACCTCGCTCGGCGCAGGCGGCTTCGTCTCATCCTTCGGCTTCTCCTGCACCTTTGCCGCTTCGCCGTCCGTCGGCGGCGCTTCCTTGCCCGAAGGCTTTCGCTCCGCCTCGTCAAAGCGAAAGCCCTCGGGCAGCTCATCCTTATACTTCGCCGCATAAGACGCGGCGCGATCTGCCGCCTCGCCTGCAAAAGGCGCCCCCGCCGCACGCGCCGCCATGCGGCGCAGCTCCACGACATCGGGAAGCCAATAGCTGACGCCCTTGTACCATGCAGGTCTGCCCGGAGCCATCTCCGCCGCCAGCCCCTCCTCCTGCACCTTCTTCATCACTTGCAGGAACTCGATCATATCGCCCACACTGAGGTCAGTCTGGACGCTCTTCGCCACCTCGCCCACGATCTCGGGCAGCTTCGCGAAGACCTCGGGCGCAGTCACCTTCTGCAAAACCGCACGCATGAATCGCTGCTGGCGGCGAATGCGCCCGATATCGCCCTCCGCGTCGCGGTAGCGCACATATTGAATCGCCTTCTCCCCCGTCATGTGCTGCATCCCCGGATCAATGTCGATGACAAGTCCGCCGTCGTCGTCCCAAGGGTCCTCGTAATACATGCGCTTCTCCACGTCGATGTCGATGCCGTCCAAAGCGTCAATGATGCGCTCGAAAGCATGTACGTCGATGAGAATATAGTAGTCCATCGGCACATCGAGCAGCTGCTCAAGCGTATTCTTCGTCAGCTCGTACCCGCCGTAAGCATAAGCGGCATTGATCTTGTCGTAACCCGCCCCCTCGATGGCGACGCGCGTATCGCGCGGAATCGAGAGAAGCGCGGCTGTCCCCCTCTCGGGATCGACCGTCGCGACCATCAGCGTATCGCTGCGCCCCACATCGTCCTTTCGCTTATCGACGCCGAGGATCATCACATGCACCTCCGAGCGCCCTGCGATCATGCCATCCGCCGCCGTGCGGCGCACAAGACCGCCGCTGAAAAAATACGCCGCCGCAGCAGCAGCGAAGACGACGAGCAAGATAGCGACGAAGATCACGACCCTGCGATAACTGCGCTTTTGCTGCAATGCTTTCCCTGCTTTCCATCACTCAAACGCTCCGCCGCTCGCCGAAAAGCTCCATCGGCGCACTAGAGCTGCATCACTTCATACAACATAGCAGTATAGCAAAAAAACGACGCTGCCGCAATAAAAGCCGCAGAAACCCGACGCAAACGACGCCGAAGATTTATCGCCGACAAAAGGACTGCGCATCCATGAGAAGATCGATGCTGCATCCATCCGTAATCCATTAACAATGCAACAGTTGACCAAATAGCGTAACATTGTTATAATGGTTCAAAATATCCATATTGCAAAAATGCCTTAGGTTTTATGTCTTAGAGGAGGAAATTATGTTCAAAAAAAGAACCGCAAAGCGTCATCTGGCGCTCTTCGTCGCGCTCGCTCTCAGCAGCGGCACGCTTCTCACAGCAGCT
>NZ_JBQNBV010000052.1:0-12850 GCF_052169755.1 Selenomonas sp. | reverse complement strand
AAGCCGCTTATAGGAAGTTTTTAGGATATATTGTTCAGCCGCCGCATGAAGCAGCAGGAGATGTTTTTCGCCTGCTTCCTGCGATGGTATCCGCAAAGAAGCGCGCTGTATATATGTCCGTACGCCTTACAGAAGCATAGGAAATCCTCCGCTGCAGACAGATGAATGGGCTGTGGCGGGGGATTTTGATTTATCGGCGCTTTTTCTATGCATTTTGGGTGAAATTTTGTGCATTCGATATTCTTTTCAAGCGTTGGCAGCGGCTTCTCATGATATTTTTATGCTATATAGTGAAAGTTCGAGAAGAATCTGCTATACTATAGTCAGTAAGAAATTGTGTCATAGGCGGTTTGTCCAGGAGCCGCAAAAGAGGTGTTGGAATTGAAACGAGGCATGTACTGCGGTGCGGTATTTTTTCTTGTCTTACTGTTGATGTTCGTTTCGGGCAGGAGCACTTCTGCCACGGACTCGACGACTGTGCTGCGCGTGGGCTGCCCCGATGTGTCGGCGTTTCCGGACGGTTCGCCCGAGCAGCTGCTTTTCAGCTATACGAAGCGTTACCTCGATGAGATTTCACGCAATACGGGCTGGCAGTATGAGTATGTGCCGCTGGACGAAGTGAGCGCTCGCGAGATGCTGCGGGCAGGGCGCATTGATTTGTACTTTCCGGCGGAGTATAGGCAGGACGATCAGCAGGATTTCTCCTACAGCATAAACAATGCGGCATTTGCTGTGCTTTCCCTCTATGTGAAGGAAGGATCAACGATGAACGTGCAGGATCCTTCTGTATTATCCGGCAAGCGAATCGGTGTTTTAGCCGATGGGGTTCATGACTATGCTGTCGTTTCTCTCCTGCGCGACGAAGGAATCACGGTGGAGATCTTGAAGTACGCGACGCCCGATGAGCTGCACCAAGCGCTTGCCGACGGCGCAGTCGATGCCATCGCGAATCGTGCGACGCAGCAGCGCGATGGCGAGACGCTCCTGATGCGCACAGCGCTCTTGCCCGCCTGCTTCCTCGCGGCGAAGCATCGCGAGGGGCTGATCAAAAACCTCAGCGATTTTGTCTACTATACGGAGACCGTCAATCCCAGTTTTGAAACGCATCTGACGCAGGTGTTCCTCGATCGTGCACAGAGCCAGATCGTGCGCTTTACTGCCAAGGAGACGGCGTATTTGGCGAACGCGCCTGTCCTGCGCGTCGCGTATGTCGGCGGGCACTCGCCGTTCTTCGGCGAACGTCTCGAAGATGGCGTTCCCGACGGCATTTATCCGAGCATCCTGCAGGCGATCGGTGAAAAAATCGACCTGCGCTTTCGCTTCGTGCGTGCTGAGGACAACGACCATGCACTGAAAATGCTGCGCGAGGGCGAAGCAGATCTCTTCTTCTGCATTTACAACAATCTGCCGTCGATGCGCGACTTTTTCTTCACGGCGACGTTTGCTTCAGAGAATTTTTCCTATGTCGTGCGGCGCGGTACGGGAGAGATCCCGACGGGGGCGGCGCGCGTCGCGCTGCCGCGTTGGTTTTACGGTGCGCGTACCTATCTGAATATACAGCATCCGAACTGGCAGATCGTACCGCTTGACGAGCCTGCCGACTGCCTGCGCCTGCTCGACGACGGCGGCTGTGATTTCGCGCTCTTGCCGTCGCTCTTTTTGCAGCAGAGCAGCCTTTTGTCGCTGCATCCGAGTCTCGTCGTCATTGCCAGTTATTCGACGGAGCTGCCTGTGAGCATTGCGATTTCCGAGCACCAGCCGCGTGTTCTTCAGTCGGTTTTGACGAAGGGCATCTTGAAGCTCGATGTGCGGCGCGTGCAGGAGATCGTCAATGAGCACATGATGGGGCGCTTGACGCTGACCGCTATCACGGCGCGTTACCCCATGCAGACGGTGGCGCTCGCTGTCATCCTTCTGCTTTCCATATTCATTGCGATGTTCCTCATCGAGCGTTCGCGTACGCAAAGACATCAGGCGGATGTGCTCCTCGCGAAGAACGAGGAATTGGAGAAGGCGATCGAGGAGCAGCAGAAGCTGATGCGTGCGCGTGACATCTATAAGCAGGAAGCGGAACTGGATCCCTTGACGGGGCTTTTGAATAAGAAGGCGATTCAGTCCGCCTGTGAGGCGATGCTTGACGGTCCTTTGAAAGATGGGGCATTCCATGCGTTTTTCATCATGGATCTTGACCATTTCAAGGAGATGAACGACACTTATGGTCATCAGGCGGGCGACGCCGTCCTGCGCCGCTTTGCACAGGATGTACGCGCGATCTTCCGCCAGTCGGATCATATCGGGCGCTTTGGCGGCGATGAGTTCACCGTGCTCATGCCAAATGTGACGACGCCCGTCGCTGTCGAGCGTCATGCGCGGCAGCTCATGACGGCGGCGCAGGAGCTTGAGGTGCGCGACGACCGCTCGCTTTTGTCCGTGAGTATCGGCATTGCGCTGGCGCCGATGCATGGAACAACGTACGATGAACTTTTCCTCGCAGCCGACGCCGCGCTTTACGATGTGAAGCGTGCGGGACGCAACGGTTGGAAGATCTATGACGTGAAAGCGGATGGGGGGATGTTATGTCCGGAAGGAGAATGATGCACAATGTGCGTCGGCTCTTGGCTCATGCCGCTCTTTTTGTCGCTTGCGCCGCGTTCGTGCTTCTGCCGTCTGCGGCGCAGGCGACGGTCAAAGGAGCGGCTGAGGGAAGCGTGCAGGATGTGCAAAGGACGAAAGCCGTCCGCACGGTAAGCAAAGAGCCCGTGCTTATCGCGCGACCGACCTTCAGCGCCGAGCTTCCTGCCGCGATCAACGAGAAGGCGGCTGCTGAGGTGCGCTTTTCTATCGCCGAGCCTTTGACGGAGCCGCTTCTTGCGGAGGAAGCATCGCCCGAAAGCGTCCCCATCTTAGGCGCGGCGGAAGCGACTGAGGCGCAGATGGCGGCGTTCATCCGGCGGCGCAATCCGCAGCCGAAGCTCGCCTGCTCCGTCGAGGAGATCGTGCATCTTTATTATGAAGAAGCCGGACAAGAGGGCGTACGCGCCGATATCGCGCTTTGTCAGGCATTGAAGGAAACGGGCTTCTTTGCTTACGGCGGCGACGTTCTGCCCGAGCAGAACAACTACTGTGGCTTAGGCGCGACGGGAAACAAGGTCAAGGGCGCATATTTCGCTCTGCCGCGAGAGGGCGTGCGCGCGCACATTCAGCATCTCATGGCGTATGCGACGACGCGCCGCCCAAGTCTGCCGCTCGCCGACCCGCGCTATGATCTCGTGCGCATCTATCGCCCCGACATCTACGGCAATATCAAGAATTGGACGGGGCTTAACGGCGTCTGGGCTGTACCCGGGACGTCCTATGGGCAGGACATTCTGCTGCTGCACCGCGAGGCGACGGCTCCCGACGCATCGGACGCTTCGCTCGCATTTGCCGAGAAGAAGGTGCAGGAGAAAAAAGATGCCGCCGCCTACGTCTATCGAGCCATCGTTCAGGAAAAGCGCGGTGCGCATGAAAAGGCGATAGCCGACTTGGAAAAGGCGCTCTCACTCTCGCCGAAAAACGCCGCCGCACGCTATAATCGTGCGCTTCTCTTCGCGGCGGCAGGGGATGAGAAGCGTGCGAAGGACGACTTGGAGACGCTTGTCAAGTATCATGCGGACTTTGCCTACGCGTGGTACAATCTCGGCGTCATGAACCTAAGAGCCGGCAAGAACGCCATCGCCATGCGCGATTTCGAGCGCGTGCTCGCTCTCGTGCCGCAGTCGGCGAACGCCCAGAGCAACATTGGCGTCGCCCTCGTGCGTGAAAAGCGCTATAAGGAAGCATGGCGAGCCTTTGCCCGCGCCGCTGAAATCAACACGGCGAATCCGACGGTGCTGATGAATCAGATCATCTTCGCCGCGTGCCTGAAATAGCAGCAGGCACGCGGCTGTGCTTGACGTACACCGTGCCGCGTCGTATAATGAATATGAAAAGGGTGCTGCCGGTAGACGGTCAGCCCCAATGTAATACAGGTAAGAACCCCCGCCTACGATTGGATGCCGAAGGCGGGGATTCTTATTTTGCTTTGATAGCAACGACGCAAATCGTCACCATGAACATCAACGATAAAAAATCGTACAGTTCCATAAGCAGCGCCCCCTTTCAGGGGCTAAGAATCGACCGCCTACCGTCTTGGTAGCACCGAGTATATTATAGCATATAAGGACAGCTGTCGCCTGTCTTTTTTTTGTACGAGAAGCCTCATCCTTAGATGGGGTGAAAAGCCTAATTTTAGAAAGATTGCATAGAAATATATAATATCTACTAGGAAAAAAGCCCGACTTATGGTAAACTACACACATAAACGGTCACTTTGTGGACATGATATGCCGCCCTAAATGAAAGCTGCCCGAGCCGTCTGCGCCCTTTGGGCTTGACTTTTTGGGCTGTCATAAGAATTGTGAAGTGATACGTGCGGCTGTTGATTCTTGAAGCTGTTGTGAGCGCATGGAAAAGAATGTTATAGATTTGAGAGGAAGAACGCGGATGAAGATGCAGGATGCGAGAATAATGCGACATGGGTCTTTGGTTGCGAGACGGCGTAAGGCGCTGTCTTTTGCCGTCAGCTTTGCTTTGCTGAACACGCTGCTCGCTCCTTTTTGCGTCGAGGCGGGAACGGTTCCAGATGCGGCGCGTGATGAGCAGGCGGCGATGATGCGTGCGGCGGCGGGCGAAGCGCCGATGATGGGCACGAGCGCCGCCGATGTGCCGTCGCCGGAAGGTGCGGCTGCCGCTGCCGCCGCACCGCCTTCGAAGCGGCAGAATGCGGAAGAGAGCGCGATTTTTGTGCGCCGCTATACCTTTTCGGGCGAGAACCCTGTGACGGACGAGGAGCTTCGTGCGCTCCTGCAGCCGCACAAACTCAAGTACGCGACGCTCGCGGACCTCGAAGCGCAGGCGGATGAAGTCACGAAGTATCTGCGTGCGCACGGCTCGTTCGTCGCTTTCGCCTATCTTGCGCCGCAGACGTTCGAGGACGGCATCGTAGACTTCACGATCATCCCCGGACGTTACGACAAGATCATCATCAATAACCATTCTTATCTGACAGAGAATGCCATTCGCCGCGAGATGGGTATTTCCTCGGGCGAACTTGTGAAGAAAGCGCCGCTCAATCGCGGCGTCTGGCTGACGAACGATCTCTCGCGCGTTGAAGCGCGCACGCAGATCAAGGCGGGCAGCCGTCAAGGTACGTCGGACATCGTCATTGACGTCAAGAACAAGGGCAATCGCATGTGGGGCTACGTCGGTCTTGACAACGGCGGCTATCGCTACACGGGACGCTACCAGTACAGCGCCTTTCTTAACTACGCAAGCCCGTTTCGCGAGGGCGACCTCTTCTCCGTCGGCGGCATCGTGTCGAACGGCGGCATGTGGTCGGGATCGGCTTCCTACTCGACGCCGCTCGCCAAGCAGGGCGAGCGCGTCGGCGTCAGCTACGCACGCTCGCACTATGCGCTGGGCGGCGACTTCTCCGCACTCGACTACACAGGCGCCTCGGAGACCGTGAGCCTCTGGTGGCAGCACAACTTCCGACGCGGCCGCGACTTCAACCTCTATGGCACGCTGCGCTTCGACTGGAAGGGGCTCAATGACGAAGCGAAAGGCATGTCGTACAAGAACCCTAAACATGCGCACAACTGGGTCGTCGGCATCAACGGCGACAACCTCGATCATATATGGACGGGCGGGCGCAATACCTTTTCGCTGAACTATACGCTGGGCGATCTTTCGATCGACGAGGAGCGACAGCGGAAGTACGACGCTGTGACTGCACGGACGGCAGGGCATTTCGGCAAGTGGAATCTGAACCTGACGCGCCTGCAGCACATAGACGACCGTCTCTCACTCTACCTTTCGTACAGCCGCCAGTGGGCGAACAAGAACCTCGATTCCTCGGAGAAGTTCTCACTCGGCGGACCTTACGGCGTACGCGCATATCCGGTCGGCGAGGCGTCGGGCGACGACGGCTGGCGCTGGACGGCGGAGCTGCGCTGGAATTTGCCGACACGCGAGGGCGACGAGAATATATGGCAGCTCATCGCCTTCGCCGACGGCGGTCATGTACAGCTCTACCACAACGGCTGGTCGGGCTATACGGGGCCGCAGAGCCGCAGTCTCTACGGCGCGGGCGTCGGCGTCAATTGGAGCAATCAGGCGAACTGGGTCGCGCATCTGCACTACGCTTGGAAGATCGGTCATGAAAAGGCGGTCTCCGACACGGATCGCAGCGGCAGGTTCTGGTTCCAGATTTATAAATTCTTCTAAAATCAAATGGAGAGCCAAGCGGTCTATATGCCTTATCCGGACCTCTTGGACGTTCAAATATAGGATTTCAGATGAAAAAGGAGAAACATCATGGGCTTCACGAAAAAACACCGCCGCGCGAAGAATGTGTGCGGCTTCGATCCCTTCATGCTGCGTTTGCAGGAAAATGTGCGCCGTGCGCTTTTGAGCGGCGTCGGCGTCATGGCTGCGGGAGCGGCTCTCATCGGCACGAGCGCACCCGCCTACGCATTGCCGCAGGGCGGCGAAGTCGCTGCGGGCGCGGCTGAGATTGCTAAGAGCCAGGCGGAGATGGCGATTCATCAGACAACCGAGAACGCTGTCATCGACTGGCAGAGCTTCAACATCGCGGCGAACGAGCGCGTGAATATCTTCCAGCCGAATGCGCAGGCGGCGCTTTTGAACCGCGTGCTCGGCGGGAATCCTTCGGAAATCTTCGGCACGCTCACGGCGAACGGGCGCGTCTTCCTCGTCAATCCCGCGGGCGTCCTCTTTGCACCCGGCGCACAAGTCGATGCGGGCGCGATCACGGCTGCGGCGATGAACATTACGAACGCCGACTTCATGGCGGGCAAGTATGCCTTCGTCGGCGCAGCTGAGAGCGGCAAGGTCATCAATCGCGGCACGCTTCGCGCAGCGGATGCGGGCGCGGTCGCGCTCCTCGGCAGGGACGTGACAAACGAGGGCGTCGTCGTCGCCAAGAAGGGCGCGGCGATCCTCGCAGCGGCAGAGGACGTCACGCTCGATTTCACGGGCGACGGCAAGGTCACAGTCGTGCCGTCAAAGGCAGCGCTCCGTCAGACGGTCACGAATAAAGGCATCGTCGAAGCGGACGGCGGGCTTGTCTTCATGACGGCGGCGACGGGAGACGCACTTGTTTCTTCCGCTGTCAATCAGGAGGGTGTCGTGCGCGCCGCGAGCCTTGACGGCAAGGCGGGCGCGATCCGCATGACGGCAAATGACGTGCGTCTCGCTGCAGGAAGCGTGACGGACGTGAGCGGCGCTGCGGCTGGCACGGTCGAGATCGGCGGCGGCTGGCAGGGCGCGGGCGATCTCGCGCACGCGAAGAATGTCACGATCGAGCGCGGCGCGGCGGTGCGTGCCGATGCGACGGCAGCGGATGCCGCGGGCGGCACGGTCGCCGTCTGGTCGGACACGAAGACGCGCTTCGCGGGCGAGATCACGGCACGCGGCAAGGGCACAGGCGCGGGCGGTGCGGTCGAGACCTCGGGAAAGATGGTGCAGATTACAGGAAGCGTCAACGCCTCGTCCGAAGCGGGCAAGGCGGGCGAATGGCTGATCGACCCCGGCGATATCGAGGTCAAGGCGCGGGCGGCGGGCGATCCTGAAGCCGGCTCTCAGGCAGACGTGCAGACCGTCACCAATTCGCTGAACGGCGGTACGTCTGTAACCATCCAGACGGCGAACCTCACGGGAAATGACGATCACTCCATCACCGTGACGGACGCCATCAACAAGACGGCGGGCGGCGATGCGACCCTCTCCTTGAAGGCGACGGGAAGCGTCAACATCAACGCCGATATCAGCTCGACGGCGGGCAAGCTCAATGTGGACATTACATCCGATACGAACCACCGTGCGGGCGGTCGTGTCACTGTCGCGAACGGCAAGCAGATCAAGACGCTCGGCGGCAATGTCAAGATTGGCGGCGGTCTCATGGACAGCGGCGTTGGATTTGCCAACTCGCAGAGCGCGGGCGAAGCGGGCATCATGCTCGATCATGCCGTGATCAATACCACGGCGGCTGGTACGGCGGGCGGCAATGTCGAACTCGCAGGCAGCACGACAGCAGACGCGGCAGGCGTATCTCTCTCCGGCACGACGATCACGGCGGGCACGGGCAAGGTCACGCTCATTGGCAAGTCCACGGGAAGCAATGCGACGCTTGCCAAGGGAATCTCCATCGACAGCGCATCGAGCATCACGACGCGAAACGTCGAACTGCGCACGGATTCCCTCGACCTCTCGGGCACGATCACGGGCGACGGCGACCCCACAGGCTCGGCGAAAGTCTGGACGCTTTCGGATGGCAAGACCATCAACTTTGGGGGAGGCACGGGCGGACTTGACCTCGCAGGCGATACGTTCACGAGCACGGGAAAGATACAGAACTTCAAGAGGAATACGGTCGGCGACGCCGCGAAAAAGGCGAATATTGTCGCAAACGGCGTGACGGCAGACGAAGAACTGGAAATGTATACGGGCGCAGGCACGCTGACCGTCGGCGGCACAGTGAATGTCGCTTCGACGCACGCGCTGACGCTCGGCTCGAAGAACAAGATTGAAGGCGCGGGCGTCATGACTGCCGACGCACTCAAGCTCGATGCGGCGGATGCGACCGTGAACCTCACGGGCACGCACGCCGTCAAGAAGCTCGACGGCAAGGCGAAGGCGCTGACACTCAAGAACGGCGGCGATCTCAAGGTCGGCGAAGATACGGGGCTTGTGACGACGAACGGTGCGGACGTCGAAGTGACGGCGGGCGATCTCACGGTCGGCACGCACGGCATGACGAACGCGGCGGGCGCGATGAAGCTCAAGGCGAGCGGCACGCTCAAGCTCGATGCAAATGCCGAGGTCAAATCGACGGGTGCGGCGGCGACATCGCTCGAAGCGACGACGGTCAATTTCGACACGGCGAGCAAGGTATCGACGGCAGGCGGCACGATTGATGTCAAGACGGATGCGCTGACGCTTCCTTCGGGAGCGCAGGGCACTCTTTCGAGTGCAAACGGGAAAGTTACGGTTGATACGAAAACGGCGGGCAAAAAGATCGCCGTCGGCTCTTCGACGCCCTCCGACCTCGTGCTGCCAAACCTCGATTTTATCAACTCGGGTACGGGCGAAATCCAGATCGGCAGCGCGAATACGGGCGATGTCGAGATCGGCGCAGCCGATGTCAAAGCGCCGCTCTCTGTCGAGTCGGGCGCAACGCTCAAGTTCTCGGGAGCGCTCTCGAACGCAGGCGGAAAGAACACGACGTTCAAGGCGAACGCCGTGGACTTTGCTGCGGGCGCAAACCTCGCGGCGGGCACGGGCACGATGACGATGACGGCGAACAGCGTCACGAACTGGAACCATGCGGCGTTTGCCGATACGAACGGCGCGGGCACATTCGTCCTGAAGCCCAAGACGGCAGGAAACTTCACCGTCGGCGGCACGGGGTCGAGCACGCTCGTCTCGGATGCAGGCTTTGGAAAGCTCAAGGCGGGCAATTTCTATAATGTGAGCATTGGTTCGAAGGACAATGTCGGTACGGCGACGCTCGCGGGTATTTCTGCGGGCAATATGCCCAAGTATACGAGCATCTTGACAAAGGGCAAGATCGATATCACAGGCACAGTTCATGGAACATCTGCCGATACGCTCGCGCTCCATGCCGATGCGCCGGGCACGACGCTAGGCGACGGTCTTTCCCAGAGTGCGCCCCTCGAAGTCGGTAACTTGCTGCTTCTCGGCAAAGGCTCGATGGATCTCAGCACGCAGGCGAACAAGATTGAAAATATCGCTGCCGATATGGCGGACGGCGATCTCAAGCTCAAGAATCGGACGCACATGAAGGTCGCTGTCGTTAAGAATCGTACCGTCACGCCGGAAGCGGATGTCGATGGGCTCAAGACGAAGACAACGGACATCAAGCTGGATGCCGGACAGAAGCTCACGGTCGAAGGCAAGCTGAATTCAACGGGCGATACGAAGATCGAAGCCGACGACCTCGACCTCGGGAATAACAAAGTTAACGTCGGCAATCAACTCACGCTCGAAAAGGCGACGAAGACGCAGGCGATCAACGTCGGCACGGGTACGGGCGACTGGAACATCAACAATGCCGCTTACGGCAAGATCAAGATCGGCGACAGCGATCAAGATGCCGACATCAATATCAAGGGCGCGACATTCAAGAACCCGTCGGATATCGAGACGAAGAAAAAGGTTGTGCTGACGGGCGCGACGAAGGCGGGCGCAAACGGCGGCTCCGACATGAAGATCACGGCGAAAACGGCGGAACTGCCGACGGCAGCGGATACGCTCGCCGTCAAGAACCTTGACCTCAACCTCTCGGGCGGACTTGATCTTGGACACGGCAAGGTCAAGGGCGCGGCAGACGGCAAGATCACGATCAAGGGAGCATCGGCGTCACAGGACATCGTTATCAGCGATGATCCTTCCCACGCATTGGGTGGAGAGTACCGCATCGCCTACCGCACAATTAACGAAACACTCGAAGGCTTTAAGGGCTTCGATGTCGCAGGTGAGAAGCATGTCTACTTCTACGGCGGTTCGGTCAAGAAGTCCATCAATGCGGCGGGCAAGCTCGGCGTCGAGGTGCGCGACAATCTCACCATCGAGGGCAAGGGTACGAAGCTCAAGATCGGTGCAGATCCGACGCAGGCAGGGCACGATCCCGCCTCGGTCATCACGGGCGGCTTCACCGTTAAGCAGGGCAAGACTGTCCATGTGAAAGGCGTCGGCGGGACGAGCAAGGAAAACGGCGCGGAAATCAATATCCAGACGGGCGGCAACATCCATCTCGAACAGGGAGCTACACTGAAGGTCGAGGGCAACTATGCACAGGCGACGCTCAATGCACGAAGCGGCGATGTCGTACTGAACGAGGATGCCAAGGTGCAGGTCGCTCCCGGCTCCACACCCGTCTGGGTCGATGTCACGGGCAACAAGCTGCAGCTCGACGCACGCGCGCAGCTCGACTCGGGCACCGATACCGTCGGTGCGCTCCGTGTGCATACGGATGAGATCGTCACGCCGACGGCGGACGACAATACGACGAACATCGTCGGCAAGAGCGGACTCGTCATCACGCGAAAGACGGCGGGCGATTTGACGCTCAACAACGTTTCGGCGGGCGCAGGGCTTCATGTCACGAGCGACCAGCTCAACGGCAAGCTCTTTGGCAAAGATTTCAGCGAATTGGTTCTCGGCGACAATCGCAGCCAGACGGTCACGATCGACGGACTTGAAGCGAACAACCGCGTCGTCGTCAAGACAGCGGAGACGGGCAAGACGGTCATCGGCGCGGGCGGACTCAAGGTCGGCACGGACGGCTCCGGCAAGGACTACAAAGTGACGCTGACGACGGGTGAGATCGAGAACTCGGGCGGTGCGGGCGTCATGAACATCGGCGAGGGCAGCACGCTGAACCTCTATACGAACAATATCACGAACCTCGCAGCGCACGGGAGCAGTCCGTCCGTCACGGGCACGGGCACACTCGGCATCGGAACGTACAACGGCTCGAAGACCATCGGGCTTGGCGACGGTGCGACGGGCGACCTGCAGTTGACGAACAATAAGTTCACACAGGTATTCGGCCCGAACTTCTCGCATTACGCCATCGGCAACGGTACGCAGGGTACGATCAATGTGAAAAATTCTTCCCTCGGGAAGGACGTGACACTGCAGGCGGATAACATCAACTTCGCAGGGGATATGACGCTTGCGGCGGGCAAGACGCTCGTTGTCAACGCCAAGACGGCGGCGAACCAGACGGTGGGCAAGATCAAGGCGACGAAGCTCGCCGCTGTCGGCGGCAATATCGCGCTTGAAAAGGACAACGAAATCGGCACGCTCGCCGCCGACGCGCTCTCCGTCAAGGTCAAGTCGAACGCCTTGACCATCGGCGAGATCACGACGCCTGCGGGCGCTCCCGTTCCCTCGCGCACGATCACGGGCGTCAAGGCGGGCGAATCCGGCGGCACGGCGGGCGACGTCGTGCTCTCTGCGGACACCATGACCTTTGATAAGGCGGTCGAGGGCAAGGGCAACTTGACCGTACAGCAGGCGAATGCCGCGACGAATCTCAATGTCGGCACGGCGGATACGGGGCTGAGTCTGCCCGCAGAGCTCTTCGGCGGCAATAAGATCAAGGACGGCTTCAAGCACGTCTACCTCGGCAGAGAAGACGCGACGGGCGCGACAAAGGTCGGCGGCAATCTGAACTTCGTCGATCCGACGACAATCCGCTCCGGTGCGACGGCAGGCTCGATGACGGTTGACGGTTCGGCGAACATTCAGACGAACGGCAACGATTTTGCACTCGAATCGAAGGATTTGACGACGGCGGCGGGAAGCTCCGTCGATACGGGCACGGGCGCGCTCACGCTCAAGACCGATGCGATGGACCTCAATGGCAAGATGAAGGGCAAGAAGGCGCTCAATATCCTGCCGATCTCGCACGGTCGCGACATCCAGCTTGGCGGCGAAGTGAACGTTCCGAATAGACTTTCGCTGCTCGACAAGTATTTCAACGGCAGCAACCGCCAGTTCTGGGAGTATGAGATCATCAACATCGGCGACCGCGGCGGCGGCGGACGTCTCTATCAGAGCGGTGCGATCGACATGCCGTTCACCCTCAACATACAGCAGGCGATCACGAGCGGCATGGGCGGCGTCAACCTCTCCGGCTCGATCAAGACGCACGGTCAGAACTATACCGTCGCCAGCCGTGAAGTCAATCTCGACGATGCGCATATCAATGCGGACGGCG
>NZ_JBQNBV010000051.1:0-12874 GCF_052169755.1 Selenomonas sp. | reverse complement strand
AAATATGTTGATTGCACATATCAAAGAAATGAAGGAGATTGTTGAGGAAAGCAAACGGATCAAAGCGGAAAATAAGCGCTTAGATACGCTCTTAAAGACAGCTACGACACGCATTGGCATCGTACGATTCAGCGCTTTTGCTGATATGGGAAGCGATCTGAGCTATGCTGTTGCTATGCTGGATTCGCATAATAATGGTGTGATTTTCTCCAGTATATTTGCACGAGAGGATTCACGCAGTTATGTCAAACCCATTGAGAAAGGGCGTTCGACATATAAACTTACGCGCGAGGAGGCAGAAGCCCTCGACAAGGCGATGAGTGTTCGTCCTGAATGATATACGTCATATAAAATTTCAGTTTTGTCTTGCAAAAGATGCGTCAGCGCTTCATGGAAGTTTGGAGATGGCTTTTTGAATAAGAAAAATGGTTTCACCATAAAGATTGTTCCCGATACTTCTGATACCATTCATGCGATCCATCTATCAGGGAAAATGGCGAAGATTGGTATCATATCTTTGGTATGTATGTTGGTTCTTTCTCTGGTAGGTTTTTCTTATTCGCTTTATATAGCAGGTTCTTTTCAAAAAGATGATACCGAATTGAAAAATTTACACCAGGTGCATCGTATGCAGCAGGAACAGCTCTTACAGCTTTCGAAGAAGGCAGATGCCCTGCAGCAGGAGCTTGATGAACTGACGCAAATGGAAAATGAGCTGCGCCGTATGTCGGGGACGGCTGCTGCGCCGGATATGGCAGATGCAGCTGCTAAGAATGGGCAGGGCGGACCATTCAGCGATCCGAATGCAGGAAATGTTGATGCTGTGCTCACGAATCTTGAAGAGCATCTGGCGATTCGCCGTGCGAGTTTGCAGCAACTCAAGCAGGTTTTCATGGAACAGCAGCAGGAGTTCGCTGCATTTTTGCCTTACAGCAATACGCCCTATGCGCTGACAGGAACTGCCGTTACAATTCCCTCTATATGGCCGGCGCGTGGTGAGGTCAGTTCACCGTTTGGCTGGCGTTGGAATGGTACAGACTTTCATCCGGGGATTGATATTGCCAACGATTTCGGTACGCCTATCGTAGCGACTGCTGATGGCATTGTGACAGATGCCGCTTGGAACGCCGGTGGCTATGGCAACAAGGTCGATATTGATCATGGAAATGGTATCATGACACGCTATGGACATGCGCAATCCATCGTTGTACATGTGGGGCAGCATGTGAAACGCGGTCAGATCATTGCCTATATGGGCAGCACAGGATTTTCCACGGGACCGCATGTTCACTATGAGGTTCGCATTCATGGAGAGCCTGTGAATCCGGCGCCATATTTGTAGAAACAAAAAATGATAGAGAGGCGTGTACTCTCGATCTTTTTGCTCTTTTAGGATAATAGATTCTTAAAATGTTTCTCTCTTATCAGAAAAATATAGCCGTAAGAAGTAGAATATGCTACAATATAGTTAGTATCTTTTATCTTGAAGGAGGAAATATTATGGCAAAGCGTTTTTTTGTTTGTAAAGAGTCAGGAGATATTGTTGGTCTGATTCATGACGGCGGCGGAAAGCTCTCTTGCTGTGGTGAGGATTTGAAGGAGCTTAAGGCGAATACGACGGATGCGGCGCAGGAGAAGCATGTGCCGGTGGCGGCGTATGACAAGGCGGCGCACAAGGTCACGGTCACCGTCGGCTCGGTTGCGCATCCAATGACGGCGGAGCATCTGATCTCGTGGATCCATCTTGAGACGAAGAAGGGGGCGCAGATCTGTCATCTGACGGCCGAGGATAAGCCGGAGGCAGTATTTTTCCTTGCCGAGGGAGATGAGCCTGTGGCGGTCTATGAATACTGTAATTTGCATGGTTTGTGGAAAGCGGATCTTTAAGAAGCTACTGATAAATTCAGCCGCCCGTCTTCAGAGATCTGTGCGCTTTTCTTGGCATCGACAAAACTTCGAAGCGGCGCCGTTGTGTCTGCGAGTTGTTTCTTAGATAGAATCAGCGCATTTGTGTAAATCTGGGCGACTCCATTTTATCCGAGATACCTTTAAGCTGTAAAATAACAAAAGAGCCGAATCAAAGAATTCGGCTCTTTTGTTATTTTACAGCTGCGATTTACTGACGACGTCCCAGATCGTATAGAGACAGGCGGCGTAGAGGATGAAGAATATCAAGCGACGCAGGAGACTTGTAGGGATGAAGCGTGCGAATGTATGCCCTAAGGTAAGCCCTATGGCGAGGGCGGGCAGCAGGTAAATAAATTCATGGAGAGCGGGTGTAAGCGGATGCCCGCCGATGAGGTAGCCGATGAGCGACGCCGCGTTGCAGAAGAGGAAGAATACGAAACAGGTGGCGCGAAAGGTCTCCGTGTTCATTTTCGTATAGGCGAGGTAGATGAGAAACGGCGGTCCCGCCATGCCTGTCGTCATGGATGAGAATCCTGAGCATACGCCCGTAAGAATCGTGTTGCGGCGTGATTCCGGGATATGGCGATGTGAGATTTGCATGAATAGGAGTGAAAGGAATACGACGGTGGTGATCCAGAGTTTCAAAGTATCGCTCGATACATAGTCAAAGATGAGAAAACCGATGGGCACGCCAAGGACGACGCCGATGGCAAGATAGCCGATCAAAGGAAGATTCGCCTTTTTCCGCATCAAGAAGGACTGCACGGTGTTTCCGGAGCAGGCGAGCAGCAGCATGACAGGAACGACGATCTTCGGATCGTAGAAGAACATCAGCAGGGGCGCCGCCACGATGACAAGGCCAAAGCCTGTGATCGCCTGCAAAAAGGCAGCGAAGAAAATGGCGAGTAAGGGGCCTGTGTGGGAGCTTAGAACTGTGAGGTAGTCCATGAGGAAATAGACCTCCTTTGGGAAATTTTCAAGACATTTGCTCAGCCGGCACACGAAGCGGCATGAGGCGCTTTGCGCCCTTCTCCTGCCGTGTCAATAGATTTTTGTGACGAGCAGGTCTTCTTTTTCTAAGGCAGAGATGAGACGTTCGATGTGTTCACGGTTATGCGTTTCGACCGTGACTTCGAGCTGAACCTGCTGGAAGCTGTCGGTGACGCTTGCCTGATTATGGACGAGTTTGATGACGTTGGCATGTTCGCGTGCGACGATTTCAGCGACCTTGAGGAGCTGTCCCGGTTTATCGGGCAGTTGTACGGCGAAGCAAAAGATTCTGCCGCGTGCGATGAGTGACTTGCTGATGAGCGCCGATATTGTTGAGATGTCGATATTGCCGCCAGAGAGGATGGATACGACCTTTTTGCCTTTGAACGGCAGGCGTGTGAGTGCGGCGAGCGAGAGGACGCCTGCGCCTTCGGCGATGAGTTTGTGTTTTTCGATGAGGAACAGGAGCGCGCTCATGATCTCCATTTCTGAGACCGTGATGATGTCGTCGAGGTATTTGCGGCAGAAAGCGAAGGTCAGATCGCCCGGCGTTTTTACAGCGCAGCCATCGGCGACTGTTTCTACGCCGGCAAGTGTCGTGACATGTCCGGCGGCGAAAGCGTTTGCCATGCAGGCGGCGCCCATAGGCTCGACGCCGATGACTTTGACTTCGGGACGCATAGATTTCGTTGCGAAAGCCACACCGGAGGCAAAGCCGCCGCCGCCGATGGGGACGAGAATGGCGTCGACGTCTTTGAGTTCGTCGATGATTTCGAGCGCTGTCGTGCCTTGCCCTAGGAGCACATCACGGTCGTTGAACGGGTGGACATAGACGTAGCCCTTTTCTTTTTGCAGTTCAAGTGAGCGCTTGTAGGCGTCGTCGAAGGTGTCGCCTGCGAGTACGACTTCAGCGCCGTAGGAGCGTGTTGCTTCGACTTTTAAGAGCGGCGTCGTGGCGGGCATACATATTACGGCATTGACGCCGAGTCTCTGGGCGGCGAGTGCGACACCCTGCGCGTGGTTGCCGGCAGATGAGGTGATGACGCCCTTGCTGCGTTCTTCTTCTGTCAGATGCGCGATTTTGTTGTAGGCGCCGCGCAGCTTGAAGGAACCTGTATTTTGCAGATTTTCCGGCTTCAGATATACGTCGTTTTGGCTCAACGAGGAAAAGAAGGGGCTTTCTAAGAGCCGCGTCTTTTTCGTCACGCCGTCGAGGGCGCGCGCCGCTTCGTAGACGCCGGCAATCGTTGTTTCTTTTAATATGGCGGCGATGTCTCCCGCCGAGAGATTCTTTTTCATGAATTTCCTCCTCGATGTATGTCCGGCTGTGTTTTGGACGATGCTGCATGAGGTACATGCGGGCGTTGGCTTGTCCGCGCATTTTTATCGCTGTTTTGTATTCCTATTATATCATGTTTCATGAGGAGCGGGGGAGTTTTTGCGCTATGCTCTATGGATGGATCCTCTGCATTTTCCTAAGTCAGGCGATAAGCACGGAGAAAAATCCGTGGAAAATTTCCGAAAAATTTCTAAAAAGGGAGAGGATTTTTTTCCTTCCTCTCGAACTATACAGGTAGAAGGAAGATAGGATCCATGATGGAAGGAGGTGCCAAGGTGAAGGATCGGATGAAGTTTCTCGTGCCGGTGGACGGCTCGCTCCATTCCAAGAGAGCCTTGGAGATGGCGGTGAAGCTTGCAGAGCCGGCGGGGGCGCATATTGATATCCTCTTCGTCTCCTATTTCGAAAGGGAGACGGACGGAGATCCCGATCACCCTTCATGGCTGCCTTTGAGTGTCATGGCCAAGGGGACGGATTCCGCCGAGGAGATTTTGTCCCAAGCGCGGGATGATCTTCCCGACGGCATCGACGCCGAAAGTCATGTGGTGGTCGGTATGCCGCCGCGCAAGATCGTGGAGTTCGCTTCGGAGAATGCGCACGATCTCATCATCATGGGTGGGCGGGGACTTTCTCCTGTCACGGGATTCCTGCTCGGCAGTGTGAGTCAGGAGGTCATGAAGGAGGCGAAATGTGCGGTCCTTGTTGTCAAATAAGTCAAGGATGCGTATTCGATGCATCTTGGCGAAGGGCTTTCAGTAGAAGGAGGGTTATATTATGTTGAAGAACATTCTCGTCCCTATAGATGGGTCGGAAGGCTCGGATCGTGCTGTAACGGAGGCGATCAAACTGGCAGAGGTCTGCGAGGCGAAGCTGAACTTCCTCTACATTGCAAATATCAATCAGCTTGCGATCAATGCCTGCTTGTCCGATGTGGTGCTTGAAGCCGTTACGAAGGCGGGCAACGTGATCCTCGATCGCGCCATGCAGATGGTGCCGTCGGGCATCAAGAAGGAAGCGTTTTCGGAGACGGGATCGCCTGCTGTTGCCATCCTTGATTTCGCAGAGCACAGCGGCACGGACATCATCGTCATGGGCAGCCGTGGTCTCGGCGTTGTCAAGGGCGTGCTCTTGGGCAGCGTGAGCCAGTACATTGTAGAGCAGGCGAAGTGCCCGGTGCTCGTCGTCAAATAACGCTTGTATTTATAAGCCTCACAGGATTATCTGTGAGGCTTATTTCCTGTACGAGGAGAATAAAAGAGTTTTCTTTGAAAAAATTCTTGTTTTGCTTTATAATATTTATAGTAAGAAACCTAGATAAGGATTAAAATTTGTTCGGCAGGATAGGAGTTTTACCGATGAAAAGTACCGATATGAGAAAGACCCATGCACTTAAGGTTAGTGGGGCGCAGCCTGTGACCGCTCCTGATTTTCGTCTGCCGATACAAAAAGAGGCGTATACGCGCTCTGCCATTCGTGAGGATGTGAGCAAGAATGCCATTTTGCGTATTTTCCTTGAAAGGATGAATGTGACGGCATATCAATACGATGTGGCTAAGGATGAAATGACGCTGTGGCACGCTGCTCCCGGGGAAGAGATGACGGAGGAGTGGCGGCAGAACTTTTACGAGTATTTTGCAAATGATGTGCTCGCCGATCCGGAGCAGCGGGAGGAAGTTCTTACGCGTCTGCGTGATGCGTGTCAAAGGATGCGCGATGACGTCGTGGAGTATCGTGTCAAGACAGACGATGACAGCCCACTTTGGCGCCGTGCTTCTTATCGCAGTCTGGCAGACAAGAATGGTGAGATCTATGCAGTCGTCGGCTTAATGGAGCAGATCCACGATGAGACGCGGATGTTGGAGCGTCAGGAAGCGCACTTGAAGCGCGACCCGCAGACGCGGCTTTTTGATCGCGAGGGGCTGGAGCTTCTTGTCAATCGCCAGCTCATGGAGCTTTCACGCGGTGAGAAGGGCGTGCTGTTCATCGTCGGCATTGATGATTATCAAAAGCTCTACGAGACGTTGGGCGAGTCGGCATGCAACGGCTATATCGGTACTTTGTCCGACTCTGTGCGCACGGATTTTCGTGGTGTGGACGTTTTTGGACGCGTCAACGAGGAAGAAGTCGCCGTATTCATTTCGGGGCGCATCTCGATTGATATTATCGAAAAGCGTGCACAGCGCATTCTTGATCTTTTTCTGCGCGTGCAGCCGCAGGATTATGTATCCGTATCGTTCAGTATGGGAATTTCCGTCGCAGGAGCTTCTTCTGAAAAGTTTTCGCGCATGGTGCAGGAAGCGGAAGAAGCGATGTTTTCTGCACGCAAGTTTGGTCCAAATCGCTGCCGCATGTACGATGAGATCAAGGGATAGAGTGTTTCAAACGAACAGAAAAGAGGGACTGCTGTTGGGCAATCCCTCTTTTTCATTTGCTGCGTCAGATGGGTTGGCGCTCGTTGGCGATCGGCATACCTGAGATGTGGGCGTGTAGGATCTTCCAGCCTTCCTGTGACATGCGGCGGTATGTCTGGCTCGTGCGGCCCTTGTGCTCGATTTCTGTGCCGTCGGAGCGCAGTTTGCCGTGGAAGTCCCACGTATACATGGCAATCGCCGTGTCGCGGTAGACTTCGATCTCAAGATCACGAAATTCGAAGCACCGTTCTGTGTAAAGTTTTTGCAGGCGGTCAATATAAAAGTGCTGGCGGATGTTCTCCCAGCCGATGTCTTCGCCGCGCGGATGTACCATAGATGTTTTCGGTCCCGGCTGCCAAATGCTTTCGGCGAGTGCGGTATTGGCATCGTTCAAGGTTTTTTTGTAGAGATCAACGTACTGCTCTACAATGGCGGCGTCTCCTTCACGAACTGTCATGGACGATTCCTCCTTTGGTTTGAGAAAGCGCGGTCTTTGGCTACCCTGCCTGCACGCATCAAGGGGATTTCCTGCGGGCGTGCTCTCTCGTGTGAAATTTTCCATAAGTATCTATTCTCATTTTATCATAGTTTGACTTTTTTGGCGATATTTTTCCTTGTATGGGAACGCAGTTTGCATAGAAAATTGCGTTGTGTCGATAAAGAAAGCGCAGACGGTCGGATGGATTCCAATGGATTCCATGCTCGACCGTCTGCGCGGTGGTTTTCAGCGGAAAGTGACCAAGTTCTTGCCGGAGGTTCTCTTGGATGTGTAGAGCGCTTCATCGGCGCGTTGAAAGACGCTTTCGGGTGTATCGTGCGGTCTTGAGAGCGTTACGCCGATGCTCAAGCCGACTTTGCGATTGTCCGGCATCAGAAGCGACAGAGAGGAGGCGCTTTCGTGTATGCGTTTGACTACACGCTCAGCTGCTTCGCGGTCAGCGCGCGTCAAAATGACGAAGAATTCGTCGCCTCCCCAGCGACATACGATGTCTACGCTGCGTACGGATGAGGTCAGAATGTCGGCGAGTGCCACGAGGGCTTCGTCGCCCATAGCATGACCAAAGGTATCGTTGATGCCCTTGAAGTCGTCCATATCGAGCATCATGACAGCCAGCGGCAGTCCGGAAGAGAGCGCATCGTGCAGGATGTCTTTGAAGGAGCGTTCCATAGCGCGGCGGTTCAATAGACCTGTGAGTGCATCGCGCTCTGCGAGGACGACGAGCTTGCTGTGTGCCGCTTCCCACTCTTTTGTCATAGCGTCGACGAAGTGTACGAGATGGGCGATGATCGAGGTCTGATCGCCGAACTGCGGCGACACAGGCTTGTAGACGGGCGGTTCCTGCGGTCCGCCCTCACGGAAACCGACACTGAGCATGGTGAGGTTCGTTTTCATGACTTGCCCTTTGCTGCGAAAGAATTCCGCGAAAGAGTAGAAGCCATACGTCGGCACGGTGCGAGAGATGGCGGCGTACTCATAGAGATTGTTTTGCTGCAGCATGACGTAATGTCCCATGCAGTTTACGATAAATACGGCTTCGGGCGAAAAGTCGCAAAGCTCGGCATGCGTCCTCTGCGCTTCGCTGATGATGGCGATGGGATCGCCTGAAGCGATGCGCAGACGTTCTCCCTCTTGCAGGTCGGCGCTGATATGGACGCAGCCGTTGGTTTCGATGCCGGTGAGGCGGCGCGCGAGCGTCGCGCCATTGCGGCGAAGGTGCATCGGGAAGGTTTCGACGCTCTCAAGCGACTCCCAACCGTGGCGTATACCGAGATAGTGGGAAAAAAATTCGCTTGCAGGCTTTTCATCAAGCTCGATGATCGTGCGTTCATCCGCCATGCGCGTGACCTGCACCTCGGGGCCGAAGGGCCGCCAGCCGAAGGATGGAAGCGCTTTGGCTTGCAGCTCCTCGCCGACAAAAAGGAGCGCAAGGAAGCCGCGCGACATACGGTGCCCGGAAAGATCGATCATGATGCGCTTGCCGTCCGTCTGCTCCGAGAGGAGACCGCCGAAAAATACGATGTCCTCTCTGGTGTCTGAGAGGATGTCCAGCAGCTCTGTAATGCCCGGAATTTGCCCAGCCAAAAAGAGACCGACCGCCGCAGTGGCCTTTTCTTGGGCAATCGTCTTGATGAGCCCGCGCCCCGCGGACGCTACATCCGAATTACCGTCAAACGCCAAGGGGATGACACGCGATGAGGAAAAAAATGTAAACGTAACAACGGCGCTGGCTGCGTCCGCATGGTTTTCTGCACCGCTCCACATCTTCCCGTTGGCGAATCCGCATTCTGCTGCTAATCCCACAACCTTTGCATGCGGGAAAATTTTTCTTGTTGCACGCTCAAAGTCCGCCATCGTATTGACGGCGAGTTCTGAGGCAAAAAGGGTCACGAGAAGATCGGAGATGTGCGCCATAGAGGCAGCGATTTTTTTTGCCTCTTCTAAACAGAGAGCAAGATCCTCTTCTTTATACAGCAAGGAGGAAAATTGCTTCAAGGCGGATCATTCCTTTCATGTATATCATCTATACTATGTGTATCATATAATTCTTTAGACCTACTGTCAAGTGTTTATAGGAAAAACCACATGATTTTTCATGCAGAAATAACTTATACGGTGTATAATATAATAAAAATGCGGGAAGGGGTCTAAAGTGTGAAAATTTTCCGATATGTGATTTTTTTCCTTTTTCTCGTGAGCCTCTTTACGGGTGCGATGCTTTATTATGGAAGTACGCATCGAAGCGAGACGGAGCGTATGCTCGGACTGCGGGCGGAAGATATGCTCTCGCCCGAGGAAGAAGCGCACGAAAAGGCGCTGCGGGAGGAGCGCGAAGCAAAGCGGCTTGCTGACGAAGCGGCGCAAAAGGAGAAAGAAGCGCAGATGGAAAAGCTCAAGGAGGGCATGGAGCGCATAGATTCCGGTTCTTACACATGGTACAGTTATCCGGAGGAGGTGAGTTCGGGCGGATTGTATGTGCAGCCGCTTTTAGGGCATAATCGTGACTGTACGTTTCGCTGTAATATTTTATATTATTATAGCATCCACGAAAATAGTCGGCGTGCGTGGATTTTCGGCGATCGTTTCGCCATTGAGGCGGACGGTGAGCGGCGCACATGGGAACTCGATGAAAAGAGGCGCCGCGATCACCTCGCAAAGGACGTCGAATCCTTGACCGAGCGCTATCAGATCGCTTTAGGAGAAGACGGCGCAGATATCCTGCGCCGCGCCGCTTTTGCCCGCACGGCGCGCTGCATCTATTGGTCGTCGACAGAAGGCAAGTCCGTCAGCTGCACGTTGACGAACGAGGAGAAGCGGCGTTTGCAAAACATGATCGCGTTGTATGATTTGTGGCAGGAGACCCGATGAATGTGATATACTATGAATGAATACGATATGAATTTCTGGGAAATGCTGCAAGGTTCGGCGTTTTTTCGGGGGGGAATAGGGCATGAAAGACATCAAAAAAATCCTGACGATTGCAGGATCGGATCCAAGCGGCGGCGCCGGCATACAAGCGGATATCAAGGTCATCACGGCGCATAAGATGTACGCGATGAATGTTTCGACGGGACTTACGGTGCAGAATACGACGGGGATTCGCGATATTTTCGTCATTCCGCCGGATTTTATTGCGGCGCAGATAGATGCGATCTATGAGGATATACGGCCCGATGCGGTTAAAGTCGGCATGGTGGGAAACGATGCGATCGTTCGTACGGTCGCAGGGAAACTGCGGGAAAAGAAAGCGGAGAATATTGTGCTTGACCCTGTCATTACCTCGACGAGCGGCTGCAGCCTGATCACGAGCGAAACGCTCTTTGCTATGGTGGAGGAGCTTTTGCCTCTCGCAGATATCGTCACACCGAATCTTGCGGAGGCGGCAGCCATCACGGGCGTCGCTATCACGGACAAGGATTCTATGCTGCGTGCTGCCAAGGCGCTGACGGAGCGCTTTTCGACAGCTGTCCTCATCAAGGGCGGTCATCTCGTTGAGAGTGCGGACGATCTGCTCTATGCGGATGACCAGGTGCGCTGGTATAAACAGGCGCGTATAGACAATGCGAATACGCACGGTACAGGCTGTGCGCTTTCTACAGCGATCGCCTGCGGTATGGCGGCAGGAAAGCCGCTGACGATTGCCGTGGAGGACGCAAAGGCTTACATCACGGGCGCCATTCGTGCGGGACTCGACCTCGGTAAAGGACATGGTCCGTTGCTGCACATGTGGAAATATATGTAAGGAAGCATGGGACTTATCCGTACTTCCGTAAGGAGGCATTTATGGAAGAGCCAAAGGTTGGGCATATCCATTTTCTTAATATCTTGCCGCTCACATGGAGCTTTGCACATGGCGGCAACCGCGGTCTGCATCTCGTGCCGGGCGTGCCGGCGGAGCTTAATCGAGCGCTTGCCGCAGAGAGACTTGATGTCAGCGGCATATCGTCCATCGTCTATGCCGACGGCGATGAAAAGCTTGTCATTTTGCCCGACATCTGCGTGCGTACAGATGAAAGAGTGACGAGCATCCTCTTGGTGACGAAAAAGCCCATCGAGGAGATCAAGGACGACCGTATCATTCTCACGGCGAAATCAGCGACGAGCCACTGTCTTTTGAAAATTATTCTAAAGGAGAGCTACGACGCAAGTCCGAATTACTATGTGCGCCATATTGTGCCGCAAAATCCCATTCCAAGTGATGCTTCAGGCTCGCTCTTCATCGGCGATGACGCGCTCTGGCTTTATCACCATCGCCGCGAAGATCTCCACTACTATGACCTTGGCGCTGAGTGGCATAAGCTTACGGGACTCGGTATGGTTTATTCGCTTTGGGTGGCGAACCGCACGTTCTCTAAGGAGCGACCGGAGCAGCTGCAGCTCGTTTACGAACGGCTCGTCGGCGGCATGGCGGAGGGTGTTGCCAACAAGTACGCGACAATTCAATCCGTACATGGCGAGAAAGATTTTACATTCGAGCAACTGGAGGAATATCTCCAAGTCATCCACTGGGATCTCAAGGAGGAGCATCTCAAGGGGTTGGAACTCTTCTATAAAAAAGCGCACGCATGGAACCTCATCCATCATGTGCCGGAGCTTCACTTCGCCGATGTGAAACGGATTTGATGCGCGTGCGAATGGTTCAGCATTTTGTATATGCGCGGTTATCCACAAGAAAAACACCTGTTTTTCACAGTTATCCACAGATTTTTGGGGATAAGCCTTAGTTAACTTGTAAGATCAAGGCTTTTCGTATTTGCTTTATCCACATAGCCTAGGAGGAAAAATATTGTCTTTTTTTATGAAACTTCAAGCGCTGACTTGGCATGAAGTGACTGATTTCCTGCTTATGCCTGCGTGCATCATGCTCGCAGCATTGACGGTCGGCATATTTCTCAACAAGCTCATCGACCGGCAGATTCACGATAGGCTCACGGTCGGCGAGGATACGGCATGGTCGATCTTCATCCACGCGCTTCGCGGCGTGCCCGTCTCATGGTGCATGGGCGTCGGCGTATACTGGTCGATCAAGACCATCGACGTATTTCCGACGATCGCACAGTTCCTTTCCTACATTCTCTTTGGTATCATCGTCTTCACGCTGACGCGCGTCGCTTCGCGCACGATCACCGGATTCATCGAGATGAAAACGCGCACGAGCGGTGCGGCTTTGCCAAAGACGACACTCCTTTCTTCCATCCTCTCCGGGCTGATCTATGCTATGGGTGTCCTCGTCGTTCTGCAATATGCCGGCATTTCCGTCGCGCCGATCCTCACAGCGATGGGCGTCGGCGGCGCGGCGCTCGCTCTCGGTATGCAGGAGACGCTGTCGAACATCTTCTCAGGACTGCAGCTCATTCTCTCGCGGCAGATTCGCATCGGCGACTATGTACGCATGTCGGCGGGTGAGGAAGGCAAGGTCGCCGACATCAACTTCCGCTTCACGACGGTACAGACCCTAGGCGGCAACACAATCATCGTGCCGAACCAGAAGCTCGCATCCTCCATCCTCACGAACTACGACATGCCCGCGCAGGAAATCTCCGTCGCCATCCCCGTCGGCGTCAGCTATGCGAGCGATCTCGATGAGGTGGAGCGGGTGACCCTTGCGGTGGCGAATGAGGTCATGGAGGCCTTCGATCACGGCGTTGAGAGTGATCCCGTCGTGCGCTTCCACACCTCGGAGACTCTGCCATCGAATTCGACGTCGTGCTGCGCACGAGCAGTTTC
>NZ_JBQNBV010000050.1:0-12883 GCF_052169755.1 Selenomonas sp. | reverse complement strand
CAGCGCGGCGCGTGGGTGCGGGAAACCGCAAGGAGGCGGGAGAGGTGCTCGTGCATTCCGTATTTGTTACAGCGCCGATTCTCGCCGCCATGCATCTGGGCGCGTTTTTCTTCTTGGAGGATGTGCTTTTCGTCGCGGGCGTCAAGGAAGAATATCTTGCTCTTGCCGTATCGTATGCGACGATTGCGGTTGCGGCGGTATTTTTTCTTTCCCTAGCGACACTTCTGCAAGCCGTGCTCATCGGGTTCGGCAATACGGCGCTCGTTCTTGCTATCAATGTGGCGAGCAATGTTCTCAATGTCATAGGCAATGCGTTTTTGATCTTTGGTCTTGGTCCCTTTCCTGCGCTTGGCGTCGAGGGGGCGGCGATTGCTACGCTCTTGGGCGCTTTCTTTGCTTTTGCTGCAACACTGATCGCGCTTTTTGGCATGGGGGTTTTCTCCGAGGTGCAGCAGATTTTTCCCGATCTGCCGTTTCTGCGGGAGTTTGGCAGGCTTTTTGCCGGCATTTTCGGCGAAATGGGCTGTGAGCGCGTCGGCATGGTGCTTTATTCGCGCATGGCGGCGGAGCTTGGTACGATTCCTTTTGCTGTCCACAGTATATGTATGAATTTCTGCGACCTCTACTACGGCTTCGCGCAGGGGATGGGAAAGGCGAGCATGGTGCTCGCAGGTCAGACCTGCGGCGCACGGCGCGTGCAGGGATGGCGCGCCTACCTGCGTGCAGGTGTCAAGTGGGGATTGGGGTTTTCGCTGCTCGCTGCTCTTTTGACGGCGATTTTTTCCAGCTCCATCATCGGCCTGTATGACAGCGATCCTGCGGTCATCGGCATGGGGACGCCGATCATGCTCTTTGTAGCGGCAGTCAGCTTCCCCGAGGCTTTGGCGCTGATCTTTGCCGGCGTTTTGCGCGGCAGCGGCAAAACGGGGCAGGTGGCGATGTGCTATTTCGTCAGTGTGACATTCCTGCGCCCGATATTCACGGCGTTCCTGCTCTATGGGCTGGGGCTTGGAATCTTGGGCGCATGGATTGCGTTGCTCTTTGACCAATGTTTGCGGGCCGTTTCGTCGGGGTTTCTCGTGCGGCGGGTGCGTGTTGCAGCGTTGATGGGCAAAGGGTAGCCGAACCTATTGCATAGAAAAAGTCGAGATGTGATTTTTCATCGCTTCTCGACTTTTTTTGTGGAATTTTTGATAAAAAGAGGACAATCTCTTGACGGAATGGCATTTTCGGTTTATCCTCTGTTCAAAGCGATTGCATAGAAACATCATGGTAGAAGTGGAAAAGAGGCTGTAAGGAATGGAAAGACAGAAAAGGGTTTTGGCGATACATGATATTTCGGGCGTGGGGAAGTGTTCGCTGACGGTGGCTTTGCCGATCATTTCGGCGGCAGGCGTCGAGTGTTCGGTGCTGCCGACGGCGGTCTTATCGACGCATACGGGCGGCTTTACAGGCTTCACCTATCGGGATCTGACCGAGGATATTTCGCCGATGGTCGCGCATTGGCAGGCTCTTCATTTGAAATTTGACGGCATTTACACAGGCTTTCTCGGCTCTTTTGAGCAGATCAAGCTCGTCGGCGATGCCTTTTCCGCCTTGGCGGACAAGGATACGCTGCTCGTCGTCGATCCTGTCATGGCGGACGGCGGCAAACTCTATACGAGCTTCGATATGACATTCCCGCCGGCGATGAAGGGGCTTTGCTCTAAGGCGGACGTCATTCTGCCCAATATGACAGAGGCGGCGTTCATGCTTGGGGAGCCTTACGAGGATGGGCCGTATACGCCGGCGTATGTGGACGGCTTGCTGCATCGGCTGGCAGAGGCGATTTCTGTCAAATACATCGTGCTGACGGGCGTATATTTTGATGATAAAGAACTCGGTGCAGCGGTTTATGATGCGGTGTCGGATGAGGTTCAATACGTCCTTGGCGAAAACATTCCGGGCAGTTACCACGGTACGGGGGATGTGTTCGGCAGCGCATTCATCGGCGCGGCAGTCAGCGGCAGGTCGATGGCGGAAGCTGCACGCATCGCCGTGGATTATACGGTAGACTGCATCGCTTGGACGAAGGAAGCGGGTACGGACATTCGCTACGGCGTCAATTTTGAGCGCTATCTTGGCAGTTACAGCAGAAAATTAGGGTTATAAGGGAAAAACAAGGGTATTGTGCCGGATCTGGCGCAATACCCTTTTATGTGTTCCAGAGATAAGCGCGGCACCAAAAGGCATTGAAAAGAAGGAGTGCGGCAGATAGGAAGAAGAGGCTCGGGATGCTCAGCGCCGCAGCGATATGGCCGCCGAGAATGGAGCCAAGGAACATGCCGATGAATTGAAACGTCTGTGTGACGCCGTAGACGCGACCGAAGGCTTCTTCCGGCGTATAGCGGCGAATCAAGGCGTTGATGACGGGCAGAAGTCCAGCCGTTGCAATCCCCATGCAAAAGCGCAGGCAGCCAAGTTCCCATGACGTGCGGGCGACTCCCTGCAGGACGAGTGTAAGAGCGGCAAGAAGAAGCGATGCGAAGAGAATACGCGCTTCGCCTTTGTGGTCGGCAAGATCGCCGATGCGCGAGGCGCTGATCATGCCGGCAAAGCCGGATGCGGAGAAGATGCAGCCAGCGACCAGCGCGATAGGGACGCCGCCGTCGGAAAGCTCGGATACATAGAGCGTAAGCACGGGGAGAATCGAGATGATGGCAAATTGTACGAGAAGTGTCGTGAGAAAAAGACCGAGAATCAAATGGGGAGAACGAAGGCTTTTTGCGGCGGCAGTCCATGTGATTTGTTTTCTTGCTGCGGTTGGCTGGAACGTTTCCCGCACGAAGAGAATGGCGAGGAATCCGAGAAGGCAAAGACCGCCCATGACGAAAAAGCTGCCGCGATAGCCGACAAAGCCTGAGAGCCAGCCGCCGAAAAGAGGACCGATGAGTGCGCCTGTGACTTGTCCTGTGAAGTAGATGCTCAAAGCCCAAGCAGAATGTTCCTGCGGCGTTTCCTGTGCGATGAGCGGTATGCACGCGCCTTGGAAACCGCTGAGCGCCCCTTGTAAAAGGCGCAGAAGCGTGAGATGTCCGACGTTTTGCGCCAAGCCCATGCCGGCGAGTACGAAGGCGAGCCAAAAACTCGCGCGCAGAGCCATGCGCTTTCTCCCATAGCGGTCGGAAAGCCGACCCCAGATCGGCGAAAAGATCGCCAGCATCAAAAAGTTTCCGCTGAATATGATGCCCGCCCAACGTGCCACCTCATCTGTATCCGTGATGCCGAGGTCGCTGATGTAAAGCGGCAGGATGGGGGCAAGCTGACTTGTACCGACGGAGACGATGAATGTGGCGCAGGAGCAAATATAGAGATTGCGCTTCCAGATTTCCATACGATCACCTTTTCATATCCCCCTACGGGGGTTATTTCGTGTTTAGTATAGCACGTTTTCTCCGAAAAGAAAATATTTCCCGTTTGCTTTGTAAAAGCGCGTTGCTGCAAAGGTTTACAAGAACGCGGCAATTATGCTATAATGCTTTAGGTATTTCAAGTGTTTCCGCGGCTACGACACCGATTTTCTCCGACGATACCGTGGCTGTAGGAGGAAAAGATTTTATAGGAGGGCTATTTATGCTGACACAGGAAGCAAAGCAGAGGATCATCGAGGAAAATGCTGTTCATGAGGGCGATACGGGTTCGCCTGAGGTGCAGATCGCGCTCTTGACGGCACGCATCGTCTATTTGACGGAACACCTCAAGGAGCATAAGAAGGATCATCATTCGAGACGCGGTCTTTTGAAGATGGTCGGTCATCGCCGGAGACTTTTGAGCTATCTTTACAACAGCGATATCGAGCGCTATCGTGCAATCATCGCGAAGCTGAACTTGAGAAAGTAAGAAAAGGGCGGGGATTTATCCCCGCTTTTTTGTATATGGCAAGGATAATTCATTTTTTTGTCGAATAGGAATATGAATCAAAGACAAAGGTAGAAAATAGGAGGAACTCAGATGCAGAGTTTTGAAATGCAGCTTGGCGGTCGTTCGCTGATCATCGAGCAGGGAAAGATGGCGAAGCAGGCGAACGGATCCGTGCTTGTGCGCTATGGTGATACGGTGGTGCTTGTTGCGGCGACGGCGTCGTCGGAGCCGCGCGAGGGCGTGGACTTTTTTCCGCTGACTGTGGATTTCGAGGAGAAGATGTACGCCGCCGGCAAGATTCCGGGCGGTTTCATCAAGCGCGAGGGTCGTCCGAGTGAGTCGGCGATTCTTTGCAGCCGCTTGATTGATCGTCCGATTCGTCCGCTCTTTCCCGAAGGCTTTCGGAACGATGTGCAGATCATCGCGACGGTTCTTTGCGTTGAGCAGGACAATGCGCCGGAGATCGCCGGCATGATCGGCGCTTCGTGCGCTCTGTGCATCTCCGATATTCCGTTTGGCGGTCCGATCGCGGGCGTCAAGGTCGGTCGTGTAGACGGCGCGTTCGTCGTCAATCCGACGGAGGCGCAGCGTGCGGTTTCCGACTTGAATCTGACGGTGGCAGGTTCGCATGACGCCGTCATGATGGTGGAGGCGGGCGCGAACGAGCTTCCCGAAGAGGTCATATTGGAGGCGATTCTCTTCGGACATAAAGAGATCCGGCGTATCGTTGAATTTCAGCAGGAGATCGTCGCCGCTTGCGGTAAGGAGAAGCGGCAGGTGAAGCTCTTCCTTGCGCCGGCAGAGCTCGATCAGGCGATTCGCGATTATGCCGCCGCGCGTCTTGACGAAGCCGTACGCAATCCCGACAAGCTGGCGCGTGACGAGAATATCGCCGCCATCGGTGCGGAGGTGCTTGAGCATTTTCTCGCGGATTATCCGGAAAATGTCAAGGAGATCGCCGCTGTCACGCACAAGATTGTCAAAGAGAGCGTGCGCCGCATGATTACGCATGAGAAGATTCGTCCCGATGGGCGCGCGCTCGATGAGGTGCGTCCGGTGAGCTGTGAAGTTGGTCTTTTGCCTCGTACGCATGGCTCGGGGCTTTTCACGCGCGGACAGACGCAGGTCCTCACGATCACGACGCTCGGCTCCATTGGTGACGAGCAGATCATCGACGGCTTGGGACCCGAGCAGTCGAAGCACTACATCCATCAGTACAATTTCCCCGGTTACAGTGTCGGCGAGGCACGTCCGGCGCGAGGGCCCGGCAGACGTGAGATCGGACACGGAGCCTTGGCGGAGCGCGCTCTTTTGCCCATGCTTCCGTCGTTGGAGGAGTTCCCCTATACCGTGCGTCTTGTATCGGAGGTTTTGGAGTCGAACGGCTCAAGCTCTATGGGCAGCGTCTGCGGCAGCACGCTCTCTCTGATGAATGCAGGCGTTCCGATCAAGCGCCCTGTTTCGGGCGTCGCTATGGGTCTTGTCAAGGACGGCGATCAATATACGATATTGACGGATATTCAAGGCATGGAAGACGCTTTGGGCGATATGGATTTCAAGGTCGCGGGCACGGAAAAGGGCGTGACGGCGATCCAGATGGATATCAAGATCGCCGGCATCACACGCGACATCTTGCTCTCGGCGCTTTCGCAGGCGAAGCGCGGTCGTGCTTTTATCTTGGATAAGATGCTCGCGGTCATCGACAAGCCGGCGGCGGAGCTTTCGCCGTATGCGCCGCGCGTCACGGTCATGAAGATTCATGTGGACAAGATTCGCGAGGTCATTGGCTCGGGCGGCAAGACGATCAAGAAGATCATCGACGAGACGGGCGTGCAGATTGATATTCAAGAGGACGGCACGATCTTTATTTCAGCTGTCGATGGTGATAGCGCCAAGAAGGCGCAGCAGATCATCGAGGATATCGTGCGCGATGTAGAAGTGGGCGCCGTCTATAAAGGCAAGGTCACACGCATCATGAATTTCGGCGCTTTCGTTGAGATCCTGCCGGGCAAGGAAGGTCTCTGCCATATCTCGCAGCTTGCCCGCCATCGTGTCGCACAGGTCGAGGACGTCGTGCATGAAGGCGATGAGCTTGAGGTTAAAGTCGTAGAGATTGATAAACAGGGGCGCGTGAATCTCTCGCACAAGGTTCTGCTCTAATTCCAGCGGATGGTCTAAATGGCTCGCATGGTTTTTTACCATGCGGGCTTTTTTAAAATATGAGAATCATTTCCTATTCTTTTCTGCTATACATGTTTTTATGGCTTATTGTCTTTTTTTCACTATAAATGTATAATGAGATAAGAAGTTTTTGGAGAGCTTCGGAAAGGATGAATTTCGATGATAGGCGATCTTTTGCGTGCAGAACGCGAGAAGCAGAATTTATCGGTCAAGGATATCGAAAAAGCTACGAGTATACGCGCTTTATATATAGATGCAATCGAAAAGGGCGATTACAAGACTTTGCCCGGCGAGGTGTATGCCAAGGGGTTTGTCCGCAATTATGCAAATTATCTCAAGCTCGATGCCAATGCTGTCGTCAATAGTTTCAATGAGGAACTGCATCCGCAGGAAGATCTAAGCGTGGAGGCTTCGGCTTCTTTGGCAGATGAAGCAACTCGTATGCAATCCGCAGAAAGACCTGCGGAAGAATATCGTGGACCGAAAATCACATCCCTTGAGAGCTACCCTATGGAGAAATCTTCTCATGGCGTCCGCAATGCGCTGCTCGTGGCGGCAGCGGTCTTTGTCGTTGCTTTCGCGGCTCTCGTTGCTTTCGGCGGGGAAGATGAAATGACTGCGCCGACGAAAAGCGCAGGCAAGGAGACGGTTCAGCATGGGCAGAGGCAGACGGAAGCGGCGCCTAAACCGACGGTGGACGGCGTGGAAATGACGCTGAACTTTACGGATCGCTGCTGGACGGAGGTCGTCGTCGACGGCAAGACGGAGTTTGAAGGAACTGCCGAAAAAGGGAAGACTCTGACGGTGAAGGGGAAGGATAAGATTCGTATCACGGCGGGAAATGCCGGAGCGCTCAAGTTTTCTTTGAACGGTAAAGATATGGGGACCATTGGGCAAAGGGGCGAAGTGGTGGAAAAGACCTTTTCCAAGGATGCTGCCACGACTGTGCGCTAAATGGACGAAAGAATGCAGGGCTTTTTGCCGATGAGCCGCACGGAAATGGCAAAAAGAGGCTGGGATGCGCTTGATTTCATCTTTGTTTCCGGCGATGCTTATGTCGATCATCCGGGATTTGGTGCGGCGATCATCTGCCGTGTGCTGGAAGCGCACGGTTATCGTGTCGGCGTCATAGCCCAGCCCGATTGGCACAGTACGAAAGATTTTCGACGTTTAGGCAAGCCTCGGCTTGCCTTTCTTGTATCGAGCGGCAATCTCGATTCTCAGCTCAGCCGCTTCACGGCGGCAAAGAAGCTGCGCCGCCAAGATGCTTATTCGCCCGGCGGACGCATGAACTGCCGTCCGGAGCGTGCCGTTGCCGTTTATACGAAAAGGCTGCGCGAGACTTGGGGAAGCGTTCCCATCATCATCGGCGGCATTGAAGCGAGTTTGCGCCGCATGACGCATTACGACTATTGGCGTGATGAGGTGCGCCCATCCATTCTCTTGGAAAGCGGCGCCGATCTCCTCATCTACGGCATGGGGGAGAAGCAGATCGTCGAGATCGCCGCAGAGCTTCATGCGGGCGTCGCGATTGCGCATGTGCAGGATGTGCGCGGCACTTGTTACGCCGTGCCGAATCGTGACTATGTGTGGGACTATCTGGAGCTGCCGTCGTATGAAAAGGCGGTGAAGGATAAGCGGCAGTTTGCCGAAGCTTTTCGCCTGGAATATTTGGAGCAGGATCCTCTGCGTGGACGACGGCTTATTCAGCAGAATGCAGAAATCTGTGTCGTGCAGAATCCCCCTGCGCTGCCTTTGACGACGGCGGAGATGGATGAGATCTATGAACTGCCGTATCGCTATACATGGCATCCTGCCTACGATAAGGCGGGCGGCGTACCCGCCGTCGCTGAGGTCAAGTTCGGTCTTGTCAGTCAAAGGGGCTGCTTCGGCGGCTGTCATTTTTGTGCCATCGTATCGCATCAAGGGCGCATCATTCAGCATCGGAGCAAGGAATCGCTGCTCGCAGAAGCGAAGCGCTTGATCGCGCTGCCGGATTTCAAGGGATATATTCACGATGTCGGCGGTCCGACGGCAAACTTCTACGAGCCGTCATGCAGTCATCAGCTTGTGCGCGGCACATGCCGCGGCAAGGCGTGCCTTTCGCCGCCGTGTGAGAACTTGTGCGCCGATCATAAGGAATACCTCTCCGTATTGCAAAGTTTGCGCGCCTTGCCCGGCGTGAAGAAGGTGTTCATTCGTTCGGGCATACGCTTTGATTACTTGCAAAAAGCAGAGGATGATTTCTTGGAGGTCTTGTGCCGCCATCATATCAGCGGACAGCTGCGCATAGCTCCCGAGCATGTGTCGAACCGCGTCACGCGCCTGATGGGAAAGTCGAACAAGTCGGTGTATCTGCGCTTTGTCCAAGCGTTTGAAGCGATGAACAAGAGGCTCGGCAAGAAGCAGTATCTCGTGCCGTATTTCATGTCGAGCCACCCGGGATCACAGATCGAGGACGCTGTTGAGTTGGCAGAGTTCATTCATGAGCGCGGATATCATCCGGAACAGGTGCAGGACTTCATCCCGACCCCCGGCACGCTTTCGACCTGCATGTACTACACAGGAATCCATCCTTTGACGGGAGAGAAAGTTTATTCGGCGAAGACAGCGGAAGAAAAGAAGATGCAGCGTGCGCTTTTGCAGTATTGGCTGCCGCAGAATGACGCCATTGTGCGCAGGGCTTTATATGCGGCGGGCAGAAGCGACCTCATCGGTTATGGGAAGAAGTGTCTGCTGCGTCCAAAGAAACGGGAACAGATCAAAAAACGGAGGAAAGAGAAGGGGATATAGATGCGTTGCCCATTTTGCAAGAAGGCTGACAGCCGTGTCATTGATTCGCGCGCTGCCGATGACGGCAATACCATTCGCCGCCGTCGGGAGTGTACAGCCTGCAGCAGGCGGTTTACAACATACGAAACGGTGGAGAAGATTCCGCTGATGGTCATAAAAAATGACGGCAGGCGCGTCGTCTTTGACCGCAACAAGCTCTTGAACGGCTTGATTCGCTCGTGCGACAAGCGTGATATTCCAACCGAGCGCATCGTCGCCTTGGCGGATGACATCGAAAAGGAGCTTCGCAATACGATGGATCGCGAAGTTTATACGCGCGACATCGGTGAGCTTGTCATGGAGAAGCTCAAAAACTTTGACGAGGTCGCATACATCCGCTTTGCTTCCGTCTACCGCAAGTTTGCTGACATCAGCGGTTTCCGTGAGGAGTTGGAAGCGCTGATTCGGGAGAAGAATCCGTCTTGAGTTGGAAGATAAAACGACGTCTGCGTGCGCAGCTTGAACGTGAGAGGGGATATTTCTCCTTCCCTGCCGGAACGAGGCGAAATTTTGCTTTGGTATATCCCAACTCCTATTTCGTCGGCATGTCGAACTTGGGGTTTCACATCATCTACGAACTCTTGAACCGTCGCAGCGATACCGCCTGCGAACGGTTTTTTCTGCCGTCTGAAGAGGAGCAGCGAGAGTATGAGCATACGGGGACGCCGCTTCTGAGCATGGAAAATCAGCTGCCGCTTCATCGTTTTCCCTTGATTGGCTTTGCCGTCTCCTTCGAGATGGATTACTTCCATCTGCTGCGCATCTTGCAGCTCGGCAAGGTGAAGCTGCTGGCGTCGGAGCGCGGTGAGCAAGATCCCATCGTTCTTGCAGGCGGTCCTTGTTCCACCTTCAATCCGGAACCTCTGAGCCTTTTCGTCGATGTGTTCATCATCGGTGAGGGAGAGGTCGTCATGCCTCCTCTGATGGATGCTTATGATGCCACCGTGCAGGCAGGGCTTTCGCGTGAGGCGATCTTGAAGGCTATGTCGAAGGTCGCCGGCGTCTATGTGCCATCCCTTTATGCGCATGACTACGATGCAGCGGGGCGATTGAGCGGCATCCGCGCTAAAGACGGCGCACCGCAGCGCGTCGAACGTCAATGGGTGCGCAATCTCGATGATTTTCCGGCGCACACCGTGGTCGTCACCGAAGATACGGAATTCAACCTCTACTTGATTGAAACGGCGCGCGGCTGCGGCAGGCATTGCCGATTCTGCATGGCGGGATATTGCTTCCGGCAGCCGCGCAACCGCTCCTTGGCGGTTTTGGAGAGAGAGGTGCAGGCGGCGAAGAAGTATCAGAAACGGATCGGTCTCATGGGGGCGGCGATCTCGGATTATCCGGAAATTGATGCTCTTTGCCGTGATATTTTGAAGGAAAACTTAGGCATGTCCGTCGCGTCTTTCCGCGCGGATTCCGTCACGGCAGAGCTTGTTGCATCTCTCGCGAGGAGCGGGCTTCGCACGATCACGCTTGCTCCGGAGGCAGGCAGTGTGCGCATGAGAAAGGTCATCAACAAGGGCATCGAAGAGGAGCATCTGCTCCGTACGGTCGATCTCGCACTGCAGGCAGGCATTCATCAGTTTCGTCTCTATCTCATGATCGGTCTGCCTTATGAGGAAGAAGAGGATATTGAGGCGATCGTCGCCATGACTTTGCGTCTGCAGGAACACATACGACAGAAAAAGGAGCGGGCGCAGATCACCTTGAGCATCAATCCGTTTATCCCTAAGCCTTTCACGCCGTTTCAATGGCTGCCGATGGCATCGGAGAAGCGGGTCAAGGATGCGCTCAAGACGGTTCGCAAAGGTTTGGCGGCGCATAAGAACATCCGTATCATCGCTGAATCGCCGAAGAGCGCCTATGTGCAGGGGGTACTGGCGCGCGGGGATCGACGCACAGCACATGCGCTCTACCGCGCGTTTTTGTCCGGCGGCGCCAAGGCTTTCAAGCGTGCGATGAAGGAATACGGACTTTCTTTTGAAGATTTTTTGTGTGCGGAACATACGGAAGCGGCTCTTTTCCCTTGGGATACGCTTGATATGGGATTTTCTAAGCAGTATCTTTACCGGGAACTGCAAAAAGCGGCGGAACTGCAATATACGAAACCGTGCTTTTCCGGCTGTAAACGCTGCGGCGTTTGTGATACAATGGAGGAAGGATAATGTTTCAGTTGAAACAGAGCGGCGGCATGTGGCTCGGCGCGTTTTCGCTGTTTCCCGAAAAAGGGCTTGTGCATGGCATTTCCACGCGGTTCGGCGGCGTTTCCAAAGCGCCGTTTGCATCTTTGAACATGGCGCTCCATACGGGGGATTCTCCGTCGGATGTTTGGGAGAATCGTCGGCTTTTTGCAGAGGTTTTGCAGGTGGACGCCGAGCGTATCGTCACACCGCGCCAAGTGCATGGCGATGAAATTCATATCGTTCAAGCAGCCGATGCGGGCATGGGGGCAAAACGCTTCGATGAATCCGTTTTCGCGTGCGACGCTTTGCTCACACAGGAGCCGGATATACCTTTGATGCTTTGCTTCGCCGACTGCGTGCCGCTCCTTTTTTTTGATCCCGTGCAGCGTGTCGCCGCTGTCGCTCATGCCGGCTGGAAAGGAACGGCGGCAAGGATCGGGCAAAAGACAGCGCTTCGTATGCAGGAGGTATTTCATTCACGTCCGCAGGATGTGTTGGCAGGGATAGGGCCTGCGATCGGCGCGTGCTGTTTTGCAGTCGGTGACGAAGTGACGCAGATTTTTCGAGCAGCGTTCCCCGAAAATCCGCAGATACTTTCCCGTTCATCCGAAGGAAACGCCACGGTGGATTTGTGGGCAGCCAATCGTCTGCAATTAGAAGAAGCGGGACTTCTTCCGGAACATATCGACAGCGCAGACGTATGTACGATGTGCAGCGCCGAGAGATTTTATTCCTATCGCAAGGCGCAGGGGAATACCGGCAGGTTTGCCGCATGGATTGCGTTAAGGAGGGACGTAAATTGATCGAAGAGAATTTGCGTGTCGTTTTGCGCTCCATTGAAGAGAGCAGGGCGAAGAGAAAACTTGCCGATCCGAAAGAGCCTGTTCGGCTTGTGGCGGTGACGAAAAATCATGAGGTTCATGAGATGCGCGAGGCGATCGCGTGCGGCGTGACGGACATCGGTGAAAATCGTATTCAAGAAGCGCGGGAAAAGTTTGCGGCGCTTGAAAGAGATGCCGTCAGGCACCTCATCGGTCATTTGCAGAAAAACAAGGCGAAGTATGCCGTGAGCCTTTTTGACTTGATTCATTCCGTAGATACCACGGAGCTTGCGCAGGTCTTGGACAAGGAAGCGGCAAAGATCGGCAAAGTGCAGGACGTCCTGGTGCAGGTCAATCTCGCCAGAGAAGCGACGAAGTCCGGCGTCTATGAAGAAGAATTGCAGCCCATGCTTGAAGCTGTCGATAATCTTTTGCATCTGCGTTTATGCGGTCTGATGTGCATAGCGCCCAATTACGAAAATGTCGAGGATGTTCGGCCTCTTTTCCGCCGTATGTATGAAATTTTTCAAAGAACAAAGGAGTTTCCTTGGAAAACGGCGAATATAATATACTTGTCAATGGGCATGACACATGATTATCGGATTGCTGTGGAGGAAGGCGCCAATATCGTTCGTGTCGGCACGGCCATTTTCGGGCCACGTCAGTATTGAGGAGGGAACAGGATGAGCTTCATTGATAAGGTCTGCGGAAAAATCGGCCTGATCGATCCGGAAGACATCAACGATAAAAGGGATTCGCGCGACGAAGACGATGATTTTGCAGAATCTGACGAGCTGGATCGGATGGAAAATCCGGCGTCGAACGTCGTGAATTTCCAAGCCGCTGCATCGAATGTCTCGATGAATAATGTCACCGCCTACAAGATGAAGGTCGTCGTCATCGAGCCAAAGTCCTTTGACGATGCACAGCAATTGGCGAACTGTCTGCGTGAAAAGAGGCCCGTCG
>NZ_JBQNBV010000049.1:0-12904 GCF_052169755.1 Selenomonas sp. | reverse complement strand
CAATGATCTTGAAGGAGATGACGCCGGGCAAGCAGCATCGCATTCTCGCGACGGATCTTGACATCGAGATCATCGCCAAGGCGAAGAAAGGTGTCTATACGGACAACGAACTCAAGTGTGTCGAAGGTCCGCGCCTCAGCAAGTACTTTACAAAGGGCAGCGACGGCACATTTGCTGTACATGAGGATATCAAGAATCTCATTGAATTTAAGCGTCATAACCTCTTGAAGGATTCGTTTGAAACAGGCTTTGATCTGATCCTCTGCCGCAATGTCGTTATCTACTTCACAGAGGAAGCGAAGTTTGAGCTTTATACGAACTTCTTCCGTGCGCTGAAGCCCGGCGGCATCCTGTTTGTCGGTGCGACAGAGGCGATCTTGAATTTCCGCAAGATCGGTTACACGAGCTATCAGCCGTTCTTTTATCAAAGACCTCTGACCTGAGGAGGGCTGTTTGAGGAAAGGGGACGGAGCAGATGTTTGCAAATGAAAAAATCGAGCGCATGTGTCAATCCGATCTGCGGGATTTGCAGTTGGCTCGGCTGAAGAAAGCGGTCGCTTGGGCGAGTGAGAAGAGCGCATTCTATCAGAAGAAATTTGCGAATGGTTCTGCGTCGCAGATCGAGAGCCTGGAAGATATAGAAAAGCTGCCGTTCACGGCGCTGCCTGATATCTTGAACACATCGCCGTTTGATTTTCTCACGCTTCCTTTGAGCGGTATTCTGCGCATCAGCTGCCGCAAGCATACGGGCGCTGTCGTCAAGATGTATACGAACGGAGATATCGCAAAGAACGTAGACATGCTGACACGCGCCCTCGCGGCGACGGGCGTGCATCGCGCTTCTGTCGTCGGCATTCTCGGCGATATGTCGGATGGTCGTCTGCTCGATTTGCAGATGGCGGCGGAGGTGATCGGAGCGACGACCGTGCTGCTCGGTGAGGATATGCAGACGGCGGTCGAGCTTGTTCGCCTGACGGGCATGGATACGCTCTTGGCGAGCCAGCCGCTCGTCATGCAGCTCATCGTGCACGCGCAGATGAAGAACATCGAGCCGTCGACTTTGCCGCTCAAGGTGGTCGTTTGTCTGAACGAGGCGATCTCGAACCCCATGAAGCGCCATATATGTGAGCGTATGCAGACTGAGGTACACGACCTCTTCGCTTCGACGGAACTGGGGACGGCGGGATTGTTTTTCCCGTGCGGCAAGGGACAGGGACATCATGTGCAGGAGGACTACTGTTATACGGAGCTGATCGAGTTCAGCGGTGCGAAGGTCATTCACGAAGCAGGCCGCATGGGTGAGCTAGTCGTCACGATGCTTGCCGCTGAAGCGATGCCGCTGATACGCTACCGCACGGGGCAGGCGGTCATGCGTCTCGACGAGCCGTGCGCATGCGGTCGTGCCTTCGTGCGTCTGGTGACACCGTTTGGTTTGACGCACTGAGCCTGTTTGAATAGGGATAAGAAAATGCTGCGGGTATTGTCAAAATGACATGCTGCGCGGCATTTTTGTTGATATGCAAAGAACGGAGAGAGACGTCTATGATTGAGTTCCTCTTAGGGCGTGCGGGCACGGGCAAGACGCACGCTTGTCTTGCTGCTATGGCAGCGCGTATGAAGGAAGAGCCTATGGGCAGCGCCCTCGTGCTGCTCCTGCCCGAACATGCGACGTATCGCGCGGAGCGCCGTCTCGCCGCCATGATGACAGACGGCGGCGAGGGCTTCGTGCGCAGTCTCGTATTTGGCTTCAAGCGTTTCGCGCGTCATGTGCTGCAAGAGACCGGCGGTGCGGCGGCTGCGCGTATCACGAGTGTCGGCAGACGGCTGCTTTTGAAGCGCATCCTCGCTGAGGAAGCGGATCATCTGCAGGCGTTTGCACGCGCGGCAAAACAACGTGGCTTCACGGAAACATTAGAAAATGCCTTACAGGAACTCAAGAGCTACGGTCTCAAGGAAGAATCCTTGAGAGAGGTGCAACCCATGCTATCCGACGAGGCTCTTTGTCAAAAGCTCGACGATCTCGCGCTCATTTATCGCCGCTACCGTGAAAAGATGGCAGGACGATACAACGATACCGGTGATATGCTCGACACGCTCGCGGCAAAGATTCCTGCCTCAAACCTGTTGGATGGAGCAGAGATCTGGGTTGACGGCTTTTCTTTCTTCAATCCACAGGAAAGAAGCATCCTCAAGGCGCTCTTTCAAAAGGCAAAAGATGTGCATATCACATTGACCTTCGAGCCGACGGAAGAGGGAAAAAGTCAACGAGAGGGCAGTCTCTTTTATCGACAGGCACAGACCTTGCAGCAAATGAAGCTCATGGCGGAAGCGATGCATCTCCCCGTGCGCGTGCGTGCCTTGACCGAAAACCAACGGTTCACCCAAGGGACGCTTGCCGCCGTCGAGCGCGGGGTGTTCTCCTTCCCGCTCGCACCAGAGCGGGGAGCGGCGGGAATCGCACTCGTCGAGACGGCGACACGGCGGCTTGAGATGGAGGCGGCTGCCGCCGATATCGTGCGCCTTTGCCGCGAAGAGGGGCTGCGCTGGCGTGACGTCGCCATCTTGCTGCGCGACGAAGCCGCCTATGGCGATATGCTCGCTCTGATCCTTGAGGATTGCGGCATCCCGTACTTTCGTGACAACAAGCGTGCGGGCGTGCATCATCCGCTTGCCGAGCTCATACGCTCTGCCTTTGAAGTGCTGCGCGGCTGGCGCTACGATGCCGTTTTTCGTGCGCTCAAGACGGGATTTTTCCCACAGACGCGCGGCGAGATCGACCTTCTTGAAAATTATGTCTTGGAGTTTGGCATTCGTGGTTCGCGCTGGACGATGGAAGAGGCTTGGCACTGGCATCGCCGCCGCAGTTTGGATGAGGAATACGCGGGGGCGGACGAGAAGGAAAAGGAACATCTCGCAAAGATTGACTATTATCGCCGCGCCGTGGCAAAGCCTTTGCAGGCGTTTGCACTGGCAGCGAAGGGAGCGGCGACAGTGCGCGGCTTTGCCGAAGCAATCTATCAGCTGCTCCTCGTACTCGAAGCGCCGCAGAAGCTCGAACGCTGGGCAGATGAAGCAGAGCGGGCGGGCAGGCTCGCAGAGGCGCGTGAACATCGCCAGATCTGGAACGATGTCATATCTCTTCTGGAGCAGATGGTGGAAACGAACGGTGATGAAGAGATCAAGGTGCGCGAGTTTGAAGAGGTTTTGGGCGATGGGCTTGACGCTTTGCAGATTTCTCTAATTCCGCCGGGACTTGACTATGTGACCGTTGCAGATTTCGATCAAAACAGTGTCGAAAATGCGCGTGCGGTTTACATTCTCGGTGCGAACGAAGGCGTCATGCCACGCCGCAGTCGTGAAAAGGGGCTGCTTTCCGATGCTGACCGCCTGCATTTGAAGGAGGCGGGGCTTGAGCTGCCGCAAGGCTCCGTCGAGAGCAGCTTCAGCGAACGATTTCTTCTTTACAAGGGCTTTACAAAAGCGCGTGACTACCTCTGGGTTTCTTATGCGCTTGCTGATACGGAAGGCGGTGCGCTCTTGCCGTCGTCTTTGATCGGACAGATTCGCACTGTCCTGCCTGACGTTCGTTTGCGCACGATCTCTTTGGACGGAGTTCATGAGCGTCTTTTCGCGGGCGGACGGCAGGCGGTGGCGGGACTTGCGTCGGCGCTTCGTCGCTATCGTGAGAAAAAGACGCTGGCGCCTTTCTGGTGCGATGTTTACAACTGGGCGCTGCACGCTGAAAAAATGCAGGGCGTTCTGCAAAAGGTGCTGCAGGGCATCTTTTCACATGCGGAGGAAGAGGCTCTGCCCGAAGCCCTATCGGCGGCGCTCTACACGAAGAACCGCCGTCTGCACGGCAGCGTCACGCGCTTTGAAGCGTTTCGCGCCTGCCCTTTTCGCCACTTTGCGCACTACGGTCTGCGCTTGACGGAGCGTCCCGAGCGCGGCTTTCGTGTGCCCGATCTTGGCATCCTGCTGCACGCTGCCCTGCGTGATTTCGGTGAACGCTTGAAAGGAGAGGGCAGGCGTTGGCGTGAGGTGAGCGAAGAGGAGTGCGGTGAAATCCTGCATGAGATTCTTGCGATGCTTGCGCCAAGATTGCAAAACGAAATTCTTCTGAGTACGAAGCAGTATCAAAACTTACTCTCGCGCATTGAGGAAACGGCGAAGAAGGCGCTTGTGCGGCTCATCGACCTTGACAAGGCAAGCGACTTTCATCCCGTCGCTTTTGAGCGCTCCTTCGGACTTGCACCCGGCAGTCTGCCGCCTTTGACGTATGCGCTCTCTGATAGCTGCTTATTGGAGATCACGGGGCAGATCGATCGCATCGACATGGATGAGACGGGGCGTTATTTCCTCATCATGGACTATAAGACAGGCGGGGCATACATCAATCTCATCGAGGTGTACTACGGTTTGCGACTACAGCTTCTGACGTATCTGCTTGTCGCCAAGAATCTCCTTGCGCATACCGAGGAAAAGGAGCTTTTGCCTGCCGCCATGCTGTATTGCTTCTTGAAGAATCCGCTTATCACAGCATCACACCGCATCGATGCAAGGGAAGCAAAGAAGCTCTTGCAGGGTAAACTCAAGATGCCCGGTTGGGTGCTTGCGGATGCCGATGTCATACGCGCGCTCGACGCTACATGCAGTTTCACGAAGGTCGCTTTGACACAGAAGGGAGAAATCGACAAGAGGCGGCTGGATTCTGTCAAAACGGCAGAGGAGTTCGCTATACTGCTCGACTACATCGCCTATATTTTGACTGACACGGGCAGACAAATCATGGCAGGTGAGGTGCGCGCTCTGCCATATCGTTTGAAGGATAAGACGGCATGTCAGTATTGCCCGTACATCGCCGTTTGCGGATTCGATACGCTCGTGCCGGGCTTCAACTATCGCCGTCTGCAAAATCACGAAGATGCGGAGCTGATGGACAGCATGGAATTGAAAGGGAAGGAGGCTGCAGCATGGACAGCGAACGCAAATGGTCCCAAGCGCAGCTGAAAGCGATCGAGGAAAGGGGTAAGAATCTGCTCGTCGCGGCAGCTGCCGGCTCGGGCAAGACCTCGGTGCTCGTCGAGCGCATCATTCGCCGCATTCTGCATGGGGAAACAGACGTCGATCGTCTTCTCGTCGTCACCTTTACAAATGCCGCCGCTGCCGAAATGCGCGAGCGTATCGAAGCGGCGTTGGCGCAGGAGATTGCAAAAGGAGCGGCATCACCACATTTGGAGCGTCAGCTTGCACTTTTATCCAACGCTTCGATTTCGACGCTCCATTCCTTTTGCCAGAACGTCATTCGACGCAATTTCGCCGCCATCGACCTCGATCCGAAATTTCGACTCGCGGGGGCACAGGAGATTCGTCTGCTGCAGCAGGATGTTCTTGAAGAAATCTTTGAGAGAAAGTATGAAGAAGCCGAGGAATCTTTCCTTTCTTTTGCAGCTGCCTACGGCACAGAGCGCGGCGATGAATCCCTCTATGTCATGGTGCTGCGACTGTATGCTTTCTCGTGCAGTCAGCCCTTTCCCTCGTTGTGGCTTGACTCGCTCGCTGCGCGTTTTGACCTCAAAGATACACAGAGCCTCTTCGAAACCCCTTGGGCGTCGACGGTGCTCGCGCAGATCTCCTGCATCCTCACGGGTTGTCTTGCCGCCGTGCAGCGACTCGTCGAGAAATCGGCTGTACTCGGTTATGAAGCATGTCACGATGCTTTAGAAGAGGATGAAAGACTCTTGAAAAGGCTGCTTGCGTCCTTGGATGGGAACGATTGGGATGCGATGCAGCAGGAGTTTTCATCTTATAAGCACGCGACGATGCGCTTTTCCAAGGACATGGATGCGATGGAGAAGGAAGAGGCGAAGCGTCTTTTTACGCTGCCGCGTGACCGCATGAAGCAGAAGCTCAAACGGCTCAAGGAAACGTATTTTCACTCGCCGGAGGAAGATATTCTCGATGATCTGTGCGCTCTTTCGTGTACGGCGCACGTCATCGTCGGCATTGTCAAGGACTTCACCGCTGCTTTTCAGGCGGCGAAGAAGGAGCGCGGTATCGTCGATTTCAATGACTTGGAGCATTTCGCACTCGCCGTCCTCTGCGACAAAGATGCACCGGAGGGAGAGCTTCGTCCCTCGGCGCAGGCGCTCGCTCTGCGCGAAAAGTATGAGGAAGTCATGGTGGACGAGTATCAGGACACGAACGGCGTCCAGGAAGCGATTCTTTCCCTCGTTGCACGCGCGGACAACCTCTTTACTGTCGGCGACGTGAAACAGAGCATCTATCGCTTCCGTCTCGCCGATCCGCAGCTGTTTCTCAAGAAGCATGGAGAGTATCCGAGGCTGGGGGAAAGATATGTGCGCATCGACCTCTCGGAGAACTATCGCAGCCGCGCAGGCGTACTTGCGGCGGTGAACTGGATCTTCTCGCAGCTCATGACGCCCGATGCGATGGAGCTTACCTATGACGATGCGGCTGCTTTGCACTTTGCAGCGCATTATCCCGAGTCGGAGGAAAACAACCTTGCGGGCGCCGCTGAGCTTCACATCATCGAGAGCGACGACATCCCTGCGGAGACGACGGAGCATACTGACGAACCGAACGGCAATGGTGCGTCGGAAGATGCGGACGAGGATGCCGACGAGCTCAAAGGTTTCGCCTTGGAAGCGGCATTCATCGCGCGGCGCGTGCGTGCATTGATGGCGAGCGGCACACTCGTCGCGGACAAAGGTGCATACCGTCCGCTAGAATGGCGCGACATCGTGATCCTCCTGCGCGCTGCTCGCGGTCGGGCGGATATCCTGTTGGAAACATTGCGCGATGCCGACATCCCGTCGTACGCATCGCTTGATGCGGGCTATTTTCAAGCGATGGAGGTGCGCGTCGTGCTCTCCGTACTTGCCGTCATTGACAATGCGCGTCAGGATGTGCCGCTCGCGGCGGTACTCTATTCGCCGATCGTTGGTCTGACTTTCCGCGAACTTGCCGAACTTCGCCTTGCTGCTCCCGAAGACGATATCTTCGGCGCACTCATGGCAGTGAACGATCCCGGCGCGAAGTTTTCCGCCGCCTTACAGGAGAAGGTATCGAACTTTCTGCGGCTTTTGAGCAGCTGGCGTACGCTCATGCGGCGTGTCAGCGTCCCCGAGCTTATCTGGCAGATCTACCGTGACACGGGCTATTACGATTATGTGGGTGGCATGGCGGGCGGACTGCTTCGGCAGGCGAACCTGCGAATGCTCGCCGACCGCGCACGCGACTACGAGAATACGAACTTTCGCGGACTGTTCCGCTTTCTGCGCTTCATCGAAAAGATGCAGCAGATGGAAACCGATCTTTCCGCCGCACGCACACTGGGCGAGAATGAGGATGTCGTGCGCATACTGACGATCCATAAGAGCAAGGGACTGGAATTTCCCGTCGTCATTGTTGCGGGGCTTGGTTCGAAGTTCAACATGCGCGATGCGGCAGAGGAGCTTCTCATGCACCGTGAGCTTGGGCTGGGACTTTACCGCGTAGAGCGCGAAAAATCGCTGCGCTATTCGACCTTTGCGCGGGAGGCGGTCGCCGCACGCATCCGTCAAGAGAGCAAGGCAGAGGAGCTGCGCGTCCTCTATGTGGCAATGACGCGTGCGCGCGAAAAGCTCATCTTGGTCGGCTCGACGAAGAAGCTCGCCGCGCGTGCAGAAGGCTGGTGCAGTTTCGTCACAGAAACGAAGCGTCAGCTTCCCGCTTATGCGCCGCTTGAGGCGAACACCTTCCTCGATTGGCTCGGCATGACCGTCGCGCGTCATAGAGACGGTGCGCCGCTTTTAGAAAAGGCATCGCTCTTGGAAAAGCGCGTTGCGCCGGAAGGAGACGACGACTCACGCTGGCAGGTAAACATCGTGCCGGGATCATCCGTCACGAGCATCAACGCAGCCGTTCCCAAAGAGGATGAGGTTTTCGAGAAGCTGCGCCAAGGAACGCCGCTGCCTGCGAGCGAGGAGAAAGAAGCTGTGGAAGCAGCTCTTGCATGGCAGTATGCGCCGCATGGCGTTGAAGATGTACCTGCGAAGCTATCCGTCACGGAGCTGAAACGCCGCTTTTCTGCTGAAAATGCAGCGGAAGAAAAACCCTATATGCCGCTGATGGATAAAAACGGCGGCTTCGCTGCATTTTCCTTCAAGCGTCCCAACTTCATGCAGAAAAAAACAGGGCTTTCCGCTGCGGAATACGGTACACTGATGCACACGGCGCTCCAGCACATCGACCTCGCAGGCGACTACAGCCGCCAAGGTTTGGAGGCGCAGCTGGCGGCGATGACAGAAAAAGAGCTGCTGCTGCCTGAGCAAGCGGCGATCGTCCGCCTCGATGCCATCGAAACCTTCCTGCACTCGCCGCTTGGCATTCGAATGAAAAAGGCGCGCCGTCTCTGGCGCGAACTTCCGTTCAGCCGCAGACTTGAAGCGCGTCGGTTCTATCCTGCGGCGGAACCTGCTGCTCGTATATTCGTTCAAGGTGTCATCGACGTACTCTTCGAGGACGAAAACGGCGCCCTCGTGCTCGTGGACTACAAGACGGATAAGGACACGAATCCGATGCACATTTGCAGGAAGTATCGCCTGCAAATTGACCTCTACACAGAAGCGATAGAGGCGATCTTGGGGCGCAAAGTGACAGAACGCTGCTTATACTTGCTGCACGACGGCAAAGTCGTGCAGGTGTAGCGAGGATTGTTGTTGCAGACTTTCAAGACATAGGTTCAGCCGTCACGCGAAGCGGCATGAGGTTCTTTTTCTCCCGTTTCCTGCAATGGCGTCATCAAAGAGGCACGCTGTACATACGTCCTCACGCCTTAATGAGAGTTCGCCAATCTTCATAAATAAAAATTGAAAACAAGCAGGATTTCCCTAGAAAAGCGAGAAAGAAATAAGTGTAACATGTTTGAAACCATACTTATTCAACATTTTATGAAAGAGGTAGAGAAACATGGCAAAACTTGATTTGGCAAAATACGGGATTACAGGTGTGAAGGAAATCGTTCACAATCCGTCCTATGAGCAGCTTTTTGAAGAAGAAATGAAGTCCGATCTCACGGGCTTTGAAAAGGGGAAACTCACGGAGCTTGATGCGGTGAACGTCATGACAGGCATCTTTACAGGACGTTCGCCTAAGGACAAGTTTATCGTCATGGACGAAAACTCCAAAGATACGGTCTGGTGGACATCGGAAGCTTACCCGAACGACAACCATCCCGCCAGCCAGGAAACGTGGGAAGAGCTGAAGAAAATCGCAAGGCAGGAGCTTTCCAACAAGCGTCTTTTCGTCGTGGACGCTTTCTGTGGCGCAAACAAGAACACGCGCATGGCGGTGCGCTTCATCGTCGAGGTTGCATGGCAAGCGCATTTCGTCAGCAATATGTTCATCCTGCCTTCGAAGGACGAATTGGAGAACTTTGAGCCGGATTTCGTCGTTTATAATGCGTCAAAAGCAAAGGTCGAAAACTACAAGGAACTGGGGCTTCATTCGGAGACGGCGGTTGCCTTCAATATCACGAGCCGTGAGCAGGTCATCATCAATACATGGTACGGCGGAGAGATGAAAAAGGGCATGTTCTCGATGATGAACTACTACCTGCCCTTGAAGGGCATCGCTGCGATGCACTGCTCGGCGAACACCGATCTTGAGGGCAAGAATACGGCGATCTTCTTCGGTCTTTCGGGCACGGGCAAGACGACGCTCTCGACGGATCCGAAGCGACTTTTGATCGGCGATGATGAGCACGGTTGGGACGACAATGGTGTCTTTAACTTCGAGGGCGGCTGCTACGCGAAGGTCATCAACCTCGATAAGGACTCCGAGCCGGACATCTACAATGCCATCAGCCGCGATGCACTCTTGGAAAATGTCACGGTCGATGAAAGCGGTAAGATCGACTTCGCCGATAAGTCCGTGACGGAGAATACGCGCGTCTCTTATCCGATCGACCATATCAAGAACATCGTGCGCCCGATCTCTTCCGCGCCACCGGCGAAAGAAGTCATCTTCCTGTCTGCGGATGCTTTCGGTGTCTTGCCGCCTGTTGCCATCTTGACGCCGGAACAGATGGAATATTACTTCCTCTCCGGCTTTACGGCGAAGCTCGCGGGCACGGAGCGCGGCATCACGGAGCCGACGCCGACATTCTCGGCGTGCTTCGGGCAAGCGTTTCTTGAGCTGCCGCCGACAAAGTACGCGCAGGAGCTTGTCAAGCGGGTGCGTCAAAGCGACGCCAAGGCGTATCTCGTGAATACGGGTTGGAACGGCACAGGCAAGCGAATCTCCATCAAAGATACGCGCGGCATCATCGACGCGATCTTGAATGGCTCGATCAACAAGGCGCCGACGAAGAAGCTCAAGTACTTTGAGTTCGATATACCGACGGAACTTGAAGGCGTCGATACGAACATTCTTGATCCGCGAGATACTTACGCTGATCCGGCAGAGTGGGAGAAGAAAGCGCAGGATCTCGCCGGGCGCTTCATCAAGAACTTCAAGAAATACGAGACGGATGATGAGGGCAGGGCGCTCGTCTCTGCTGGGCCGAAGCTCTAAGGTTTATCGTTCGTCAAAGGAAGACACGCTCATCCGTATATCGTGATAAAAGAGGGATGTTTGTCTGTGTCTTATAAAGAAAGAAACCCGCCTGCGATTTGATGTGGAGGCGGGTTCTTTTTGCTTGGAATTTGAGTGAGGATGTGTACGCTATGGAACTACAGACAAGCCTTTTGAAGGTCAAAGGCATCGGTGCGAAGAAATACGAAGCGCTGAACAAGCTCGGGATCTTCACAGTCTACGATCTATTGACGTACTATCCGCGTACCTACGAGGACAGGCGCGTCTTGACGCCGCTCGCTGAAGTCGTCGTCGGAGAGCAGCAGGCGGTTACCGGCGTCATTCGCCATATCGTCGAGCGGCGCACAGGACGCGGCATCCATATCTTGAGTGTCGATATCGATGACGGCACGGGATTTCTTCAAGTCACGTTCTTCCAGCAAAAGTTCCTCAAAGGAAGGCTCAAAGCAGGGCTGCGCCTTTTCGCCGTCGGCAAGATTGAATATGCTTTCGGCGGGCATGGAAAGAAACAGATGCGTCAGATCAAGGACTTTTCTTTGCTTGAAAAAGATGGGGCAGCAAATTTGGGCATCCTGCCTGTTTATGCAGCTTCAGGCAGTCTGAATCAGAAGTTTTTCCGCACATTGTTTACAACGGTATGTAAAGAAATTCAGGAGATTGCGGAAATCCTGCCCGAGAGCATCTGCCAGCGTTATCGTCTCGTCGCGCGTGATGAGGCGTACCGGCAAGTGCATTTCCCCGAGTCGCCCGATGCGCTCCATCTTGCGCGTGAGCGTCTGATCTTTGAAGAACTGTATCTCATTCAATGCGGTCTTTTGCTCCTGCGCCGTGAGAGTCGCCAAAAAAAGAAGGGCGTGCGTCATCTTGGCGAGAGCCGACTTTCGCGCGAAGTGTGCGCGGCGCTGCCGTTTCAGTTGACGGAAGATCAAACGAAGGCATGGCACGACGTACGGCAGGATATGGAACTTCCTGTGCCGATGCGCCGTCTTTTGCAAGGCGACGTCGGCTCGGGGAAAACGGCTGTTGCCTTGCTTGCACTTGTCAAGACAGTGGAAAACGGCTTTCAGGGCGCATTCATGGCGCCGACGGAAATTTTGGCGCGTCAGCACTTCGATACGTTCCGGCGCCTGCTTGACGGCTTGTCCGTACGCCTGTTGCTTTTGACAGGGCGGCTGACGAAAAAAGAGCGTGAAGCGGCGTATAAGGCGATCGAGGCGCATGAAGCCGACATCGTGATCGGTACGCATGCTTTGATTCAAGAGAACGTCACTTTTTCAGCGCTCGGTCTCGTCGTGACGGATGAGCAGCATCGCTTCGGCGTCGAGCAGCGTGCCGCCCTCGAAAAGCGTGCGCAGCTTACGCCTGATCTGCTTGTCATGACGGCGACGCCGATTCCTCGCACGATGACGCTGACGGTCTACGGCGATCTCGACGTCTCGCGCATCGAGCGTCTGCCGCCGGGGCGCGTACCCGTCGCTACCTTCCTGCGCACGCCCGACCGACGTGATCGCATCTATCGCTTCGTGCTGCAGGAGATCGCCAGGGGCAGGCAGGCGTACATCGTCTGCCCGCTCGTCGAGCAGAGCGATATGCTCGATCTGCCGTCCGCGCAGGAAGTCTACGATGAGCTGCGTGCGGGTGTGTTTCGTGAAGTGCGCTGCGGCCTTGTTCATGGCAAACTCGCAAAGAACGAAAAGGAAACCGTCATGGCAGACTTTCATGCGGGGAAGATCGATGTACTCATCACGACGACTGTCATTGAGGTCGGCGTCGATGTGCCAAACGCCAGCATCATGACCATCGAGAATGCCGAGCGCTTCGGACTCGCTCAACTTCATCAACTGCGCGGTCGTGTGGGGCGGGGCGCACACAGATCCTATTGCATCCTGATTTCGTCGACACACACCGAAACGGCGAAGAAGCGTCTTTCTCTCTTAGAGAGCGTTAACGACGGATTCGTGCTTGCCGAGGAGGATCTGAAACTCAGAGGTCCCGGTCAATTCTTCGGTGCAATGCAGCATGGTCTGCCAGACCTCAAGATGGCGGATGCTCTGCGCGATGTCGATATATTGCTCAAGGCACGCCGCGCCGCTCTTGAAACAATGGAAAACTCCGCAATGCGAAAGAAAGTCGCCGAGATCTTGCGGCTTGAATACAAGGATTTTTTTACAAAGATTACGGATGTTTGAGATTTGCCGCTGTTTGAGGAAAACGCATTTAAATTGGCTACTTCCGATAATTTATACTTATCGGAAGTTATAAGTATAGATATCCACCTTTTAATGTAAAAAATAATCCGTCAATA
>NZ_JBQNBV010000048.1:0-12921 GCF_052169755.1 Selenomonas sp. | reverse complement strand
TAATAAATGATTTTAGCATGGCTATATTCTATTATCAATAGGCTGTTTATCCCATTAAGAAGTCACTGATACATTCCTCTCCCGCCTTCATACATCCGATCGGCTTCCTTTCAGCAGCGCTTCCTCAAACTCCAACAACCTCCTGCAGGTTCATGCACGATAAGCGATCGCGTTTTCTTCACACCAGTCGCGTGCAAGCATCTGAAGGCTCGCCGAAAGATGCGCCTGCCACGCCCCTTCGAGAGAAAGCCGCTGCACCGTGCGCCGAAAGCGCAGACGTGCAGCGGCGCCGGACAACGCCTCAGCGAGGGCGACGCCCGCATCGTGCGGCGCTTTCTTTGCGAAATCCTGCATAACGGATCGAATCTCTTCCTCATAAATATTGGGCAGAGGCACATAACGCTGCCAATCATCCTCAATAGAAAGGAGCCGTTCCACACAGTCTTCCCCACGCTTCGCCGCTTCATCAAAAGATGTGGATTCACCAGCCGCTCCGATCATGAGGATGCGCCCTTCGCGCGTATCGACATAGCCTTGCAGTACATCTGTTTTCGCAAGCGCAGCCGCAAGCTCCTGCAAAGAGATTTCCAAAAACTCCCCTCCCCGTCATACGAGATCGTACATCTTCTCTGTGCGGTCTAAGATCGCGTCGCGCCTCTCCTTGCTTGCAGCAAAGTAACGATGTACAGCTTCGCGGTCGCCTGCTTCAATGGCGTCGATGACCGTATCGAGAATCGCCTGCAAAGCGCGCAGATGACTCGTGATCGCTTCCCCGTTCGTCATACATATATCCGCCCACATATCGGCGTTCGAAGATGCGATGCGCGTCGTGTCCTTGAAGCCGCCGCCCGCCAGCTTCAGGCAGGACTCCATATCGCCCGCGCTCTGATTGAGAAGCGTCACGAGCGCCGCCGCCGTCACATGCGGCACATGACTGATGATCGAAGCGCAGCGATCATGCTTTCGTATGTCAAGCCGCAGAAAATTCGCTTCCGTATGCGAGAGCACCTTCATGAGCCTTTCATGCGCTTCGGGCGACGCGCCGGTATCCTCGACAATGACATACGCTTTATTTCGGAAGAGATCCGCAGATGCCGCTTCGACGCCGCTCTTTTCACGGCCCGTCATCGGATGCCCCGCGATGTAGTGAACGCCAGCGGGCAGAATGCCTTGAATATGCTGCCAAAGATACGCCTTTGTGCTTCCCGCGTCCGTCAGGATCGCACCTTCTTTAAGATACGGCAGAATCTTTTCCAGCATCGGCGCCATCTGCAGCACGGGCGTCGCCAAAAATACGACGTCGGCATCCTCGACAACCTTTCGCACATCCGACGAAGCCATGTCAACCGCGCCAAGCTCTACGGCAAGATTCATGGATCTCTGCGTGCGGCAAAGCCCTGTGATGAAAATATCTTCACCGAGCTTTTCCTTCAGGCAAAGTCCCAGAGAGCCGCCGATGAGACCGACGCCGATGATTGCAAGCTTCATCTTCATGCTTTGCGCCCCATAAAGCGTGCGATATCACGCACTTCGCCCATCGTCTTTCGGAAGTTCTCGGGCGTCAGGGACTGATCGCCGTCCGAAAGCGCGACTTCGGGATGCGGATGCACCTCGATGATCAGCCCGTCAGCACCGGCGGCGATCGCCGCACGCGCCATCGCCGGCACCATCTGCCAGCGGCCTGTGCCGTGGCTCGGATCGACGATAATCGGCAGATGCGAGATCTCCTTGACGGCTGCGACAGCGCTCAAATCGAGCGTGTTGCGCGTATACGTTTCGTAGGTGCGGATGCCGCGCTCACAGAGGATGACGTTGGCATTGCCGCCCGCCATGATGTATTCCGCCGCATTGAGCCACTCGCTGATCGTCGCCGAAAGACCGCGCTTCAAAAGCACGGGCGTACGCACCTTGCCGACTTCTTTCAGCAGTTGGAAATTCTGCATATTGCGCGCGCCGATCTGAATCACATCGGCATATTTCGTGATGAGTTCGACATCGTTGATATTCACGATCTCCGTCACGACCTTGAGCCCCGTCTTGTCCGCCGCTTCGCGCAGCAATTTAAGCCCTTCGTCTGCCAACCCCTGAAAATCGTATGGCGAAGTGCGCGGCTTGAAAGCGCCGCCGCGAAGGAACTCGGCGCCGCAGTCCTTCACGCATTCTGCCGCTTCCAAAAGCTGCTCCATGCTCTCGACGGCGCACGGTCCCGCCATGACCGTCAGATGTCCCGCGCCGACCTTCACGCCGCCGACATCGACGACGGTATCATCCGGCTTGAATTCGCGGCTTACAAGTTTGTACTTCTCCGTGATGCGCACTGTTTTTTCCACCCCATCCAGAGAATTCATCTGCAGGCCGGCGATGATCTTCTTATCGCCGATCACGCCGACGATCGTACGTTCATCGCCTGTCGAAAGATGGTACTTGAGACCTGCCTGCGTGATTTTTTGTTCCACCTTCTCAAGATTTTCCTTGGTCGATGTCGGACTCATTACGATGATCATGCCATAACCTCCTGCAAAATTAAAGGTTCATCTCGTCCGAAGTTTCCCGTATCATGGCGATCTCGTCACAATTCGGGAACTTGGGACAGTCGATGCATTCCTTCCAGACCTTCTGCGGCAGTGTTTCCTTGGGGACAATATGAAAGCCGAGCGTTTTGAAAAATCCCGGCTTATACGTCAGTGTGAAAAATTGACGCACACCGAGCGCACGCCCCTCTTCCATAAGGCGGCGCACAATTTCCGAGCCGATGCCGCAGCGCGCAAGCTCGGGTGCAATCGCCATCGTTCGCACCTCCGCCAATCCATCCCACATCATGTGCAGACCACCGACGCCGACGACTTTCCCCGCATCATCTTCGGCGACGATCATATCACGCAATGTTTCGTAGAGCGTATTGCGTGAGCGTGCAAGCATCGCACCGCCCGCCGCATAATCGTTCACGAGATGAAAGATGCTCTCCACGTCCGCAAACACGGCCTTCCTGTACTTCAAAATGCTTCCTCCATTCGCCGCTTATTCGCGGCTTGGACAAACACCAACGAGCGGACATTCGCCGCAGTGCGGGCGATTCGCCTTGCACACGCGCCTGCCGTGGTAGATGAGCCAGTGATGCGCCGCACTCCACTTTTCGCGCGGAATATTCTTCATCAAGCCCTTTTCCACGGCAAGCGGCGTCTCTCCCACGGCGAGCTTCAGCCGATTCGCAATGCGAAAGACATGCGTGTCGACGGCGATGGCAGGGCGACCGAAAGCGACGCTCGTGACGACGTTCGCCGTCTTTCTGCCAACGCCCGGCAGCTTCAAAAGCGTATCGTAGTCCGAAGGCACCTCACCGCCGAACTCCTCGACGAGCGTGCGGCACGTCGCCATGATATTCTTCGCCTTGTTGCGAAAAAGCCCGCAGTCCTTGATCTCCTCTTCCAGCCCCGAAAGCCCCAAAGCGACGATAGCCTCCGGCGTCGCCGCCTTTTGAAAAAGGCGCGCCGTCGTGATATTCACGCGCTTATCCGTACACTGCGCTGACAAGATGACGGCGATCAGAAGTTCAAAGGGATTGCGAAAATGAAGCTCAGGCTTCGCGCCGCGGTACGTCTCTTCAAGAATCTTCAGCTGCTCTTCTCGTATCTTCTTCGTGACCCGCATCAGAGCCTCAGTTCGTCAAACTGCGCACAGGCGCAGGAATACGCCCGCCGCGTGCAATGAACGCCTCTGAACGGAACGCGTCTCTGACGGGCATGATCGGGCAGCGCCCCAAGAGACCGCCCCACTCGACTTCATCGCCGACCTTCTTGCCGGGCACGGGGATGATGCGCACCGCCGTCGTCTTGTTGTTAATCATGCCGATCGCCGCTTCATCCGCGATGATTCCCGAAATCGTCGCCGCCGTCGTATCGCCCGCGACCGCAATCATGTCGAGCCCGACGGAGCAGACGCACGTCATCGCCTCAAGCTTTTCGAGCGAAAGACTGCCGCGCGCGACGGCGTCAATCATGCCCGCATCCTCACTGACAGGGATGAACGCGCCCGAGAGGCCGCCCACATGCGACGACGCCATGAGGCCTCCCTTCTTGACCGCATCATTTAAAAGCGCAAGCGCCGCCGTCGTCCCCGGAGCGCCGCAGCTTTCAAGTCCCATCTCCTCCAAAATGTGCGCGACGCTGTCGCCGACCGCCGGCGTCGGCGCAAGCGAGAGATCGATAATGCCGAAAGGCACGCCGAGACGTTTCGACGCTTCGCGTGCCACGGGCTGGCCGACGCGCGTGATCTTGAACGCCGTGCGCTTAATCATCTCCGCCACCTCGGAGAAATCCGCCCCCTTGATGTCCTCCAAGGCGCGCTTCACAACCCCCGGGCCGCTGACGCCGACGCTCACGACCTTGTCCGCCTCGGAAACACCGTGGAAAGCCCCTGCCATAAAGGGATTGTCCCCCGGCGCGTTGCAGAAAACGACGAGCTTCGCACAGCCGATCGCCGCCTGATCGCGCGTCAATTCCGCCGTGCGCTTGATGACCTCGCCCATCTCACGCACGCAGTCCATGTTGATGCCCGCCTTCGTCGAGCCGAGATTGACCGAGGAACAGACGAGATCCGTCGAAGAAAGCGCCTGCGGAATCGACGAAATCAGCACCTGATCGCCATGCGTATAGCCCTTTTCTACGAGTGCGGAAAAGCCGCCGATGAAGTTGATGCCGATCTCCTTCGCCGCACGGTCGAGCGCTTCGGCAACAGGGACGTAAGAATCCGTCTTGCAGGCGTCCGCCGCGATGGCGATCGGCGTGACGGAAACGCGCTTGTTGATGATCGGAATGCCGTACTCCGCCTCGATGTCCCTGCCCGTCTCTACGAGGAACTCCGCCGACTTCGTGACCTTGTCATAGACGTTGCGGCAAAACTGCTCGATGTTCGGATGTGCGCAGTCACGGAGTGAAATGCCCATCGTGATCGTGCGCACGTCGAGCTTGTTCTCCGTAATCATGCGATTTGTTTCTAATATATCATCAATGGTAATCACAAAAAAACCTCCTGCAACGATTCAAGAAAAGCAGCGGCCTGTTCAAACTTTGTGCATCGCATTGAAAATATCCTCATGCTGCGTCTTGATCTCAACGCCAAGCGTCTCGCCCTTCTCCTCTAAAAGCTGACGCACCGCAGCAAGCTCGATCTTACTGCCCGTCATATCGGCGATCATGACCATGTTGAAAAACCCGTCCATGATATTTTGATTGATGCTCAGAATGTTGACGCCGTTCTCCGCCAAAATCGTACTGACCGCCGCGATGATGCCCACGCTGTCCTTGCCGACGATCGTCACCACAATTTTCATTTGCAACCCCTCATTCTTTCCGACAGCCGCCATGCGCCGCCGAGCTTTTTGATGTATATTTTCTCATTATAGCAGTCACAGACTGAAAATCCAAGAGGGCACGTCTCCCAAATTGTTTTTTGCATCGGTTTCCGTTATAATGGAAGAAGCATTTTCTGACACAATGCGAAAAACTCATCATCAAGGGGGTCACTCTTTTGAAGGAACTCAGCTTTTTTAACGATCATTTCTACGCGCCGGGCGAAGCGCAAGTCGACATCGAAGATCGCGGCTATCAGTTCGGCGACGGCATCTACGAAGTCACGCACGTCTACAACGGCAAACTCTTCGCATTTGACCGCCACCTCGCTCGCTTCCGCCGCTCCATGCGCGAAATGCACATCCCCATCACCTACATGGACGAAGAGCTCACCGCCATTCATAACGACCTCATCGAAAAGAGCGGCATAAAGAGCGGCGCCATCTACTTTCAGGTCACGCGCGGCACGGCAGCCCGCGCCTTTCCCTTCCCCGGACGCGCCACGCCGAATCTCTCCATGACGATTCGTGAAAGCACGCCCAACCGAGAGCAGCAAGAGAGCGGCATCTCACTCGCGCTCGCCGAGGACATCCGCTGGCTGCGCTGCGACATCAAGTCGCTGAATCTTCTCGGCGCCGTCTTCGCCAAGGAGAAAGCGAAAGCGGAAGGCTGCTCGGAAGCGCTTCTCTATCGCAAAGATACGGGATTCGTCACCGAAGGCGCAAGCAGCACCTTCTTCCTCGTCAAAGACGGTGTCGTCTGGACGCATCCGCTCGATCATCTCGTGCTGCCGGGCGTCACCCGCGCCGTCGTCGTCGAAGAATGCGCCAAGGAACTCGGTTTGACCGTCATCGAAAAAACATTCACGCCGGAATTTGCGCAAAAAGCGGACGAAGCTTTCGAAACGAGTACGAGTCTCGAAGTCACCCCCGTCGTCAAGATCGGCGGCAAAAAGATCGGCTCAGGCGCGCCGGGCGAAATCACGAAAAAAATCATGGCATCGTTTCAATCGCTTATCCAAAAGGCATGCTTTTCCTAAGAAGCTTGGGGACTTTCATGCAGGGCGGCGCACAACATCCGCGAAGCGGACGCTTGTGCGCCTAGTTTCCCCAAAAGAAAACACGGCTGCCAACGGTCGTGGTTTCTTTTGTTGGCAGAATTTTTCGCGTATTGGAAAAAACCTGCAAAAATCACAACTTTTCATTGACAATATCCAAAATAGTACCTATACTTGTAGTGAAGCAAATACATCATGTTTATGGTAGTATAACCCGAAGGAGTGTGTTTTTTTATGGCAAAAAAGGTAAAAATCACAGAAACAGTACTTCGCGACGGCCACCAGTCCCTGTGTGCGACGCGTATGCGTTACGCGCAGATGGAGCCGATGCTCGCCTCGCTCGACAAGCTCGGCTACAATTCGCTCGAAGCTTGGGGCGGTGCGACCTTTGATACCTGCCTTCGCTTCCTCGATGAAGATCCGTGGGAGAGACTCGACAAACTCAAGGCACGTCTCAAGACCCCGATTCAGATGCTGCTTCGCGGTCAGAACCTCTTGGGCTACAACCACTATTCGGACGATGTCGTCAAGAAATTCGTCGAGAAGGCATCCGAGCACGGCATGGGCGTGTTCCGCATCTTCGACGCACTGAACGACGTGCGTAACCTCAAGACGGCGATCAGCGCTGCTCTCGGCTGCAAAGAGAAGCCGCATGTGCAGGGCTGCCTCGTTTACACACTCAGCCCTTATCATACGAACGAAGTCTTTGTCGAACTCTCCGAAAAGCTGCAGGAGATGGGCTGCCATTCCGTCTGCATCAAGGATATGTCCGGCCTTCTGAAGCCGTATGTCGCAGAAGACCTCGTGAAGAAACTCAAAGCGAAGCTCGACATTCCCATCCAGCTCCATACGCACTACACGTCCGGCTTCGGCAGCATGACGTACATGAAGGCGATTGAAGCCGGTGTCGATGTCGTCGACTGCGCCCTCTCGCCGTTTGCTCTCGATACATCCCAGCCCTGCACGGAGACGATGGTCGCCGCCCTCGAAGGCACGCCGTTCGACACGGGTCTTGACCGTCATGCCATGACGCCGATCGCGAAGCACTTCCTGCAGGTCAAACAGGATCTCATCAAAGAATTCAACCTCAAAGGCTATTTCGATGTCAACCCGAACGTCATCGACTTCCAGATCCCGGGCGGTATGCTCTCGAACCTTGCAAACCAGCTCAAGGAGCAGGGCATGGAAGACAAGTTCCAGGATCTCCTCGACGAAATGCCGCGCGTGCGCGAAGATGTCGGCTTCCCGCCGCTCGTCACGCCGTCGAGCCAGATCGTCGGCACGATGGCTACGTTCAACGTCATGACGGGCGAGCGTTACAAGATCGTCCCGAAGGAATTCAAAGATCTTGCCCGCGGCAAGTTCGGCAAGCCGCCGGTGGAAGTCAAGCGCGACTACCTCACAAAGACGCTCGGCATCCCCGAGAGCGAGATCATCGACGATATCGTCGCAGAAGATGCCAAGGCTCCGAAGCTCGCAGACTTCGAGAAGGAGATGAAGGAAAAAGGCTTCCTCAACCCGACGGAAGAGGATATCCTCTCCTATGCACTCTTCCCGCAGGTCGCCGAAGAGTTCTTCAAGAAGCATTACGCACCGATGAACGCTTACGATATGTCCAAGAAGGGCTGATCGAGAGTCATCACCGGTTTCCCCTTGCAGGGGGCAAACAAAAAACCACGCGAAAGCGTGGTTTTTTGTTTGCCCCGTTTCCCTATTTGAAGAAAATCGACTTGCCGATGAACTCACGCAGAAGCGAGTTGTTCGGGATATCGTATTCCTCCGTGATATCAGCAAAGCAGCGGCAGAAATCGAGCAGGCGATTCGCCTTCGTGTACTCCGGCACATCGCGCGGCACCATCCCCAAGAGAGGCACGGCATAGCGCTTCAAGACGGCAAGCTCATAGATCAGCGCTGAATTAAACATCGCGTCCGCTTCTTCTTGGAAAGGGAAGATGTTTTTCTCCTCTCCCGCGCGTACATCGGGCCATTGACGCAATGTTTTCAAAGCGTATGCACCGCGAAACTGGTAGTCGCGCACCATACGGCGAAGAAGCCGCGCATCCGTCGTAGCTATGCGGTTGTGTGCGTCGATATTGAGCTGCGTCAGGGCGCTGATATAGATCTTGTACTTCTTCTCTCGCGGTACAGCGGCAGTCAGAGCTTCATTAAGCCCATGAATGCCCTCGACAATCAGAGGCGCCGTCGGCGCCACAGACAGATGCGCCGTCCCCTCTTCCCGTTTTCCCGTGAGGAAATTGTAACGCGGCAAAATGACCTCTTCACCGCGCAGAAGGCGCACGAGATGATCGTTGAAGAGTGCGACGTCGAGTGCGCCGATGTTTTCAAAGTTATACGTTCCGTCCGGCAGGCGCGGCGTATCCTCCCAGTTGCAAAAATAATCGTCGAGCGATATGGAGACAGGCTCGATGCCGTTGACACGAAGCTGTATGCGCAGACGCTGCGCAAACGAAGTCTTGCCCGACGACGACGGCCCTGCGATGAGGATGAGGCGCAGCTTCTTGATATTTGCAGCGATATGATCGGCAATCTCAGCAATCTTCTTCTCGTGCAAAGCCTCTGATACATGGATGATGTCAGCGATCTCACCGCGGCGTATATAGCGATTGAGATCGGACACATAGTCACAGCGCAGGACATTCGCCCAGCGCTCCGCTTCCATGAGAATGCCCCCGAACTTCGGCTGTGCACGCAATACAGGTACGACTTCGGGTGCATCCGCATTTGGGGTGCGCAGCAGCACGCCGTCCGGCATGGCATCAAGAGCAAACTTCCCTAAGACCCCCGTCGCAGATACCATAGGGCCGAAAAGATAGTCATAAAAATCGCCGCAGTAATAAATGCTTGCTTTTTCCGACTCCAGTGACATGACGAGATTTGCTTTTTCAATCTGCTCGGATTGCTTGAATAGCTGCACAACCTCCTCGCGCTGCAGGCGCTTTTTGACGATCGGGCGGTTTTCCGCAACGATCTCACGCATACGCTGCTCGATCTCCCGCACCATGTGCTTCGTCACACCGGACGGCGTCTGCAGCGCACAGTAAAGTCCGCCATGCGCCGTGAACTGTACGATGACCGACAAATCCGGCTGAACCTCATGCGCTGCCAAGATGAGCAAAAACACGACGGAACGCTGGTAGATGCGCCGTCCCAGCTCGCTTCTCGTATCGACAAGCTCTATCGTATGAAACGCCCCGACAGGCGACTGCAAATCACGCAGGACATTGTCCACACGCGCCGCCACAATGAGCGGTTCTCCCGCCTGCTGCACCTCTTGTGCGAGATCCAAAAGCATCGTTTCTGCGGGAATCTCCCGCCCTTTTCCCTTCTCCCAGCGCATACTTTCGCCTCCTATTCAGATTCAGCAACGCATAAAAAGAAACGGCTGAAAAGCACGCACAGCGTCCCTTTCCAGCCATTGATCCAGCAGATTCATCAGAAAATCCAAAGAACGAGTTGATACGCCAGCGCCCCCATGACAGCCGTACACGGGATCGTCAGCACCCATGCAGCAAGCATCTGCTGCGCAACGCCCCACCGCACGGCACGAATGCGCTTCGCCGTGCCGACGCCCATGATGGAGCCGGAAACGACGTGCGTCGTACTGACAGGCAGATGCAAAAGCGTCGCCGAAAAAATGACGATGGACGAATTGAGATCCGCTGCGAAACCACTGATCGGCTCCAGTTTGAAGATCTTGCCGCCGATCGTGCGTATGATTCGCCAGCCGCCGAGCGCCGTGCCGCACGCCATTGCCGCCGCACACAGGAACTTCACATAGTCCGGCACCTCAAAACTTGAGATGTAGCCGCCGGACAAAAGCGCCAGCGTGATGATGCCCATCGACTTCTGCGCATCATTCGAACCGTGGGAAAATGCCATCGCCGCCGCTGAGAGGATCTGCATCTTCTTGAAGCGCCCGTTGAGCGCCGACGGTGCAAAGCGTCCAAAGAGAAAAAAAAGCAGCGTCATCACAAGAAACCCTGAGAAAATCGCCAAAAGCGGCGACGCAATGAGCGACAGCACGATCTTTCCTATGCCTATGAGGTTCAGTCCCGTGCTGCCTGTAGAGACAAGCACGGCGCCGATGATGCCGCCGACAAGCGCGTGCGAAGAGCTGCTCGGCATCGCTACATACCAAGTGAAAAGATTCCATATAATCGAGCCTACGAGCGCCGCGATGATGATATGCTCATCGACCATCTCCGCACTCGCCACGATGTCGCCGCCGATCGTTTTGGCAACGCCCGTACTGTAAATCGCGCCGATAAAGTTCAAAAACGCCGCCATGATGATGGCATGTGCCGGCTTTATGGCGCGTGTTGAAACGGATGTCGCGATCGCATTCGCCGTATCATGAAAGCCGTTGATAAAGTCAAACATCAAAGCGAGCACAATGACCGTCAGAATGAGAAACTGCAGCTCAGGCATACTTCATTACCACGCCGCGCACCATGTCTGCTACATTCTCGCAATGGTCGAGCGTGTCCTCCAAATACTCCAGAACATCCTTCCACTTGATGAGTTCAATGGGATCCTTGACGTTTTCAAAAAGGTTGGCAACCTCGTTGCGATAGACGCGATCCCCCTCGCTCTCTAAGCTGCTGATACGATGCGTACACTTTAAGATCTCCGTCTGGTTCTTCTTCACATGCTTCAAGAGCTTAAATGCTTTCATCATCTCTTCCGTACATTCGATGAGAAGCTTTGTCAAGGCGATCGCACTATCCTTGACACCGCCGATATGGTACATGACGACACGCTGCAGCGTCCCCTGCAAAAAATCAACGCCGTCGTCAAGACCGTTGGCGAGAGCATAGATGTCCTCACGGTCAATCGGTGTGATGAAAGTCTGGTTGAGCTTGTCAATGATCTTGTCATTGACGGCGTCTGCCTCATGCTCAAGATCAATGATCTCACGCATCTTTGCTTCCGCCTTGCTGTAATCCTGCATAACCTCATCCATCATCACAGCGCATTTATGGAAATACTGGGCACTTTCGAGGAACAAGTCGAAGAACTCTGAGTCCTTGTTCTTGAAATTAAACATTTGCTTCCTCCCAGAACACAATCTCTATCCGCTTTCCCTCTCAACTATAACATCATTTTTCAGATAGAGCAATATTGAAGTTTAGAATAGTCGCAAATGCTTATTTTTCCACAAAATCCCATGCCTTCTTGACCTTAGCGGCAAGTCCTTTGATCTTCGACGTAGCGACGCCGCAGACAGCGATGCGCACGCCGCGCTTCAAGGGAACGGCAAAGACGAGATCATCGTGCAGCTTGTCCGTTACAGCCTGCGGATCCTTTGTCGGTACGGCGAGGAAGAAGCCCGCCTTGTACGGCAGCGCCTTGAGACCACATGCTTTCGCTTCGTCCATAAAGAGCGCACCGCGCGCACGGACGATCTGATAGAGCGCATCGCGTTCCTTTTCAAACTGCGCCAAAAGAGCCGCATCGTGTTGGATCTCTGCCAGAAGCGCCATAGCGCCGCGGTTGATGTTCGACCATGTGGCACGGCTGGAAAACTTGCTGACGTTGGAAAACTCCTCGATGACCGCACGGCTCGAAGAAAGTCCGACGATCGCTCCCGTACGCTGTCCATAGAACGTATACGCCTTAGACATGCTGAACGCGAACATGATAAAGAGGTTCGCGGGAAGATCTGCAAACTTCTCCATAAAGGCGCGCGTTTCATCCTTCGTGCCGCTGTACTCGATATAGGCGATGTCAACGAGGATGCTGATGCGCTTGCCCGTCTTTGCATGTTCCTTCAAAGCATCAAGCACCGCATCCCAATCTGCATCGGAGAGGGAGTAACCCGTCGGATTGTGCGCAGGTGTATTGATGATGACGAGGAGCGAATCCTGCTTTTCAAGAAGCATCGTCACCTTCTTGGAAAAAGCCGCTGTATTGAAGGAGAGAGTCTCGTCAAACAGCGGGTACGTCTCCAATCGGCGTCCGATATTTTGGCAAAGCGCACTGTAGGGTCCCCAATACCAATCGGAAGTAAGGACGCCGTCCCCCACTTCCGAATAGTTTTCAATCGCGTGGTGTACGGCGCCCGAGCCGCCTGCCGTCGCCACCGCCTCAACATATCCTGCCGGACGATGCCCTGCAAAGACGATCTCCTCCACACCGGCGAGATACGCCGGCAGTCCGGCGACCGGCGCATAGGCGATGATCTCCGAGATCGGCAGTTCGCGCAGCACCTTCTCGACGGCAGGTATACAAGCGAGCTTTTCGTCCTCGCCAAAAATCGCGCCCAAGGTGGCGTTCGTAACGTTCGCTGCCCCATGCTCCTTTGCCGCTGCCGTCGCCGCGCCGCTCGCAGCAAAAATCACGTCGTTGAGAAACTTGTTTTCTGTATGCGATGCAGCCATTTTCGTACTCATTTTATTATGAAACCTCCTAAACGCCTTGGCTCCTGCTTCTTAAGGAATCACTGATAAATTCAGCCACCCATCTTCACACATCTGCACTGTCCTCTCGTCGTCA
>NZ_JBQNBV010000047.1:0-13680 GCF_052169755.1 Selenomonas sp. | reverse complement strand
ATTCGCTGATGCATATTCCATGAGCCGTATACCGCCTTGGCCATCGGCAGATTTTAATGGAGTCTATTCTATTGGTCATGGTGAGTTCATATCTTTCGGAAAAAATATGGATAATATAATGCTGACTGTATATAACAATTGACGCTTTTCTTTAGACATTTCGGTTACAACTTTAGTTTACCATGAAGCCCCACGAGGTCAAACCGAAGGTGCAGACCGATTGACCAGGCTTCTGTAAGGCGTTTTGAGGACATATATACAGCGTGCCTCCTTGATGATGCTATCACAGGAATCGGACACAAAAGCAATTATGCCGCTTCGCATGGCGGCTGAACATATGTCCTGAAAGTTTACCGCAACACCTGCCGTGCTTCCTGCGCAAAGGGCAGGGAGCAGACGAAAGCTTTCTCTCCGTGCTCGCAAATCTCTGATGCACGCCGCTCAGCCCCTAGCCGAGCGCTCCTTCTCCGTGAGCAAGGTCTCCAAATCCTCACGCGTGAACGCGTACTTCTCGCCGCAGAAGTGACAGCAGACCTCTGCCTTGCCGTCGGCAACGAGGGATGCGAGATCGTCATGACTCAAACTCAGCAACATGCCTTCGACGCGCTCCTTTGCGCATGAGCAGCGAAAAGCGAGATCGGTTTCGGCGAGAACTTGCGTTTCGCCCAAGCCCTGCATGACGCGTTCAGCAATCTCGCGAGCCGTCATGCCCTGATGCACCATGTCGGAGACGGCGGGAAGCGCCGCCAGATTCTCCTCCATGCGCGACAGCGACTCCTCCGACGCGCCCGGCAAGGGCTGCACAAAGAAGCCGCCAGCCGCCAGCACCGAAAGGTCGGGCGCGACGAGCACCCCGAGCGCGATAGACGACGGCGTCTGCTCCGAATCGTAGAGGTATCGCGTCAAGTCTTCTGCGATCTCTCCCGTGATGATCTCGGACGAGCCGGCGACAGGCTCCTTGAGTCCCGTGAAGCGCGTGACCGTCAAGAGCCCCGCACCGACGCCCGCGCCGACGTCGAGCTTGCCCTGCGCGTTCAGCGGCAGACTCACATGCGGATGCTCGACATAGCCGCGCACGAAGCCCTCGGGCATGGCGTCCGCCACGACCGCGCCCAGAGGCCCCGCGCCCGCAAACTTCACGGTCAGCGCCTCCTCGTTCTTGAGGTTCGCCGCGAGAAGCAGCGCCCCCGTCATCGTGCGCCCGAGAGCCGCCGCTGCGACGGGAAGGCAGTCGTGGCGGCGCACGGCATCGCCGACGAGATGCGTCGTCCGCGCCGCATAGATGCGGAAGTCGTCTGCCATCGCCTTGACCAAAGTATCTTTCATCGGAAAATTTCCTCCTTCTTCAAGCAAGGCGGGTGGACACGCCGCGTGTCCACCCGCCTTATATCTTATGTTCATCATTCATCCCAAGCGTAGAGCACGAGGATGTCGGGCGCATGGACGACGTCATAGAAGGCGATGATCTTGCGCCCTGCCGCCTTGCACCACACATGGCGCAGAGCGCCGTCGCCATCCGGCGACTTCTCCTGCGAGCTGAAGAAGTCCGCACGCTCTGCCTCCGTCAGTCCCAGCGACTCCAAAGCGAGCGTCAGCACGCGCCGCAGAGCCAAAGATCGCGACACCGACGCTTTCTCGCTCTTCATGACGATACTCGAAAGCGCTCCCGCCTCGTTGACGTTCAAAAAGAGCCGCGCCTTCTCCCCGGCTCCGAGGATGTCGGCTTCGTAGACGCGATAATTCTTGAGCTTCACGTTATTCGACAAGAGCGGCGCGGCAAGGCGCACGACGGAATCCTCGCGCAAAGCCATATCGTTGTAACGCACGACGAACGCCGCCGCGTCGAGATCCGAGACGCGCACTGCATGATTCGCCAGACAGACACCCGCGCCTGCCACGAAGAATAAAGCTGCGAGCACGATACTCCATAAAAATTTAAGTCTATGATGCAAAGTCAAGAATGCCTCCCTCAAAGCTTCCCGAAGCCGTTGTGCAAGGTACATTATAGCACAACGGAGCGGGGATTCAAGGAAAATCGCGCGCGCTCGACCTTCTCCGGCTCGCCTGCCCTATCCGGATACTTCCTTATGCTGCGACGCTGAAATACGGCGTCATTTTTCATCGAAAAGCACGCCTTCCAATCGCTCCTCGATCTCCTCTTCCGACAGCATATCGACGAGCGTCAGCGACGAGAGCGCATTGAGGCGGCTGAGGAGCGCCTGCAAATGCTCGCGCTTGACTTTGTTTCCCTCGCGCTCGAATCGTTCCATGAGCGTGAGTACAGCGAAGCGCGTCTCTCGGCAGCTCATGAGACTGCTTGAGGAAAACAGCACAAGCTGCGACGCGAACGCTTCTTGCGCGAGCACAGGCAAAAGCTCGAACGGATCGCGGCGACATTCATCAAAGACCATATACCCTGCCCACCACAAACGCGCGAGCGGGTTCACAAAGAGCGAGCGGCGCCTTCCCTGCGCGAAGAAGAAGTCGCTTCGAAGCGCGGCGGCGCTGCCCTCGGCGAAATCCTTATCCTTACGATAGTGGATATAGCGCCAAAAGAGCGTGTGCGAAAGCCCCGCCCAAAATCGCTCATCTGCCGCCGTATAAGGCGCGAGCGTGCGCCATGCGCCGTAAAGCCGCCGCACATTCTGTATGTCCGTCGCGGCAAAATCGCCCTCTGTCAAAAGCTCGACTGCTGAAAGCTCCGCCATCTCCATCTTTTCCAGATAGCCTTTGTCTTGGAGATGTGCGAGCATCGCCGTATTGTCCGCACAGCGATAAAGCTCCGCGTGCTCTTCGACATGCGTTTTCATATCGTCGACGCCCGCCTGCGTCATGAAGCTCAATTCCATGCGCTCACCTCCTCGCGGCGCGCCAAATCTTCCAGCTCCTGCAAGGCACGGTTCACCGGATCGCGCAGAAGCTGCTGTGCGATGGCGAGAAGTTCGCCGCCCTGCGCCATAAGGTCGATCTTTTCCCTTTCCAAGAGGTACAGCAGCACCCTCTGCCAGCGCGCCCGCGGCTCTTCGCCCGCGCACTGCCCCTCGCGCAGACGCTCAAGAGCCGCGACGAGCGCAGGCAGGACGACGCACGCGAGAAACGTCGCTCCGTAAGCGCCCTTCGCATAGCGGCGATAGGTATCATACGCTCCGCGCGGCAGGTGAATGACGATATAGTCAGAACCGCAGTCAACGCGAAGCGCCGCCTCTCCCGCCCCGCGCACCGAAGGCTCTATACGCACGATAGACGGGAGCGTCTCGCGCTCATCGTGCGTATAGAGCAGAAATTCCGTCGTCTGGTCAACGGCTAGAATATGTCCGCGCACAAAAGAAAAAGCGCGTCCTTCATAGACCTCATGAAAATCATCGCTCGCATAACCTTCGATCGCTGCCTTTGCCACGACGAACGGCGTGACTTGCAGGACGGAGCGCACCGCATCCGCTGAAATCGTCAGGCGAAACACCGCGTCATTGAACTCGAACAGACGACGATACGATGTGACGGGCGATTCGATATGCAGCGCATAGCCTGCCAGCCCTGCACGCACAAGGTTTTTGAGCGCAGCACAGCGAAGCACTGCGCGAAACGCAAGATGCAGCTCCTTGCCCACCGTCTTGAGTTCAGCGATGCCGTCAAACGATGATTTGCGATAGCTGTCATTCGTCTTTGCCAGCAGCGGGTACGGCGCCAGACTTCCTCGCATCTTCAATGTACTTCACCTCCAGCAAGCAATAGTCGTGATAGTCTATCGTATAGTCAAGAAAAATCTTCGCGCCCTTCGCCACGCTTTGCAGATACACGGCATTGCCCTCAAACTTTTCCAACTTGGCGCGCGCCCTGCCGGATAACGATGCCGCGAGCAGCCTGACGGGCGCCGACGCCTGCTCGCCTGCCAAGAAAAGCTCCAGACGCACACGCTCGGCTTTGCGCGGCGCAATGAAGCTTAAGCGATAGCGCCCCTTTTCGCACGCAAGGCACAAAGAGCGCGCATGTAAAGGTGCAAGACGCGTCGCCGTCGCCACGTCCTTTTTCTTCTTTACCTTCTTGATACGGCATCCAAGCGTTTCTCTTCGCTTGCCTCTGCGCTCGGCAAGCGAAGAGCGCACGGCTTCCTCTTCGACGTCAGGCAGAAAATCGCCGGCGCCGAAAGCGTCAACGCCGCTCTCATCCTCCGTCTGTAAGCACGCACGCACCTTTTCCTTCAAATATTTGCGAAGCCCCGCATACATCTCCTTCGCCCGCTTCTCCTGCGCTGCATCCTGCAATACCCCCGGCTCCCAAGCGTCATGCGACGGCACTTCGATGCGGCGAAACGCCTGCCCCATCGCATTTTCCCTGATAAGGAAAATGCCGGTAAAGTCAATGCCGCTTGGAAATCCCTTCTGCTCGAAAAGCTTCATACCGATATGGCGCGACATGAGGATGCGGCGGTTCAACCCCTCGCCGCGCGTCAAAAAGAGCGTCGCCGCGCCATCGGGAAAGCCATATTTCGCGCCGTATTCCGCAGCTTCAAGCTCCACCTTCTGCATCGCTTCATCCTCGCCCAAAAGCATACGCGCATACCGCTGAATCATCCGATTCTCCTCGTAATATTCCTTATGGTGCGAACTTCCCGCAGGCTTTTCCACAGGAAGCCCTTCAGCATAGAGGGCGATGCTGCCCTTCGTGATGCGCTGCCCGCCGATCTCCACCTCCAAATTGCCCAGCCATATCGCGAGCAGAAAATTGTCGAGCACGGCGCGAATCATCTCCTGCTCCAGCCCCTCGATGGGCAAAAGCCCCATGACGAAGATATCCGTACCACTCGTACGCCGCCGAAACGCCGGATCCATCGCAAAGATGTCGATGAGCGCCTTCTTGTTCTCGTCGCTGTAGTAGACCGTGCCCGTCGTCCAGCGATCTTCAGCGTCCTTGTAAGAGACGAGCTTCGCGACGCCCGTATATGACTCCACGCCGTCCTTGTCCATCGAAGCGAAAAACGCCGTGCGAAGCTCCGAACAGCTGTAGACGACCGCCTTGCCGATGCCGAAACTGCCGCCCGCATCCTTTTCCTTCTGTACGGAAAACCCCTGTTCCTTGACGAGCCCGCTCCAAAGCGACCCCTTCTCGCCTTCGAGCGCCCCCTCAAGACCGCGCGTGCGGAAATCACTGATGCGAAGAACCGAAAGCCGCTTTGCCTTTATCACTTCCAGAGCACGAGCGAAAGCCTCCCTGCACTTCTTGTCATCCCGATTGCTCAAAAAGCAGCGCTCTAAAATATTTTGAAAATCCTCACGCCCCGGGAACTTCTCACGCGGTATATCGAACATCTGAAACGATACGATGACGGCGCCCTCAGCGTCGTCCCTTCGCGCATCAAGGGAGTTCTGAATCGTTTCGCGCACAAGATAATGCACCGTGCGGATGCCGAAGGAAACACGCGCCAGATCGTTGTAACCGACAAGCTCGCCGCTGTCATTCATCGGCGCACGCCAGCCGCCCTTCTTTCTATCCTTTATAAAAGGAAACAATTTTTCCACCCCATTCCTGTATGGTTCCTAGTATAGCAAAGACCCCGCCGAGTGACAATGTGCGATTGCGGCGGTCTGCACCAAAGCACGGCAGAAATCATTCGCCGCTGTTTCTGCCAAAGCCCTTCGGCAAAAGCAGCACACCACCCATCTGGAATTATCTGTAAAATTAACAAAAGCTAAATATTGCAAAAATTTACCTCGAACCACTTGCATCCATAACTCAGTGTGCTATAATAAAAGTGCGGCAGGTGGACAAAGCGTCATCCCGCCTTTAGTGCCGTACCTTACTAACCACCAGAAGGAATCATCGCGTATGGTTCCTCCTGGTGGCAATATAATCGAGTCTCAGGCACGAGGCTCTGGTCGAAAGACCGCCGTAGAAAGAACAGGCAAAGAGCTTCCTGCTATTTGCCTGTTTTCTTTTTGGAAGTTTCTGTCATTCTCAATTTCTGGTATTTTATGACAATTTTGTGCTCCTTAAAGACTTGTGCTATAATGAGGCTCATGCGGCTAAATGCCGTATGCTTTTGCGACGAAAATCTGCGAAGCAATCCATCATTTTCTGCGTGCGGCTGCTTAGTTCAAGGAAGATGCCGCGCGAACTGCACGCACAAAGCCTATCTCACGAGCCTCGTGCGCTGCCCTTACTGAAAGAAAGGAGTCTTTTCATGCCAACATCAAGAAAAACCGTCGGCGCAAAAAAAGCCGACGCCGCGAAAAAACCGGCAAGCCCCCGCACGCGGCGGGCATCGAACGTTGCCTACATCTTCTTCAACTGTGACGCTGAAAAATCCCACAGCTCGATGAATATTTTCTACAACCACGAAATTTATCGCGATACACAAGCCTCGCGCAAAGCGCTTTGGCAAAAAATACAAGCGGAGCAGGATGCCGAACGCATCCAGATCGCTGAGGACGACCTGCGAAACGTACGCGCGGCGATCCTCGAAAGCGATCCTGCCGAAGCCAGCCAATACCTGCGCTTCGGCGCCATCGAAACCGTCGCCATCCATTGAGCGGCACGTCGTTCAATGGATAGCAACGCCGAAACATCCTCGTGCAGCTTTCCGTAAAGATTCAGCGGCGAGGCGTCAAAATCTCGGGGATCGCAAGCTCTTCGCTCTTCGTCTGCGTCGTCGGCGCCCCTTCCGGCGTAAGGCTCGGCGTATATCGCCAGTTCTCCTTGATTCTTTGCGCCAAACGCTCCTCGATGAGCAGACGCTCTTTTGCATCCGTGATTTCCGGCTCAAACTGCCATCCTTGGATGTCCGTCACACGGCCTTCGCGTGAGATGTCCGCAAAGAACTGCACGCGTCCGCGATACGAGGTTTCCTTCTCTGTCAAACCTCGCTTCGTCTCTTCGCGCAGCACGGCGGGCTTATTCGGCTTCCGCATCGTCGGGTAGTCGCGCCGCTGCTTTTGCGGCTGCTTCGCCCGCCCGTCTGCGTCGGCTGCTGTTTCCCGCTTCGGCGGCGGCTTTTGCACCGCTTCTTCCAAAGGCGGCAAAGGCAGAGCGGCAGGCTCCGGCTCTTCTGCGCTTGGTAAAAGCGCTGTCTCCTCGACAGGCTTTGCCGCCTGCTCTGCCGGCAGAGACCTCTCTTCTCCAACATCGAGCCAAGCGAGTTCTCCAGCGGCGTCCGTCGGTGCATCTGCCGTATCCGGCAAAAAGATTCCTGCAAAAACGCACACGCATACGTGCAGCAGGACAGAAAAAACCACGGCGGAACCCCAGCGTCGCCGTACGACCATGCCCTCACCTCCTCACTCGCATGATGTTCTTCCATTATAACATAATGCGAAAATTTACGGCTGAGAAAATGATTCCTCACTTCGTCCTAGTATTCGTATGTTGCCCCCTTCCCTTTTGGGACAACATATAGTATCATAGGGTATAGATACATTGATTTCCTTTTTTTGATAGGGAAAAAACCCTAATGTTTATCCAGAGAGAACAATGCGGATACAGGTGAGCTAAATGATTCATATTCCCGTAAAAAAGCTGAAAGAAGGCATGGTCACGGCGCAGAGCATATACAACCCGCTCGGCGCCAGCTACCTGACAAAAGGAATGGAGCTGAGTCCGCAGTACATTGAGCGGCTGAAAAAATCGGGGCTTGACGGCGTGACCGTCACATCCATGGACCCCAAGCTCAAGCTCGCACCGCCCGATGACGTCGTACAGGAAAAGACGCGCATATCCGCCATACACAATGTGGCGACGGCATTTCACAGCGTGGAGGACAACGGAGCATTCGACCCGAAACCTCTGCACGGCATTTCCGAGACGATTCTGCATGACATCATTGCCCAGAAAAAGAATCTCGTGCAGCTTACGGATATACGGCTGCACGACACCTACACGTTTGCCCATTCGGTCAACGTGGCGATTCTTGCGGCGCTCCTCGGCGTGCTGCTGAAGCTTCCTCAAAAGAATCTTCTGAAACTCACGCTCGGCGGACTTCTGCACGACATCGGCAAAATCGCCGTACCCAATGAAGTCCTCACAAAAGCCGGTCATCTCTCCGACGATGAGTGGAGCGTGATGCAGGGGCATCCCGAAGCAGGCAGGCAGCGGCTGAAGAAACTGTTCCCGTCCGATATGCTGCTCTCGACCATAGCGCTGCAGCATCATGAGCATATCGACGGCAGCGGCTATCCCAACCATCTGCAAGGCGACCAAATCCATCTCTACGCGCGTATCGTCGCCATCGCCGACGTCTACGACGCCTTGACGAGCGTGCGCCCCTACAAGAGGGCGTATACCCCATCCGTCGCACATCGCCTCATGGCGACGTGTTCGCCGGGACACTTTGATCTCGATCTCTTGAAGCTCTTCTTCGACAACGTCGCGATCTATCCGGTCGGCACGATCCTCAAGACGCAGAAAGGCTACGCCATCGTGAAAAAGGTCGAATTCGGTCATACGCTGACGCCCCTTGTCTGCGTTTTCGCCGACCAGGAAGGAAAGCTGCTCGATGCTCCCTACCAACTGGATTTAGAGGATGCGCCCAAAGGAATGCTCGAAGGCGTCATCTCGGACAGTGAGCTGTACCATTTTATCCACAACATCAATATCGATCCTGCCGTCTTCCTCCAAGAAGAGGCAGGATAGGTCAACTGCGCGGCGAAGGATCGCCCGCAAATAAGCAAATGAGGTGTTTCCTGCATGATACGCTTGAAACCGAATCAACTCAAAACCGGCATGGTAACAGCGCAAAGTATTTTCAACGAGAAAGGCGCCCCCTTCCTCGTGCGCGGCACACCGCTGACGGATCGCTACATCTATCGACTGCGTCAACTCAGCGTGCCGGAACTTCACGTCACCTCACTATCCTCGGATTTTCAACTCAAGCCGCCTCCCGACATCATCGAGGAGCGCACGCGCATAAAAGCCGTCGACAACGTCGCGGAAACTTTCCGACAGGCGGAGCTCAACGGTCATTTCGACATGAAACGCTTGGAAAGATGCGCCGACCTTCTCGTGCGCGACGTCATGGCGAAAAAGAAAAATCTCGTGCAGCTTACGGATATTCGCCTGCACGATTCCTACACGTTTTCCCACTCGGTCAATGTCGCTGTGCTCGCAACGATGCTCGGCGATCTCTGCGGCTATTCGAAAAGCAAGCTGCAAGTCATCACGCTCGGCGGGCTCCTGCACGACATCGGCAAACTCGCGGTAACTGCGCGTATACTCAATAAGCCCGGCTCTTTGACGGCGGATGAGTTCAAGGTCATCCGCACACATCCGGGCGAAGGGCGCAAAATGCTCAAGGAGCTGCGCTCACCTCTTGCCTCCATGCTTGCGATCATCGCCGTCCAGCACCACGAACACTTAGACGGCTCCGGCTATCCGCATCATGTGCAGGGGAAGTCCATCCATCCTTACAGCCGCATCGTTGCCATCGCCGACGTCTATGATGCACTGACAAGCGTGCGCCCCTACAAAAAGGCGTACAAACCGAATGTCGTCTATCAGATGATGATGCACAACTCGCCCGGGCACTTCGATATGGATCGGCTGCGCCTTTTCTTCGAGAACGTCGCCATCTATCCCATAGGCACCGTGATGAAAACCTCACTCGGCTACGCCATCGTCAAAAAGGTGGTTTTCGGTCATACGCTCCTGCCCATCGTCATCGTCTTTACGGACAAAGACGGCAAACTGCTCAAAAAGCCTTTCGGCGTGAATCTCTCGCATTGTCGGCGCGATGCCATTCAGTACGTCATGGATGACGTCGAACTCTTGAACTTCATCCGCCACACAGGCATCGATCCCGCCGTATTCCTCGATAAGGAGCTTCGCGCGACAAAAGACTATCCACGCACGACTGTCATCCGCGAATCACGAATCGCCCGCTAAGCAATAAAGCCCTCGTTGCGGCAATATTGGAATGGACCCCAATATACCGCAGCGAGGGCTTTATTTTCATTTTCACTTCTCTCGAACTTCGACCGACGCGAGCTTATACTCGGTCTTATCGAGGACGGCGTGCAGTTCTTCGTCGGGGATCATGCGCTCCATTTGGAGGATGGCTACGTTCTTTCCGAGATCGACCTCGGCGGCTGCGCCGTCGATGCCATTGAGCATACGCTCGACGGTGTTCTTGCAGTTGTCGCAGTGCATCCCTTCGATGTGCAGCACCTTCTCGCCAATAATATCGTGATAGAGTTTCTTCTTCGGGCCGCCCTCGATGCTGCCGCCCCCGCCGCAGCACGCACCGCCGCCGCCGAAGTGACGCACCATGCCGCGCACGGCGAAGAAAAGCCCTACGAGGAGCAGCGCTCCCAAAATATACGTTGCCATGCTTTCTCCTTCTTTCCTTGACAAAAGGCACCATGCCCTTATATACCATGCTACCGCTCTATTCTACCCGCGCTTTATCGGCTTGTCAATAGTGATTCTTAGTGTTGATGATAACCCTTGGGACGAAAACAGCCTCCCCGTCGGGGAGGCTGTAAATCTTGGAATTACTGAAACTTTCCGTTCAAGCTCACGGCAGAGGCACGTTGAAGGCGTTCTTGCCCGCGTAGACGGCGCTCTTGCCGAGCTCTTCTTCGATGCGCAGGAGCTGGTTGTACTTCGCGACGCGCTCGCTGCGGTTCGGTGCGCCCGTCTTGATCTGGCCTGCGTTCAGCGCGACGACGAGATCGGCGATCGTCGTGTCTTCCGTCTCGCCCGAGCGATGCGATACGACAGCCTTGAAGCCCGCGTTGTGCGCCATAGCGACAGCGGCGAGCGTCTCGCTCAGCGTGCCGATCTGGTTGACCTTGATCAGAATGGCGTTCGCAGCCTTCATGTCGATGCCCTTCTTGAGACGCTTCGTGTTCGTCACGAAGAGGTCGTCGCCGACGATCTGCAGACGGTCGCCAAGCTCCTTCGTGATGAGCTGCCAGCCCTCCCAATCCTCTTCGTCGAGCGGATCTTCGAGAGAGACGATCGGGTACTTATCGACGAGCTTCTTCCAATGCTCAACAAGTTCTGCCGTCGTGAATACCTGACCGGACTTGGGTTGCTTGTACTCGCCCTTCTTCGAACCTTTCCACTCGCTGGCGGCCGCGTCCATCGCGAGCACGAAGTCCTTGCCGGGCTTGTGACCTGCCTTCTCAATGGCGCGCATGATGTAGTCGATCGCCTCGTCGTCCGACTTGAGGTTCGGCGCGAAGCCGCCCTCGTCGCCGACGCCCGTCGCATGGCCGTCCGCCTTCAAGAGGCTCTGCAGCGCATGGAACACTTCCGACGACCACTGGATGCACGTGCCAAAATCGGGAGCGCCGACCGGCATGATCATGAATTCCTGCACGTCGATGCTGTTCGCCGCATGAGCGCCGCCGTTCAGAATGTTCATCATCGGCACGGGCAAAAGACCGCCCTGGCTACCGCCCAAGAAGCGATAAAGCGACGTCTCCTCGCTCGCAGCGGCTGCCTTCGCCGCCGCCATGGAAACGGCGAGGATGGCGTTCGCGCCGAGCTTCGACTTGTCTTCCGTGCCGTCCGCTTCGAGCATCGTGCGGTCGACGAGAGCCGTATCCGCAGCGTCGACGCCGACGACCGCCTTGGCGAGTGTCGTATTGACGTTCTCGACCGCCTTCCGTACGCCCTTGCCGAGGTAGCGAGCCTTGTCGCCGTCACGCAGTTCAAGCGCTTCGAACTGCCCCGTCGATGCGCCGGACGGCGACGCCGCACGACCGAAGCTGCCGTCCTCCAGAAGCACGTCGACTTCCACCGTCGGATTGCTGCGCGAGTCAACGATTTCGCGTGCATGGATGCATTTGATCTTGCTGTTCCTCATCGTATCCACTCCTTGTAAATCTAATGAAACATTATACTCTTAGCTTATCACGAAAGCGGCGGATGTCAAGCCTTTTGCTGAAAGCAATTCGCATTTGTCGCCGCTTTCATAAAAAAAGCGCACGGGCTTCGTCCTGCCCGCACGCTTTTCCCGTTTGCCGAAGCCGCACAGGCACAAACATGCCTGTATTCGTATCGGCTCAAACAAGCTCCAGCATCAGCGCCATCTTGAAATTTTTCACGGCGCGCACATAATGCCTGCCGTTCTTCGCGAACTTGAAGTTCTCGCCCGCATGAACCGTGTACTCCTTGCCCTCGTAGCCGATGACCGCCTCGCCTTCGAGCGCGAAGACGAGAGCCTCGCCCGGCGCCGCGTGCTCGTCAAGCCCCGTGCCCGCGCCGAAGCTCATGAGTACGAACTTGAGGTTCGGACTCTGCACGAGATCCATGTTGACGATCTTGCCCTCCCGGCACGGCAGAAGCTCTGCCAGCTGAAATACCTTCTTGTCCTCGATTGCCTTGTTCATGGTCTTTCCCTCCTGCAAACTGATCTCAAGATATACGGCTCCGCGCTCGGTCTTGACGCCCACGGGCGTACCGACGGGAACGACGAAGAAATCTCCTGCGGCGAGCGGCGTATTCCCGCTTTCCTCGACCGCTTCCATCGCGCCCGAAGCGACGTACCAGAGGCGGCGTCGCTCGTAGCTCTCCGCACTGATGTCCGTCGCTTCTGCGAGCGAGAACCAGACGATGTTGTTGCCGCCCGCCGCGCTGATAGCTTCCGACACCGTGCAGCCCGGGACGGGCGCCATTTCCTCGGCGGGACGGAATACCCTGCCTGCCTGACCTTTCATGGCTGTCATCTCCTCTCTTTCTGTTTCTGTTTCCTAGTATAACACAGGGAAATTTTCGCAGCGGGAACATTTGTTACAGCTTTTGAGAAATTTTCTTATTTCTCCAAGGAAGTCGCCGCAAGACTTCCTGCGCCAAAAAGCCCGTAGAAGCGCCCGTAAGAAGCGCGAGGGAAAAGAGCATGGGCGCATAGTAAAAGACGTCGAGCGTACCGAGCCAAAAGGCGGCGGCAAGAAGCTGACCCGCGTTGTGCGAGAGTGCGCCCGCGACGCCGAGCAGCGCTAGCGGCACGCGCGGGACGGTGCAATGCGGCTTTAGTTCGACGCATGTATTTGGTCGATGGCTTGAGCCAACGGCAGATCGCCCAGAAGCTCGGCATTTCCCGCAATACAGTGACCACAAGTATTGCGAAGGCAACACCTATCCGGAAATTCACTGTACCCCTTTAGAACAAGACCTTTTCATACATTTCTTCATACCATTCTTTTTTTATTTCATCAAACACCTTTTGTCTGTCCGCTAGATTCTTTATTTTGCGCCAAGCATATCTAGCAATTCTGGAATTTTTCCTTTACCTTCTTAGAAAATGCCTTGATTGCTGCGTTTATAATTTTTTCTATTTCTTTGTTTAAAACTTTTTGCTTCATCAGCAATACCCTCACCTAAGTGCACCTTTTCTTCTCCCATTTTATAATACCTCGTTTCTATCATATTATAAGTGACGCAAATGACTTTTATACCAATCAATTACGGCATCCCTGTCTGAGTCAAAGAACTGTGTTGATACATAAATTTCAGTACCATTGAAATTTATGGCTTTAGCTCTGTATCTCTTTTGAAGAGAATTTCCCATATGATCCGTTCTGCTATTTGCAATTGCTGGATAATCCGTGGCTTGGAATAGATTTTTTGTGTATTCTTTAGTTTTTAAACTTTCTAATTCAGTAGCATCAATCAATCCTTTTCCACCAAATCTTCTACAAAATTATAAAAAAGTTTTGCTACAGGAATCAATCCCTCTGCCCATGT
>NZ_JBQNBV010000046.1:0-13923 GCF_052169755.1 Selenomonas sp. | reverse complement strand
CAGCACGGCGGTCATCATCGGCGCGATGCTGATCTCTCCGCTGATGGGGTCGATCTTGGGTATCGGCTATGGCCTTGCCCGATATGACAGCACATATATCCGCTCTAGTGCAGGCAGTCTGTTGGCCCAAGTGCTCATTTCGGTTGCCACATCGGCACTTTATTTTTCCCTTACGCCCATAGATTCACCTTCGTCGGAACTGCTTGCACGGACATCACCGACCATCTGGGATGTTTTGATCGCTGTTTTCGGTGGACTGGCAGGCATCATCGGTATAACACGTAAAGAAGGTGGAAATGTCATCCCCGGCGTTGCGATTGCGACGGCTCTCATGCCTCCTCTCTGTACCGCAGGATACGGCATTGCTACGGGTGTGACTGCGTATACCGTAGGTGCGTTATATCTTTTCTTCATCAATAGTTTCTTTATCTGTTTGACTGCATTCAGTGTCCTGAAAATCATTGACATTCCATCCAAGATCGAGCGGGACTCCGTGGAATTTTCAAGACAGAAACGCTACCTGCTGACATTTGCCATACTTGTCACATTGCCCAGTTGTTTCTTTGCGTATCAGAGCGTGCAGGAAAATCTGGAGAGCGAGCAGGCGAAGATTTATATCGAGGAGAATTTCAAAGTGCCGCCTCATCTGGCGATCTCCTATACCTTGGATAGTGAGGAGAAAATATTGACGGTATTTACGATTGCCGGAATATCGGAGGATGATTTGACAGTATTGACGGAGAAACTGCATGAAAAGGCACATCTCAGACCTTTCCGTCTGGAGGTTTTTTCTGCGGAAACGGTGGAAGAGCGGGAAAAGATGGAGGCGATGATCGATCAGAGACTCAGCGAGGTTGAAAAAAGAGCCATTCCTTCCGTACAGGAACAACAGACAGTGACCGCACTCAAATCTGCTCGAGAGGAAAGTGAAAAGCAGGGCACTTATATATTGGACTGGAATCGTGAGGCACGTATCGTGTTCCCGGAAATCTCCCGCATCGCCGTTGGGAGTGTGCGCGGCCCTGCTGCGACTGCAGATCCATCGGCTTCTCTGAGTGAAATGCCGATTGCTTTTATATACTTGAAGGCCAATATGGACGAAGCGTTGCGTGCTCGTTTGACCGAATGGATTTCCACTAAGGCGCAGCGCCGTGTACAGGTGCAGTTCTTCCCCGAATCCACACAGGCAGAGGGAAAAATGTAACGATATTGCCGAGTCAATGTTCAACGAGTCGTTGGGCAGACGCCAAAAAGCCCGCTCAGTCCCCGTGAGTAAGAGGAATGGGTGGGCTTCAGTTTGTGAAATCTCGTGTTCGTTTCGACGGTGCGGTGTGAAGAAGGACGTGTACTGCAGCTTAGAGTAGCTCATCTTTCGCGACGTCGTAGAATGCGTGCTCCGCCTTGATCTCGCGTTTGCCTTGCTGGATTTTTACGTTGTCGTCGAATTGTGCGATTTGGGTGTCCCAGTTGAAGAGTCCGCGATCTGCCTGAATCGTGAATTTGGGGCGCTCAAGACGGACGTTGCCGTCGACGGCTGCTTCGTGCGTCTTGCCGATGACGTGCGCTTTGTCGCCTGTGAGCTTCAAGCCGTCCTGCGAGACGCTGACGTTGCCCTCGCACCAGACTTCGAAGTCCGATGAGTTCACGCCGCTTTGGGCGTCGAAGGAGCCGTTTTTCAGATACTTGAGCGCCGTTGCAAGATCGACTTCGGCATGGTCGGCTTGGAAGGTGCAGCCGTTGGCGACGATGCGTATGTTGCCGTCAAAGACGCAGCGGCCTGAGGCGAAGTCGAGGTTGTAGGAGTCGAAAGAGAAGTTTGGCGCGGCAAGAGCCGCAGCGCTCCAAGCGAGCAGAACGAACAGCATGAGAATAGAGACAAGGCTTTTTTTCATAACGATGCTTCCTTTCCTTGACGGGAGAAGTGCTTTTCCTGCGAGGTCCTTTCCCTAATCATACAGCAAGCGGACAGCTTTTTCCAGCGAATTTTCTTTAAAGGATGCTTTTCGGCAGGATAAAAGGCTTTTTTGCCGTATTAGTTGATATATGAAAAGAGCAGAAGAAGGAGGCCGGCAGATGACGATACGGGAAAAGCGCGAGGCATTGGAATATGAGATGCTTTCACCGCTCGCGGCGAAGAGCAGGGAAAGCCGCAGGCGAACGCCGATTGCGCCGTGCCCCTTCCGCACGGACTTTCAGCGTGACCGCGACCGCATTCTGCATTCGAAGGCGTTCCGCCGTCTGAAGCGCAAGACGCAGGTCTATATCGTCTCGGGCGACCACTATCGCACGCGCATGACGCACAGCTTGGAGGTGTCGCAGATCGCGCGCACGATCGCGCGAGGACTTTTCCTCAACGAGGATTTGACGGAGGCGATCGCGCTTGGGCACGACGTCGGGCATACGCCGTTCGGTCATGCAGGTGAGGCGGCGATGGCGGAGATCCTCGGTCATTTTTCGCACAACGAGCAGAGTTTGCGCGTCGTCGAGTATCTTGAGCGCGAGGGTGAGGGGCTGAATCTGACCTTCGAGGTCAAGGACGGCATCGTCAACCACACGGGCAAGCACTTGCCCAAGACGCTCGAAGGACGCATTGTGCGCATCGCTGATCGCATCGCGTATCTATGCCACGATTACGATGACAGCCTGCGTGCGGGGATGCTGCAGGCTGGCGATTTGCCCGCTGTCGTTTACGCGAGGCTCGGTCATACGACGTCGGAGATGATCACGGGCATGGTTTCTGATCTCATCATGTATTCGGCGAAGCAGGAGGATATTGCCCTATCGCCCGCCATGCAGGAGGTCATGAATGCCTTTCGCGCGTTTATGTTCAAGCACATCTATCACTCGGAGCGATTGGCGCGTGAGCGGCAGCAGGCGGTTTTCGTCCTGCGTGAGCTTTATGCGCACTATATGGAGCGTTTCGATGAGCTGCCTGAAGAGTTTCGTCGGCATGAGGCGCGCTGGGGCAGGCAGCAGACTGTCGTTGATTATGTGGCGGGGCTTAGTGATAACTATGCCGTGCATACGTTCGCACGGATTTTCATGCCGCCCGTCGGTTTTTCCGTGCCGGGTGACGGATGATTTTCCGGCAGTTTTCCTGCAGGCGTCTTTTCGTGGCGTCGGGCAAATTTTTCTTGCGGTACGGAAAAAAAGAGGATATTTTTGTTTTGTAGGGAATATAAAACGTAGTGGAATTTGCGTGGGGGATTTGCCCCTTTTCCGAGGCGTTTTCGAACAGCGCTGACAGGCAAAGAGAGGGAGCAGCGGAGGATGAAGAAGCATGAGGAATGAGGCGATGGATGCTTTCGTCGAACGCGTACGCGCGGATTCTGACATCGTTGCCGTCGTTTCTTCCTATGTCGCGTTGAAGAAAAAAGGAAACCGCTACTGGGGCTGCTGCCCTTTTCACCACGAGAACACCCCGTCCTTTTCGGTGGTTCCCGAGCAGGGATTTTTTTATTGCTTCGGCTGCCATGTCGGGGGAAATGTGTTCAAGTTCCTCTCCCTTATCGAGAATATTCCTTATTTTGATGCAATCAAATGGCAGGCGGAAAAGCTCAACATTCCTTTGCCGCAGCGTGAACGAAGCGCATCTCAAATGGCGCGGGACAAGAAGATCGAGGAGCTTCGCCGCGTGCATGAAATGGCGCAGGCGTTTTTCCACAACTGCCTGACGAAAACGCATTACGGCGATGCGGCAAAAGCGTATCTTGCAGGACGCGGCATCGACGCGTCGATCATCGAGGCGTTTGGCATCGGCTGTGCGCCGCCTGCATGGGATAAGCTCGCCGTCGCTTTTCAAAAGCGAGGCGTCCCGCCGGCTCTTTTGGAAGAGAGCGGACTTGTGACGAAGCGGCAAAAGTCTGACGGTTACTATGATCGTTTCCGTGACCGCGCGATCATCCCGATCCGTGATGCACGCGGGCGTGTCGTAGCGTTCGGCGGGCGCATTCTTTCTATGGGTGAACCGAAGTATTTGAATTCGCCCGAGACTTTGATTTTCAATAAGCGTCGTCTGCTCTTCGGTCTGGATCGTGCGCACCGTGCGATTGCACGCGCGGGATTTGCCGTCATCGTCGAGGGTTATATGGATGCGATTTCCGTCGCGGCGGCGGGCATCGAAAATGTCGTCGCTTCTCTCGGCACGGCGTTTACGGCGGAGCAGGCGAGACTTCTGCTCCGCTATGCGCCGGAGCTGCGCTTTTGCTACGACAGCGATGCTGCGGGGCAGGAGGCGACGCTGCGTGCGCTCGCCGTCGCGCGGGACGTCGGCGCAGCGGTCAAGGTGCTGCGTGTGCCTGACGGCAAGGATCCTGACGAGTACATCCGAAAGTACGGCAAAGAAGCCTTTCAAACGCTTATCGAAGCGGCGCTGCCCTATGTGGAGTACCGTATGATGCGCGTTTTGGAGGCGGCGGACAAGGAGAGTCTGCAGGGCAGGCTCGACGCGCTTTCGTCGCTCTTGCCCGTGTTTGCTGAAGTCAAGAGTCCGGCGGAGCTTGGCAGCTACATCGTGCGTACAGCGCGTGAGCTGACGCTCGACGAAGGTCTGATTCGCGCCGAGATTGGACGCGCGGGCGGCTCTCTTGCATCGCCTGCGGCTGCGCGGGAGACGACGCGGCGGGCGTTCAAGAAGGCGGACGACGCACTGCGCCGAGCGGGGCGCGTCGTGCTTGCAACGGCGTGGCGCGATGCACCGATCACGGAGCATATCGCTGCGCTTGTACCGTTTGCGGCGTTTCCGACCGCAGAGCAGACGCAGGCGCTTTCTTGGCTGCATGATCTTCACGTGGCGGGCGAAGCGCCGACGGATGCACGCGCACAGGCGGAGCTTACGGAGGCGGCGATCGCCGAGATCAGCCGTGCGCTTGCTGAAGATACGGCTGCGGCAGACGCGCTTGAGGCTTACGACGACTCTATGCGCCGCCTGCGCAAGGCGTACCTCGCGCAGCTTTATGAGGAGCATACGCGGCGCGCTGATCAATGGGAAAAAGAGAACGATGCGCGATTCTTGCAGGAATTAGCGCAGATTCAGCGAATAAAGAACGAAATGGAAGGGCTATGAGCAGAAAAAGAGCATTTTCCAGCGCGGGCGGCCTTGTCCCGCATGACGAAATGAGCAGCAGAAAGGAGGCGCGATTCCATGGCGGAGGAAACGAATAAGGCGGCTCTCGGCGTGGACAAGAAGCCGACACAGAGCTCTGCCATCGTGTCGAGCCTGCTCGCCAAAGGGCGGGGAAACGGCGGCGTGCTGACCTATGGCGAGCTGATGACGGCATTGCAGGAGCAAGAACTCTCGCCGGATGAAATCGACGACCTTTACGAAGCATTCAGCAACAAAGGCATTGAGATCGTGGACGACTCGAACCGCGGGCAAGTGGATGTGGACGAGGATAAGGTCGAAGTCGAGGAAGAGGCGGACATCGATCTGAGCATTCCCGAGGGCATCAGCATCGACGATCCCGTGCGCATGTACCTCAAGGAGATCGGCCGCGTACCGCTCCTTTCCGCCGATGAGGAGATCGCTCTTGCCAAGCGCATGGAAGCGGGCGACGAAGAAGCGCAGAAGGAGCTTGCAGAGGCGAATCTGCGTCTCGTCGTGAGCATCGCCAAACGCTACGTCGGCAGAGGGATGCTCTTCCTCGATCTCATCCAAGAGGGGAACCTCGGACTTATCAAGGCGGTTGAAAAGTTCGACTACAACAAGGGGTATAAGTTCAGCACTTACGCGACGTGGTGGATTCGGCAGGCGATCACGCGCGCCATCGCCGATCAGGCGCGTACGATCCGCATCCCCGTCCACATGGTCGAGACGATCAATAAGCTGATTCGCGTCTCACGGCAGCTTTTGCAGCAGCTCGGGCGCGAACCGTCGCCCGAGGAGGTCGCCGAGGCGATGGAGATCAGCGTAGAGCGCGTGCGCGAAATCATGAAGATCGCGCAGGAGCCTGTGTCGCTGGAAACGCCGATCGGTGAGGAGGAGGACTCCCACCTCGGCGACTTCATCGAGGATCAAGACGCGCCCGCACCGGCGGAAGCTGCGTCCTTCATGCTCCTCAAAGAGCAGCTCGAAGAAGTCCTCGACACCTTGACCGAGCGTGAGGAGCGTGTTCTGCGCCTGCGCTTTGGACTTGACGACGGCAGGGCGCGTACGCTTGAGGAAGTCGGACAGAACTTCGGCGTGACGCGCGAGCGCATCCGCCAGATTGAGGCGAAGGCTCTCAGGAAGCTGCGCCATCCGAGCCGCAGCCGCAAACTCAAGGATTTTCTCGATTGATTTGAATGATGAAGGCAGTTCGTCAAGATGAAAAAGGGGCGGTGACGGTGCAGGAACTCGATGAGCGTCTTGCTGCCGTCGCCGCTTTTGTGCCGCTCGGCGCACGCTTTGCCGACATCGGCGCCGACCATGCGAAACTGCCGCTTGCGCTTGTCGCTATGGAAAGGATCGCGCACGCCGTCGCCGTGGAAGTGAATGAGGGGCCTTTCGCGGCGGCAGAGCGTGCCGTGCGGCTGGCAGGCTGTACGGCTGCGGTCGAGGTGCGTCTTGGCGATGGGCTTTCGGCGATCCGCCCGGGAGAGGTCGATGCCGTTGCCGTCGCGGGTATGGGCGGCTCGCTGATCGCGCGCATCCTCACAGACGGCGCCGCCGTGCTGCAGGAAGTCAAGGCGCTGATCCTGCAGCCGCAGAGCGATGCGGCGGAGCTTCGCGCGTGGCTCTATGCGCACGATTGGCACATCGCCGATGAAAGTCTTGCCCTTGCGGGCGGCAGGATCTATGAAGTGCTGCTGGCAAAGCCCGGGCGCGAGGACTTTCCTGCGCCGATTCTTCTTGAGATCGGTCCCCTGCTCTGGCAGAAGAAGCCGCCGCTTCTGCGCGCGCATATTGAGCATCTCATCCTTCGCGCCCGCCGCGCCGCTTTGGGTATGGAAAAGAGCGCACGGGCAAAGGAAAGTGCGGCATATCGTGCGCTGAAAGAAAAGATTGCGTCATTGAAGGAGCGACTTATATGGTAAAATGTCAGGACGTCATGCAGGCGATGGAGCGCATCGCGCCGCGCCGCTTGGCAGAGGCATGGGACAACCCCGGGCTTCTCATCGGCTCGCCTGCCGATGAAGTAAGAAAGATCCTCGTCGCACTCGATGTGCGCGAGGAAACCATCGAACAGGCAATCGAGGATGGCTGCGATCTGATCGTCGCGCACCATCCTCTTATTTTTCGTGGGCTGAAGGCGGTGCGTACGGACGATGCGACGGGACGCAAGATCGCGCGTCTCATCCGGGCGGATATCGCCGTCTTTGCTGCGCATACGAATCTCGACAGTGCAGCGGGCGGCGTCAACGATGTGCTTGCCGAGCGGCTGGGGCTTGTCTCGCCTGTGTCGCTCGTCGATGGCGCGGCAGACGGCGAGCCGGGACTCGGACGCATCGGTGAACTGTCCGCGCCGCTCTCTTTGGATGATTTTGCCGCGTTCGTCAAGACGCATCTCGGACTGTCTGCTCTGCGCGTCGTGTGCGCGGGCGGTCGTGCCGTTCGCCGCGTCGCTCTCTGCGGCGGCAGCGGCGCCGAATTCATCGGCAGGGCGGCGGCGAAGGGCGCCGACGTCTATGTGACGGGCGATGTGAAATATCACGACGCTGAACGCGCCGTAGGGCTGGGAATCCATGTCCTTGACGCCGGTCATTTTGCGACGGAACAGCCGATCGTCGCCAGCTTGGCTGCACGGCTGGCAAACGCGCTGGGGAAAGCGGTGGAAATCGTCGCTGAAACAAGATCTAGTGATTTTTTTCAAACCTACTAACTATATCTATGGTGTAGGGGTGTATAGTAGATTAATTTTCTCTGATAAAAATGATGGACATACAGCTGAACTCGTTTGACAACTCGATCAGAAACTGGTATAATGGTCACGTTGTAAGTTTGCTGAGCATCCGGGCAATCGCGGGCATTTTGTCTGAGGAAAGTCCGGGCTTCATAGGGCAGCGTGCTGGATAACGTCCAGCGGGGGCAACCTTAGGGAAAGTGCCATAGAGACTTAGACCGCCGCACGGCAGGGCTGTGTTGGCAAGGGTGGAAAGGTGCGGTAAGAGCGCACCAGCAGTCAGGTGACTGGCTGGCTAGGCAAACCCCACGCGGAGCAAGACCAAATAGGGAAGGGATGAGGCGGCCCGCCGACCTTCCGGGTAGCGTCGCTTGAGCCGTCCGGCAACGGGCGGTCCAGATAAATGATTGCCACTGCCTTAAGGCAGCACAGAACCCGGCTTATAGGGTGCTCGGCAAGCAAAACAACGAGGAGCCGATACGCATAAGCGAATAAAAGCCGAATCCAGCTCAGGAGCGGGGGAACCATAGTTTTTGGGGTGAATGATGAGGCGGCTGAAGGACTGCGGATGTAATGCAAGACCGCTTTCCGGCCGCATCAAAAAGGGTGTTCTCTTCCCTAACCCGGCAGCTAACCTCGTAGGCGAAATCAGAGAGGGAGTGTCCATTTGAGTAGAGTAATGCGTATTTTCGTACTGACCACGGTTTTGATGTGTGGATTTTCCATCGCGGGGGCGTCGGCTTTCCGCATGGGCGATCAGGGGAGCGATGTAGCGGAGATTCAGGGGCAGCTGGCAAGCCTTGGATATGACGTGGCGGCGGACGGCGATTTTGGTCCCGCGACGGCAGAGGCGGTCAAGGCATTCCAGAGTGCGCACGGTCTTGAGGCTGACGGTCTCGTCGGCTCAGCGACGTACGCGGCGCTTCTCGGCAAGAACATGCCGGAAGTGAGCCGCGGTTCGAACTATATCTCGCGCCGCATCATCTCGGATTCGATGCAGTATCTCGGTGTACCGTATGTATTCGGCGGCACGACGCCGAGCGGTTTTGACTGCTCGGGCTATGTGCGCTATGTGTTCGCCAATGCCGGCGTCTATCTGCCGCGCATGGCAGACGAGCAGTTTGAGGTCGGCGTTCCCGTTTCGACCGATGAGCTCGTCGCAGGCGACCTCGTCTTTTTCTCGACATACACCTACGGTGCATCGCATGTCGGCATCTATCTTGGCGACGGCAACTTCATCAACGCATCATCGAGCCGCGGCGTAGCGATCGATTCGCTTTACAGCTCTTACTGGGGGTCCTGCTATATCGGGGCTCGCCGGGTGATGTAATCTTCTTTGAAAGGAGGCGCAAGCCTCCTTCTTTTTTTGCGTAAGCGGCTCTCTTACCTCGTGAAAAGCTCGTCCCAGAATGTATAGGCGAGCATGAGGAAGATGAGGAAGAGCAGGAATATGTCGCTCATGGATTTCACCTCGTTGAAATTTTTCGTACCTTTTCCTTCCTCTTTATGATACAATGAGAGGAAATGAAGCGCAAGGGGGGGATTTCATGGAGCGAAGGAGCTTTGTGCTTGAGCGTATGGAGCCTTGGAATGCGGAAGCGGCGGCAGAGGTCATGCGCGAGATCGGCTGCACGGAAGCGGGTGTCAAGATCATGCGTGACAAGGCGGTTTTCTGCGTGATTCGCGTGCACGATCTGCCGACGAAGGCGGCGAACGTCGTCAAGCAGACGTTTCTCTCGAAAGGAGCGGACGCCGCTGTTTCGCGCCATGCCGTCGACCTCAGCGAGGAGCGCACGGATGTGCTGATCTTCGCGACGCTCGCGCAGTATCGTGCGGCAGTTGCCGTGCTTATGCGTCAGCCGTGGGGGCTTGACGTCTTGGCGCGGGACATTCTCGCACTTTTAGGGATTTAGAGCTAAGGAGAGTGGTTTTTGTGGCAAAGATCAGATTGATGAACATGATGTTTTATGGCTTCCAGGGCGTTTATGAATATGAGAAGGAGCAAGGCGCGAAGCTCAACGTCGATGTAGAGATGGTGACGCGCGACGATAAGGCGTGTGATACGGATCGTCTGGAGGACGGCGCCATTGATGCCGCGACTGTCTACCCCTTGATTCAAGATACGGTGGAAGAAACGAAGGTAAATCTCTTGATGACGCTTGCGGCAAAGACGGGCGATCGTATTTTACAGAAGTTCCCGCAGGTCGTCGAAGTCACGACGCGCATCCGCAAGAATGCCGTGCTCATTCACGGCCCGCTGGACTTTGTTGAGGTCGAGGTCACGCGCAGGGCGTAAGATGCTGTGCAGCAGAATTTGGCGTGCATGAAGGTGAAAAAGATCGGACGAGAGGAGATGCGTCATGGAGCGTTTCTTTTTGGCGGCTCTTTGCCGTGCGCCTCATGTGGGCAGCCGTATCGCTGCGTCTCTTCTGCGCGGCTTGGGAACGGCGCAGGATGTTTGGCGGGCGGATGTGACGGCGCTCAGGGCGGCAGGGCTTTCGCTTGAGCGAGCCGCCGCGCTGCATGATTTTGCCGCAAGAACGAAACGCTTCCTGAGAAAATCGCTGAGACTTGTGAGAAAGCCGGCATACGGCTGTTCATTCCGACGGATGGGGCGTATCCTGCGCTTTTGCGGGAGATTTACGATCCGCCGCAGACGCTCTTTTGCCGCGGGTCCCTCGATTGCCTCAAACAAACTGCTGTCGCTATGGTCGGCGCACGTCATGCGAGCGCTTATGGCAAAAGCGCGGCGGAGGATATCGCGCTCGGTCTTGCCGAGCGCGGTTTTGTCGTCGTGAGCGGTGCGGCGCGCGGCATCGACACGGCTTCGCACAAGGGGGCTTTGAAGGCTGGCGCGACGGTCGCCGTGCTCGGCTGCGGCGTCGATGTCGCTTATCCGCGCGAGAATGCGCGGCTTTTAGCGGAGATTGCCGAAAAGGGCGCGGTCATTTCCGAATATGCGCCGGGGACAGCGCCGTTTGCAGCGTTCTTCCCCGCGCGAAATCGCATCATCAGCGGTATTGCACGCGGCACGATCGTCGTCGAGGCGGCGGAAAAGAGCGGTTCTTTGATCACGGCGGAGTTCGCCTTGAGCGAGGGGCGCGATGTCTTTGCCGTGCCGGGCAGCATCTATTCGGCGATGAGCTGCGGCTGTCATCGCTTGATTCAGCAGGGGGCGCGGCTTGTCGTCTCAGCGGCGGACGTTGCCGCCGAGTACACAGGCGGGGCAGCGGAGGAAAGCGCGCCGCCGCAGGATTTGACGGAAGAGGAAGCGGCGGTCTATGCGCTCCTTTCGCGCGAGGAAGCGCGTTCTTTGGACGAGCTGATCTGCCGCCTGCAAGGCAAGGCGGCGAACGTCGCGTTTCTCCTGTTGGGGCTGCGCGTCAAAGGGCTGGTCGAAGAAACACCCATGCGCACCTATATCCGCAGCGCCGCAGGGAAACATCTTTGAGCATGAAGTATATGAGTATCTGAGGAGGGGCGATCTTGCCGACAGCGCAGAAAAAGACGCCGCAGGAAAAGAATACGGAAGTCGTGGAGAAAACAGTAAAGAAAGCAAGGAAAACGGCTGCAGCGAAAACGACGGCGAAAAAATCCGCTGCGAAAAAAACGGCTGCAAAAACAACGAGGAAAAGTGCGCCTAAGACTTTGGTCGTTGTCGAGTCGCCTGCAAAGGCTAAGACGATTGAAAAGTATCTCGGTAAAAAATACATGGTGCGGGCATCTATGGGGCATCTGCGCGATCTCCCGAAGAGCCAGTTCGGCATCGACGTCGAGCATGATTTTGCGCCGAAGTACATCAACATTCGCGGCAAGGGCGATCTCATCAAGGCGCTCAAAAAGGATGCGAAGCACGCAGACAAGATCTATCTCGCAAGCGATCCCGACCGCGAAGGCGAGGCGATCGCATGGCATCTCGCCTACATCTTGGGGCTTGACCCGCAGGAGAATTGCCGCATCGTGTTCAACGAGATCACGAAGCCCGCGATACAGGCGGCGGTCAAGGAACCGTACCCGATCAACCTCGACCGTGTGGATGCACAGCAGGCGCGTCGTATGCTCGACCGCATCGTCGGCTATAAGCTCAGCCCGCTCCTCTGGCGCAAGATCAAGAAGGGGCTTTCCGCCGGCCGCGTGCAGTCGGTGACGGTCAAGCTGATCTGCGACCGCGAAAAGGAGATTCAGGCGTTCGTGCCCGAGGAATATTGGACGGTTGGCATGAAGCTCAAGAAGGAGCGCGGCGCGCAGTTTACCGCCGAACTTGCGACCGTCGATGGCAAGAAGCTCGCGCTGCACTCGAAGGAGGAGACGGACGCGCTCGTCGAAGATATCGCGCGTCAGAAACTCTCTGTCAAAGAGGTCAAGAAGCGCGAGCGCAGGCGCAATCCCGTCGCGCCGTTTACGACGAGCAGTATGCAGCAGGACGCGTCGAGAAAGCTTGGCTTCACGTCGCGCCGCACGATGATGTTCGCCCAGCAGCTCTATGAGGGCGTCGAGCTGGGCAGGCGCGGCCCCGTCGGTCTCATCACCTACATGCGCACGGATTCGACGCGCCTTTCGGATCTCGCGCTCGATGAGGTGCGCGACTACGTCGGCGCTTCGTTCGGCGCTGATTACTTGCCCGAAAAACCTAATGTCTATGCGGCGGGCAAGAAAGCGCAGGACGCGCACGAGGCGATTCGTCCGACGAGCGTAGAGAACACGCCGGAGCTTATGGGAAAATATCTGACCCGCGATCAGCTTCGCCTTTACACCTTGATCTGGCAGCGCTTCGTTGCGAGCCAGATGACGCCCGCCGTATTCGATACGGTGAGCGTCAGCGTGGCGGCGGGGGAACGCTACATCGCGCGCGCATCCGGCTCGACGCTGAAGTTCGCGGGCTTCCTCGCCGTCTATGCGGACAATAAGAAGGAAAAGGACGTGCTCTTGCCCGAGCTTGCGGCAGGCGAAGCGCTTTCCCTCGTGCGCCTTCTGCCCGAGCAGCACTTCACTGAGCCGCCGCCGCGCTATAACGAGGCCTCGCTCGTCAAAACACTGGAGGAAAAAGACATCGGCCGCCCGAGCACCTATGCGCCGATTATCGAAACGATCTTGATGCGCGGCTATGTCGTGCGGCAGGAGAAGCACTTTCAGCCGACAGATCTCGGCTTCCTCGTCAACGATATGCTCGAAGAACATTTCAAGGACATCGTTGATGTGCAGTTCACGGCGGGATTGGAAAACGAGCTGGACGAGATCGCCGAAGGCAAAGTGGACAAGAACGATCTTCTACGTACCTTTTACGAGCCGTTTGAAAAGACGCTCGCCAAGGCAGATGAAGCGATCGGCGAAATCGAGATTCCCGAAGAAGTTTCCGATGTCCTATGTGAAAAGTGCGGCAGAAACATGGTCGTCAAGCAAGGTCGCTATGGCAAATTCCTCGCGTGCCCGGGGTTCCCCGATTGCCGCAACACGAAGCCGCTCTTAAAGGATACGGGCGTGCCGTGCCCGAAGTGCGGCGGCAAGATCGTCGAGCGACGCTCAAGGCGCGGACAGGCATTCTACGGCTGCGAGAATTATCCCGATTGCGATTATGTGACGTGGGATCAGCCGCTCTTGGAAAAGTGTCCGGAGTGCGGCGCGTTCATGCTGCGCCATCGCTACAAGAACGGCAGGATTCTGCCCTATTGCAGCAACGAAACATGCAAGACGCGCATCGACCATCCGATCAATAAGGAAATCGAAAAAAGCCGCGCACGCCTAGAAGCGAAGCGGGCGAAAGAAGCGGCGGCAGCAGCGGAAAAAGCGATGCAGACGGAGGCAACGACGTGAAGAGGGTCATCATCGTGGGCGCGGGGCTTGCCGGCAGTGAAGCCGCATGGCAGGCAGCCAAAAGCGGCGCAGAGGTCACGCTCTATGAGATGCGCCCCGCATCTTCAAGCCCCGCGCACAAGACGGCGGACTTCGCCGAACTCGTTTGCAGCAATTCGCTGCGCGGCGCAGGGCTTGAGAACGCCGTCGGTGTCTTGAAAGAGGAGATGCGCCGCATGGATTCTCTCATCATGGCGGCGGCGGACGCGACTCGCGTGCCGGCAGGCGGTGCGCTCGCCGTCGATCGCGAGGG
>NZ_JBQNBV010000045.1:0-14398 GCF_052169755.1 Selenomonas sp. | reverse complement strand
AAACAGGCGTTTTGCAGATATGAATGATTGAAGGAGCGCAGTTCCTTTGATTCCGATATAAAAATTTGGAGAAAAGACGGGCAAACAGATGGCTGTAAAAAATATTTTGGATTCCATAGAAAATCTCGTTGTCGAGTCAAGGCGTATGCCTTTGATGAACAAGAGCCTCATTGACGAGACGGATCTCATCCACCTCGTTGACGAGCTGCGGCGTGAGCTGCCCTTGGAATTGCAGAAAGCGGAGAAGGTCATGCAGGAGCGTCAGGACATTCTCGACCGCGCGAACGACGAAGCGGCGGCGCTCATCGAAAAGGCGAAGAAGTATGCGGCAGAACTCGTCGATAAGAACGAGATCGTCATGCAGGCAGAGGAAAAAGCGAAGGCGATCATGCAGCAGACGAAGGAGCAGGAGCGTGAAATCATGGAAAAGACTATGGCGAACGCGAAGCAGCTCAGAGACGACGCCGACCTTTATGCGAACCAAGTCTTTGATCATCTGATCGGCAATCTCAGCAACGCGCTGCAGGTCGTGCAGCAGGCGAAAGACGATTTGAACCACGGTCCGAGGGGCTGAATGGGCGGACAAAGGCGCTGTACAGGACAGCGCCTTTTGTCTGTGCATCTTGGAAGCGGTTCTTTGGTTTTTTATGCGTGCGCGTCTTGCTGAGACGCCGCATACAGCGAGGTGAAAGTCGTGGAGCAAAAGGAACTGGGTTTCGCCGCTGTCGATACGGGACGCGAGAGACGGCAAGGCTTCGCTGAGGTCGTTTACGGCGCGGGCAAGACAGCGGAGCAGATCGCAGCGATTTTGAAGACCCTGCGTGCTGAGAGCGAGGGTAATATCATGGCGACGCGCGTCGATGGAAAAAAGGCTCGGACAGTGCTCGCCGTCCTGCCCGAGGCGCACTATGACGAGGTTGCACGCATCGTCTATGTCGAGCGCAAGGTGCGATGCGAGGATGCAGCGCACCGCATTCTCGTCGTCACGGCGGGTACGAGTGACATTCCTGTCGCTGAGGAAGCGGCGCTGACGGCGCGTCTCATGGGCAACGACGTCAAGACGCTCTACGACGTCGGCGTCGCGGGCATTCATCGTCTGCTGGCGCATAAGGATGAGCTTCTGGCGGCGAATGTCGTCATCGTCGTCGCCGGCATGGAGGGGGCGCTCGCAAGCGTCGTCGGCGGACTTGTCGCGCGGCCTGTCATCGCCGTGCCGACGAGCGTGGGCTACGGCGCGTCGTTCCAAGGCTTGACGGCGCTTCTCTCGATGCTCAATTCGTGCGCGACGGGTGTCGCCGTCGTGAACATCGACAACGGCTTTGGCGCGGGTGCGATGGCAAGCCGCATCAATCAGATGAGATAAAGAGGTGCAAGGATGAGAGCGATCTATTTGGACTGTTTTTCGGGACTCAGCGGCAACATGCTGCTCGGTGCGTTTCTCGCGGCGGGGATGCCCTTGGAAACTTTGGAAGCGGAGCTTCGCCGCCTGCCGATAGCGGACGAGTTTCATCTGAAGGTCAGCACGGTGAAAAAGAACGGCATTGCCGCGACGTATGTCGATGTCGAGCTTTTGCACGAAGAACATTGTCATGATCATGGACATGACGATGGTGACGCTCATGCGCATAGGCATGAGCGTCACCATCGCACGATGCGCGATGTGCGTGCGATCTTGGAGCGTTCGTCGCTTTCGCCGGATGTTAGGGATACGAGCCTGAAGATCTTCGGCGTTCTCGCGCAGGCGGAAGGCAAGGTGCACGGTATGCCGCCCGAGGATGTGCATTTCCACGAGGTCGGTGCGGTGGATTCCATCGTTGACATCGTCGGCATCGCGATCTGCCTTGATTATCTTGAAATCGAGAAAATTTTCGTATCCAAAGTGAATACGGGAAGCGGCACGGTGCGTACGCAGCATGGATTGATGATGGTGCCCGCGCCTGCGACGGCGGAGCTTCTGCGGCTCTTTCCGACGTATCATGAGGGTGCGGCGAAGGAGCTGACGACGCCGACGGGCGCCGCTGTCCTCGCCGCGCTCGCCGAGTTCTCCGAGTATGTGCCTGCCGATCTTCTGACGGAGTGCATCGCTTATGGTGCGGGCACATGGGATCTCGAACTGCCGAATGTCGTGCGGCTTTATATCGGCGATTACAAAGGCGGCGGCAAGCGCGATCTGTCGCTGATCGAAACGAATATCGACGATATGGATGCGCAGCTCTTCGGCTATGTGAGCGAACGTCTCTTTGCCATCGGTGCGCTCGATGTCTGGACGACGCCGATCTATATGAAGAAAAACCGTCCGGCGCATCAGTTGTCCGTCTTGGTGGCAAAGGAGCAAAAGGCGCAATGCCTGTCGCTTCTCTTTGCCGAAACGACGAGCATCGGCATGCGCGTGCTGCATGTCGATGAGCGCGTCGAAGCGACGCGTCACACCGCGCTCGTCGATACGCCGCACGGCAAGGTGCGCTGCAAGGTCAGCGCCTACGGCGGCAAGATCGTTTCGCTTTCGCCCGAGTACGACGATTGCCGCGAGATTGCCGTGCGCGAGGGGATTCCCTTGAAGCGCGTGCGTCAAGAAGCGCTCGATGATCTGCGCGAGCGGCTCGGCGAGTGATGGAGAAGGAAAAAGAAGCAAGGCTCTTCGCGCTCCTGCGCCCCTATGGCTCTGTGGCTGTCGCCCTGTCGGGCGGCGTCGACAGTGCCGTGCTGCTCATGGCAGCGGTGCGTGCGCTTGGCGCGGCGAAGGTCGCTGCCGTTACCGCTGTATCCGAACTCCTTGCCGATGCGGAGCGGGCGGATGCGAAACGCTGCGCCGAGCTTGCAGGTGTTCCTCTGACGCTTCTTCCGGCAGACGATCTCAGCTCGCCCGATGTCGTAAGAAACGACGAGCGCCGTTGTTACTACTGCAAGAAGCGTCGCTTTGAAATGCTTGTCCTTTGGGCGAAGGAGCGCGGCTTTCCATGTGTTCTCGACGGCACGAACGCCGACGATGCAGACGACTATCGCCCGGGACTTGCCGCGATGGAAGAGCTTGCGCCCTTCGTCGTCTCGCCGCTCGCAAAAGCGCAGTGGACGAAGCGCGATATACGCGAGGCGGCAAAGACATGGGGCATTCCCGTGTGGTCAAAGCCCAGCGCTGCTTGTCTCGCTTCGCGCATCGAGTACGGCGTCGCATTGACGAAGGAACGTCTGCAGGCCGTTGAAACCGCAGAAAACGCTCTGCGCCGCTTCATCTGCGGTCAGCTCCGCGTGCGCCATCACGGCAAACTTGCACGCATCGAAATCGAGCTGGCGGAGTTCGATGTTTTTTTGCAGCATCGAGCAGAGATCGAAGCTGCTGTGCGTGCGGCAGGCTTCAACTATGTGACGCTCGACCTTCGTGGCTATCGCATGGGCAGTCAGAATGAAAGCCTTGCATTTTCTTGACAAATAAATTTCGCCTTGCTATAATACCTTGAGGTCGATGCAGAATGATGATGGTTTGTATTGCTGATGCAAACGCCGCGATAGGCAGGGGCGTTTCTTTTTCGTTTGTCACGACAGCGGAAGAATTGGATGCCGTGCCGGAGAATTGCCGCATAGACGGACCGGTTGAGGTCGAATGCGAGATTCTTGCCACGGGCGCGTCCTATCGACTCACAGGCTGCGTGCGCTGCGAAAGAATGTTTGTCTGTGATCGGTGCCTTGCGTGCGTATCTTCTCGTGAGAGCTATGCGTTTGCTGAAGAAGTCCGACGAACGGACGACGAAAGCGGTCTTTCTATCGTTGACGACAAGATAGACATTTCGCCGTTGATTCGGGATACACTTCTTGCTGCTCAGCCCATTCACAATGTTTGTCGGCCGGATTGCCTTGGGCTTTGCCCGAAATGCGGTGCGAACCTCAATGAGGGCGAGTGCGGCTGTGACCGCATGGTTCCCGATCCAAGGCTGGCGGCTTTGGAGCAGCTTTTGAAGAAGTAGAAGAATGTTGCACATACTAAGGAGGTGTTTCCCGAATGGCAGTACCTAAGCGTAAAATGTCAAAGGCTCGCCGTGATTCGCGTCGCGCGAATTGGAAGCTTACGGCTCCCGGCTTCGTTTCGTGCCCGCAATGTCATGAGCCGAAGATGCCCCATCGTGTTTGCCCCGAGTGCGGTTACTACGATGGCAGAGAAGTCGTTGCTGCGGACGAGTAAGAAATTTGGGGTGAGCAGGATATAAGCGATTATGTCCTGCTCATTCTTTTTTGCATTCCTAAAAGGAATTATCGCAAAGACAGCGAAGATACTAGAGTGAGGCATGTGTCTGAGGAGGAAAGATCGTTCGTGAAGATTGCAGTGGATGCCATGGGCGGGGACTATGCGCCGAAAGAGATCGTTTTTGGCGCAGTTCGGGCTGCGAAGAAATATGGCTGTGAGATCGTTCTCGTCGGTGACGAGGAGAAGATCATGCAGATTCTCGCCAGGGAAGAAGGCTGGCGGAGCTTAGGCATCTCCGTGCTGCACGCGAGTGAGGTCGTTGAGATGGGAGAGCATCCCGTCACCGCTGTGCGGCAGAAGAAGGATTCATCCGTCGTCGTCGCGACGCGCCTCGTCAAGGATGGCTCTTGCGACGCTGTCCTTTCCGCCGGCTCGACGGGCGGCGCGGTAGCGGCGGCGCAGTTCATCCTCGGGCGCATCGCAGGCGCGGACCGTCCGACGATTGCGACGCCGATGCCGACGCCGAAGGGTGTGACGCTGCTCCTTGATTCGGGGGCGAATGTCGACAGCAAGCCCAAGCACCTCGTGCAGGGGGCGATCATGGGATCGCTCTATGCCGAGCATGTCTTTGGCATAGAGAAGCCGCGCGTCGGGTTATTGAACATCGGCGAAGAAGAAACGAAAGGCAACGAGCAGGCGCAGGCGACATATCCGCTTCTAAAAGCCATGACGACGGTGAATTTTCGCGGCAATGCGGAAGGGCGCGACATACCCAAAGGGAATTTCGATGTCGTTGTTTGTGATGGATTTGTCGGCAATGTTGTGCTAAAATTTGCAGAGGGACTTGCAAAGACGCTTGTGCGTCTGGCGAAGGATGCCGTGAAGAACGGCGGGCTGCTTGCAAAGATCGGCGCGTTTCTCTTGCTGCCGGCGCTGAAAAAGCTTGGCAAGACGATCGACGTGTCAGAGTACGGCGGCGCACCGCTCTTGGGTGTGCGCGGCTGCTGCCTCATCGCGCACGGCTCGTCGAATGCGAAGTCGATTGCGAGTGCTATACGCGTCGCCAAGGACTATGTGGAAAGTGACGTCCTCACGCATATCAAAGAAAATCTGGCCCGCGAAGCGGCTTTGGACGACGGCGGGAAACGCCGTGCGGCGGATACAGGGGAGTCTGCCGCAGAAGCCGTTCGATCATGAGATGGGTGTATAGGAGGATAAGGGATGTTTGAAGAAAATCGTATTTGTCAGCTGCTGCGGATAAAGTATCCAATCTTCCAGGGGGGCATGGCTTGGATTGGCACGGCAGAGCTTGCTTCTGCCGTCTCGAATGCCGGAGGCCTTGGCATCATCGGCGCGGGTCACATGCCGCCGGATGTTCTGCGTGCGGAGATCCAAAAGTGCAAGGGTTGGACGGAGAGGCCGTTCGGCGTCAACATCATGCTCATGTCGCCCTTCGTCAAGGAGGTCATGCAGGTCGTCGTAGACGAGCGCGTGCCTGTCGTGACGACAGGTGCAGGAAATCCCGGCGAGTACATCCCGGCGCTCAAGGAGATCGGCAGCAAGGTCATTCCGGTCGTCGCTTCTGTTGCCCTTGCCAAGCGTCTCGTCAGAACGGGCGTTGACGCGCTGATTGCCGAGGGTACGGAGTCGGGCGGTCACGTCGGTGAGATCACGACGATGGCGCTTGTGCCGCAGGTCGTTGATGCCGTCGATGTGCCTGTCATCGCAGCGGGCGGCATCGGTGATGCGCGCGGCATGGCGGCGGCGTTCGCCCTCGGCGCGTGGGGCGTGCAGATGGGCACGCGCTTCGTGCTGTCGAAGGAGTGTATCGCGCACGAAAACTACAAGAAATTCGTCTTGAAAGCGCGTGATAGATCGACGGTCGTCACGGGCCGCTCGACGGGGCATCCCGTGCGCGTCCTTGCGAACAAGCTCACGCGTGAGTTTGAGGAGATGGAGCGAAGCGGCGCCTCGACGGAAGAGCTTGACAAGCTCGGCGCGGGCAAGCTCAACCTCGCGACGCACAAGGGCGACGTTGAAAACGGCTCCGTGATGATCGGGCAGATCTCGGGTATGCTCGACGATATCCTGCCCGTCGCAGATATCATACATAACATTGTGGAGGGGCTGCCCGGCGCCGTCGGCGGCGCTGAGGCGCATTGCAAATAAAAGCAAAGAAGAGGTGTTCACGCTAAGGAAGTGTTGCTAAAATGAAGTCGCCCAGATTTGCGCAGATGCGTGAAGTATGGGTGGCTGAATGTATCAGCTATTCCTAAATGAAAGAGAGGTCGGTTCGATGAACAAGCTCGCATTCGTATTCCCGGGGCAGGGCGCCCAGCAGGTTGGCATGGGCAAGGATTTTTACGAGAAGTATGATGTGGCGAAGAAGCTGTTTCGTGAGGCGGACGAGGCGCTCGGCTATTCCATCATGGACATGTGCTTCAATGGACCGGAAGGAGATCTGCGCCTGACGGCGAACACGCAGCCGGCGATCCTCACCGTCAGCGTGATTGCAAACGAGATTCTCAAAGAGCATGGGATCCAGCCCGAGATCACGGGAGGTCACAGTCTCGGCGAATACTCGGCGCTCGTCGCTGCCGATGTGCTCGACTTCTCTGACGCCGTGCTCCTCGTCCATAAACGCGGCGCTTTCATGCAGGAAGCCGTTCCGGTCGGTGAAGGCGGCATGGCGGCAATTATGGGACTCGACCGCGAAAAAATCGTCGAGGTCTGCGAGAAGGTTTCGGCGGAGGTCGGAGCCGTACAGGCGGTCAACTTCAACTGCCCGGGACAGATCGTCATCGCAGGTACGATGGCGGGCGTCGAGAAGGCGGCGGCTCTCATGGGGGAGACGGGCGCGAAGAAGAGCGTGATCCTGCCCGTCAGTGCGCCATTTCACAGCACATTGATGGAGCCGGCGGCAAAAAAGCTCGCCGCAGAACTCGACAAGGTCGAGATTCGTGATGCGAAAATCCCTGTCGTTGCGAATGTGTCGGCAGAGATCGTGACGAAAGCGGCTGATATCAAGGAAAGCCTTGTCAAGCAGGCGGCGAGTCCCGTGAAGTGGGAAGACTGCGTTGAGAAGATGAAGGCGTTCGGTGCGGACGTATTCGTTGAGGCAGGACCGGGCAAGACGCTTTGCGGCTTTAATAAGCGCATTGACCGTAAGCTCATGAGCATGAACGTCGAAAATCTGGAAACTTTGCAAAAAACGCTTGACTATTTTAAGGAGGTTCGTTAATATGCTTTTAGACGGCAAGACGGCACTGGTGACGGGTGCTTCGCGCGGCATTGGCCGCGCCATCGCTCTGCGCCTTGCAGAGGAGGGGGCGCAGGTCGCTGTCAACTATGCGGGAAATGTCAAAGCCGCCGAAGAGGTAAAGTCTGTCATTGAGGCGGCGGGCGGCAAGGCGATGCTTTGTCAGGCGGATGTCGCAGACAGCAAAGCCGTCGATGCGATGGTGGAAAGCGTCGTTAAGGAATTCGGCACGATTGACATTCTTGTGAACAACGCAGGCATTACGCGCGACACCCTGCTCATGCGGATGAAGGATGAAGACTTTGACAAGGTCTTGGATACGAATCTCAAGGGTGTATACTATTGTACGAAGGTCGTATCGAAACTCATGATGAAGAAGCGCACGGGGCGCATCGTCAATATGGCATCTGTCGTTGGGCTTGTGGGAAATGTTGGACAGACGAACTATGCGGCGGCGAAAGCAGGCGTCATCGGTTTTTCTAAGGCGGCGGCGCGTGAGATGGCATCGCGCGGCGTCACAGTCAACGTCGTTGCGCCGGGATCGATTGATACGGATATGACGGCTGTTCTGCCGGAAAAAGTGAAGGAAAAGATCATCGCCGACATCCCGCTCGGCAAGATGGGTGAGCCGAAAGATATTGCAAACGCCGTCCTTTTCCTCGTATCAGATCAAGCGTCCTATATCACAGGTCAGGTTGTCAATGTAGACGGCGGTTTGGTCATGTGATATAAATTATAGAGGGAAACATTGAAAAAGACAGTGAGTCCCAAGAAGTGACACCGGAGGGAGGTGAATTGTAGTGGCGACTTTTGATAAAGTGAAAGATATCGTTGTGGAGCAGCTCGGCGTTGAAGCGGATGAGGTTTCCATCGATTCTACTTTTATTGACGATCTGGGAGCGGACTCCTTGGATATCGTTGAGCTCATCATGGCATTTGAAGAGGAATTCGGTATCGAGATTCCGGACGAAGCAGCGGAAAAGATCAAGACCGTTCAGGATGTCGTAACTTACATTGACCAGCACAAAGAAGACGAGGGCAAGTAAATTTCTAGGCTCGTCTTACCATTCCTGAAGAAAATCCCGTGAAGTTTCTTCACGGGATTTTCTTAAGAGGAAGAAATTTCCAAGGGAAACTGATGTATTAGATCTTCCCTCGATTGGAGGAGTGAAGTTGAAGCTTCCAGAGCTGAAAATTGGCGAAAAGATAGCAAAGATCCCCATCATTCAAGGTGGAATGGCCATTCGCCTATCGACGGCAAAGCTGGCTGCTGCGGTGGCCAGTCAGGGGGGCGTCGGCCTCATCGCCGCATCGGGATTGAACGATGATGAACTGCGTTATGAGATACGCTTGGCTCGTTCGTTGACAAAGGGCATCATCGGCATCAACATTATGGTAGCGGCGAGGGAATTCAGCCGAGTTGTAAAGACGGCGATCAGTGAGGGCATCGATCTCGTTGTGGCGGGTGCGGGCTTTTCACGCGATATGTTCGGCTTGGGCAAGGAATCGGGGACGCCGATCGTACCCATTGTCTCCTCTGTTAAACTTGCGAAAATTTCACAGCGTCTTGGCGCCTCGGCGATCGTCGTCGAGGGCAAGGAAGCCGGCGGACATCTCGGCACAGACACTTCCGTGCGAGAGCTGATTCCCGATATCCGCAAGGCAGTGGACATCCCCGTCGTGGCGGCGGGCGGCGTTCTCACGGGTCAGGACATGGTTGATCTCATAAAGATGGGCGCCAACGGCGTGCAGATGGGCTCGCGCTTCGCTGCGAGTGAGGAGTCGAATGCAGCTCCCGCTTTGAAGGAGTTTTATTTGAAGGCGCAGCCCGAGGACATCGTTCTCATTCACAGCCCCGTGGGTTTGCCGGGGCGTGCCGTTCGAAATCCTTTCGCCGAGCGCATCATGAAAGGCAACGTACCGCCCAAACAATGCGACAACTGTCTCAAGGAATGTGCGCACAACTTCTGTATCATTCGTGCGCTCATTCGTGCCGAACAGGGCGATGTAGAGACGGGGCTTGTTTTTTCAGGCGAGTACATTTCCCGCATCAAAGAAATCCTTTCGGTCAAGGAAATTTTCCGCCGATTGACCGCTGAAGTTGCGGCAATCAGTTAAATCTCCTGAGACAGAGGAAGAAGATTCAAATGTTTCATAGGAAAGACAGAGTGAGGTGTCTAGCTTGAGCAATCGTGTAGTCATAACGGGTCTGGGCGCGATTACGCCGATCGGCATTGGCAAAGAGGCGTTTTGGGAAGCGCTTCTTGCCGGAAAAAACGGCATTGGCAAGATCACGCATTTCGACGCATCCGGCTGCAACGCGCAGATCGCAGGCGAAGTCAAGGATTTTGAACCGGGCGCGTACATCGACAAGAAGGAAGCAAAGCGCATGGATCGCTATACGCAGTTCGCCGTCGCAGCGGCGAAGCTTGCCATCGAGGATGCGAAGCTCGACCTTGAAAAAGAGGATAGGGAGCGTATCGGTACGTTCATTGGCGCCGGCATCGGCGGCATCGAAACGATGCACAGCCAGTACGAAAAGCTTTTCGACAAAGGACCGTCGAAGATCAGTCCGTTTTTTATCCCGATGATGATTGCGAATATGGCAGCGGGACAAGTCGCCATCACCTACGGTCTGCACGGACCGTCCGCGTGCATTGTGACGGCTTGTGCGACAGGTACGGACTGCATCGGTCACGCTTTTCGCGCCATCGAAATCGGCAAGGCGGACGTCGCTGTTGCCGGCGGCACGGAAGCGAGCATCTCGGAGGCAGCCGTTGCAGGATTCTGCGCGATGAAAGCTCTTTGCGCCGACCACAACGACGATCCGACGCACGCTTCGCGCCCCTTTGATAAGAACCGCAGCGGCTTCGTCATGGGGGAAGGCTCGGGTATCGTTGTATTGGAAAGCCTTGCACATGCCGAGAAGCGCGGTGCGCACATCTACGCCGAGCTTGTCGGCTACGGTGCGAATGCCGACGCCTATCATGTCACAAGCCCTGCGCCGCATGGGGAATATCAGGCGAAGTGCATGGCGCGCGCGATCGAGGATGCAGGACTTACGCCCGCTGACATCGACTATGTAAACGCACACGGCACATCGACGCACATGAACGACAAAGGTGAGACGGAGGCGATCAAGACGACATTCGGCGCGGCGGCGAAGGATATATCCGTCAGCTCCATCAAATCCATGACGGGTCATCTCCTCGGCGCCGCCGGAGGCGTCGAATGCATCGCTACGGCGCTTGCTGTTGAAAACGACATGTTGCCGCCGACGATCAACTACGAAACTCCCGATGAAGGGCTGGATCTTGACTATGTGCCGAACAAGGCAAAGGAGAAAAAAGTACGCGCTGCGATCTCCAACTCCTTTGGTTTCGGAGGACATAATGCCTGCCTCGTATTGAAGAAGTTCCGAGCATGAAAAAGGCGTCGGAAGTTTTGTCAAATAAGCGTCAGGAGGCTCTCTTGGCGCTCTCTGCGCATCTTGGCATTGAGTTTCAGGACATCGTGCTGCTGCATGAAGCGCTCACGCATACTTCCTACGCAAACGAGGCGAAGAACAAAGGCGTGGTGCACAACGAGCGCTTGGAGTTCTTGGGGGATGCGGTTCTGGAATTGGCGACGAGCACATATCTCTTCGAGCGATTTCCCAAGCGTCCGGAAGGTGAACTGACGAAGGCGCGCGCTTCCATCGTTCGCGAAGCGACGCTCTCGCGGCGTGCGGCAGAACTCAAGCTCGGCGAGTATCTGCTGCTCGGTCATGGAGAAGCGTCGATGGGCGGCGGGCATCGTCCGTCCATGCTCGCTGACGCCTTTGAAGCCGTCATCGGCGCGATCTACCTCGACCGCGGCTGGCAGACGGCGTATGAATATGTTTTGAAGCAGCTGCATGATGAGCTTCTAACCATCGACAGCGGCGAGAATATGAAGGACTACAAAACGACCTTGCAGGAAGTCGTGCAAAAGCACGTTGATCGTAAGATCGCCTACGAGCTTTTGACCGAAACGGGTCCCGATCACGACAAGACCTTCGAATTTGCCGTGCGCATCAACGATGCGGTCTACGGCACAGGCAAGGGCCGCAACAAGAAGGAAGCTGAACAGGGAGCGGCGCGAGAAGCGCTGCGCAAGATGAAGAAGCTTTGAAAAGTCCATAAATATCTGAAGGAAGAGGCTGTGCATAGGTCTGGAAAGACCTGTGTGCAGCCTCGTTTGTTTTGCGCTGTGGATACATCCTACGCCTGCGGGGATTTCTATGTTGCATAAATATCGTTTATACAAGATGGAAATGGAGAGCTTGAAAATATCGAAAAAAACTGGATAGGATATATTTTTGATTGTCACGATACAATTTGAAATAATGCATATTTTATTGAAGGGTGCTCGCGTATTTTATGAAAAATCGGTTTGTTTTCTATAAGGAAAAAGAAAAATATTCTCGAAAGAAGCATAAAAAGATATTGACAATCCTTATCCTCAATGCTAAAATACAGAGCATATCATTAATGTTATTTATAATGATGAATGGCGTTCAAGGATGTACGCCGTTCAACTTTGCGAATGGAGGCAATGGAATGAGAATGGGGAACAGGCTGAGAAAGCGCAGGTATGCGGCACTTGGTGCAGCGATGTGGATGCTTTGGGGATCTTCAGCGCTTTGTGCAGCGGGGGGGGACAATGGTTCTTCTTCAGAACGTGTGACGACGGACGCCGTCAATGTCGAGGCGAACTATGAGAAGGAACTTCTCAAGGAGGAGCCGGAGACGAAGACCATTATCACGCGAGAGGATCTTGACCGCAAGGGCGCGCGCACGCTCTCCGACGCACTGGCTGCCGAAGAGAGCATCCAGATGGGCACGGACAACATGGGGCGCAAGACGATCTCTATTCGTGGCGCGGAGGCTCGCCACACGCTGATTCTTATCGACGGCAGGAGGCTTGCGGGCGGTCTTAGCAAGTATTACGGCGCGACGGACGAGGCGAACCGTCTCGGCGTCGACAACATCGACCACATCGAGGTCATCCGAGGCTCGGGCACGGCACGCTTTGGCGCGGATGCCATTGGCGGCGTCATCAATATCGTTACGAAGATGCCGCATAAAATGGGCGGCACCCTGACGACGGAAGGCTCGTGGATCGGTGAGGGCGGCAGTCAGTACAACCACAGTGTAAATTTTGCAACGGGAGAAATCGGTAAGGGCATTTATATGGACTTCTCCCTCGGCAGGAACAAGACGGCGCCGTTCCTCTACGACAATGATGGAACGTCGATGCAGTACTATGGCGAACGAACACCGATGAGCGGGCGCGTGGAGTTTACGATTGGCAAGGGGGAGACTCTCACACTCGCTGCAGATCGTCAGACGGAGGATCTGCAGAAGGATACGACCCTTGGAGCGTTCCGTGATGGAAAAGGGATAGCCATGATAGCATCAGAAGATGCGTGGCGCAACAACTTCAGCATTGACTGGAAGAAGCAGACAAGCCTCGCGGACTACCGTGTGCGCTTCTATCAAACCGAACATGACTCTGACGTAAATTATCATGTTTTCGGCAAAGGAGTACCTTATCGTCATTTCTATTTCGATAATTTCAATCGCAAGGACAATGTCTTGGAGGCATCGGTCGGATTGATGCCGCATGACAAACACTATGTAACCGTCGGTGCGGATTATCATGATGAAAGCGGCAAAGGTACACGTATCTCTGTGCCGGGGCAGATACCGCAGCATGAGACGCGCATATATACTTTCCCCAATCCCTCAGATCCTTCTCATCCGAACAAGCGATCCTCTACCGGTGAGATCTATGAAACTTCGTTGAATTACTACAGCACCTACGCGATGGATAGTTGGCAGGTCGGGAAGAATCTTCTTGTTGTTCCATCCTTGCGCTATACGAATCACAGTCATTTCGGCGTGAATCTCTCTCCGTCCATCGGTGCGACGTATAAGGTGAGTTCCAATTTGCGTGTTAAGGCGAATATCGGCACGAGTTTTGCCACAGGAGGCATTGCCGAGCTTTATCATGACTGGGAAATGTACGAGCCTTCGCTCAATGCGACACCGCCGATCCGCAATGGCTGGTTTTTTCAAGGAAATCCTGAATTGAAGCCTGAAAAGGCACTCAATATGGATGTCTCCGTGGAGAAAGATTTCGACAAGAAGACGCATGCGAAGCTCACCTTGTTCCGCAATGATTTTGATGACTATATGCAGATTGTCTATGCGGGAGAAAAAGAGACGAAGAATATTAAAGGACGTACATACTATGATACGCATATACGTTATCCGGATCCTTGGGGAGGGCCGAGCTATCAAGAGCTCGTGGATTCATTAAACGCTGCATCGAATTGGAATGATGTCTGGAACAATGTCGTTGGCGATTCGGATTATGCAAAAGGGATCCCTGCTATGGATGACGTCTATACGTACAAGAATATTTCTAAGGCGCGCACACAGGGCATTGAGCTTGAAGCAACGCGAGAAATTTCAAGAGCCTTCAACGTCAAATTGGGTTACACGCTCCTCGATGCCGAAGACCGCAATACGAATAAGCGTCTCGAAGGTCGTGCGCGTCATATGCTCAATCTCACGCTAAACTATAACGACCGCAAAAATGGCTGGCGTGCGACTTTCTGGGGGGATTATGCTTGGAAATACCTCGATATTCGCGATCGTGTCTTTACAGGACGCATTATTGGCACCGATGGAGCTGAGACGTTGGAACAAACCGAGTTCACAAATCCGAACACCGGTGAAGTGTATCACTTGTTTAAGAGTCAAGCGGACGCAGAAAATTATATGAAGGGTGACATTCAGCACAATTACACACGTGAAAAAGTTGCCCGCGAGAAAAACTACGGCGTTTGGAATCTGATGCTTGAAAAAGACGTCACGAAGAACGCGACGGTCTATGCGGGCATCACGAATGTATTTGATGCTTACGATCCGTAC
>NZ_JBQNBV010000044.1:0-14409 GCF_052169755.1 Selenomonas sp. | reverse complement strand
CAAGCTCACGGTTTCGCAGATAGCAGATGCGACGCAGTTGTCGTTGGAAGAAGTGCAGCGATTGGCTGGAACGACGGGCGCATGAAAGACCACAGGGATTTTGCAATAGGAAAAGCCCCGCTTGAGCGCTTCTCGAAAGAGAGGACGCGCAGGCGGGGCTTTTTGTTTCCATTACCATGAAGCCCCAAGAGGTCAAGCCGAAGGTGCAGACCGATTGGCTAGACTTCTGTAAGGCGTGAGGATATATGTACAGTGTGCTTCTTTGCCAGTGTCATCGCAGGAAACGGGCTAAAAAGCGCATCATGCCGTCATGTGTGGCGGCTGAAGATATGTCCTGAAAGTTTACTTGCGATGATTTTTGAGAAAGTTGCCGATCCTTGCGAGGGCTTCGGAGATCTTGTCAATGGATGTGGCGTAGGAACAGCGGATGTGACCTTTGCCGCTTTCGCCGAAAGCGCTGCCGGGGACGAGGGCAACGTGCTCTTTGCGCAGAAGGTTTTCGGCAAATTCTTCGTCCGTGTAGCCGCTCGACGCGATGTTTGGGAAGATGTAGAAAGCGCCTTTCGGTTCGAAGCATGAGAGACCGAGTTTCAAAAAGCCGTCGTAGATAAGGCGGCGGCGGCGGTCGTACTCGGCGACCATCTTTTTCATGTACTTTTCGCCGCGGCGCAGCGCTTCGATGGCGGCAATCTGTGCTGTGATGGGAGCGCAGAGCATCGTGTACTGATGGATTTTCGTCATGGCGGCGATGATGTCGGGGTTGCCGAGCGCGTAGCCGATGCGCCAGCCGGTCATGGCGTAGGCTTTAGAGAAGCCGTTTAGGAGGATCGTGCGCTCTTTCATGTTGGGCAGAGAGGAAAACGCCGTGTGCTTCATGCCGCCGTAGGTGAGGTCGCCGTAGATTTCGTCGGATATGACGATGAGGTCGTGCTTTTCGGCGAAAGCGGCGATTTTCAGAAGATCGTCCTTTGCCATGACGGCGCCCGTCGGGTTGTTCGGGTAGCCGATGAGAAGCGCTTTCGTACGCTTTGTTACATGTGGTTCCAGCTCTTCGGGCGTAATGCGAAAGTCATTTTCGAGCTTTGCGGCGACGGGGACGACTTTGCCGCCCGCGAATGTGACGCAGGCTTGGTAGGAAACGTAGCAAGGCTCGGGGATCAAGACTTCGTCGCCGGGTGAGAGGATGGCGCGTAAGGCGAGATCCAAGGCTTCGCTGACGCCGACGGTGATGAGGATGTCCTTCGTCGGTTCGTAGAGGGCGTCGTGTTCGCGTGCGTAGAGGGCGGCGATTTCTTCGCGCAGCTCAAGCATACCGCGATTCGCCGTATAGGAAGTGTAGCCCTGCTCAAGACCGTGGACGCAGCTTTCGCGAATCGACCAAGGCGTGACAAAATCCGGCTCACCGACGCCTAAAGAAACGACGTCATCCATTTCGGCGGCGATGTCGAAGTATTTGCGTATGCCCGAGGGCGGCACGGCATGGACGGCGGGTGCGATGCGGTCAGTCCATTTCGTCATGGCGACACCACCAGTCGGCGGTCTTTCTCTTTGTCGTCGATGATCGTACCGTCCTTCTTGTACGCTTTGAGCATGAAGTGGCTGCGTGTCTGCGTGACGCCTTCGATGGTCGAGAGTCGTGTCGCGACGAAGTTGGCGACGTCTTGCAGGGATTTGCCCTCGATGATAACGAGGAGATCGAAGCTGCCGCTCATGAGGTAGACGGTGCGTACTTCTTCAAAGCGATAGATGCGCTCGGCGATGGCGTCAAAGCCGACTTCTCGCTCGGGCGTAAGGTTGACTTCGATGATGGCATTGACGCTGTTGTCACCGAATTTTTGCCAGTTGATCAAGGTGTTGTAACTCAAGATGATCTTATCCTGTTCAAGCCCTTTGATTTCCTTTTCTACTTCATACTCGCTTTTCTTGAGTACGGCGGCGATTTCGCCGATGGGACGTCGGGCGTCGTGCTCTAAGAGTTCCAGGAGTTCGCGCATGATCATTTCCCCTTCTCTGCTAAAATTCGCATACTTGCGGAGATTCGTCTTTCATCATATAATATAAAATACACGAAGATCATATCATAGAATAAATAAGGAAATCAATCGCTTTTTCGAAAAGCGAAGGGGGATTGCTTATGATGACGGGCATTATCGGGGTGTCAAAAGACGAGCAGAAGGGGTATTCGGCGGCGCTGACAAAGGCGCTGGCTTTTTTGCGCTCGCAGGATTTTCGCAGTATGTCGGAAGGACGCCATGAGATCGACGGTGATAAGATCTTCGCGCTGCTCTCGCGCTATACGACGCGTCCGCAGGCTGAGTGCGTACCCGAGGCGCACCGAAAGTTTGTGGATATACAGTATGTTGCGGAGGGGGAGGAGTTCCTTGGCTGGTGCCCGATGAGTCCTGACCTCTTGGAGATGACGCCGTACGATGAGGAGAAAGACGCCATCTTCTACCGCGCCTTGATTCCTGAGAGCAACATTTTGCTCAAGGCGGGAAGTTATGCCGTGCTCTATCCGGAGGATGTGCACCGTCCGGGTGTTTCTGTGCTTGATGAGTATCCGGCGGAGGTGACGAAGGTCGTCGTGAAGATTGATTTGGATTTGATGAAGCAATAAAGAAATTGACAGATGCGGTGCGAAGAGCCAATGGAGAGGATGGTCTGCAGGCATGAGTGTAAGAAGACTTTTTGTAGAGAAACGACAGGGGTATTTTGATATTCCGGCGCAGCAGCTTTGCGATGATCTGACGGAGACGTTTCGTCTGGCGACGGAGCTGAAGGCAGTGCGCATCTTTATTCGCTATGATATCGAGGGGCTTTCCGATGAGGAGTATAAGGCGGTGCGCGACGTCGTCTTTTCTGAGCCGCCCGTCGATACGATCTACGAGGAGAAACTCCCCGACTTTCCCGAGTCGAAAGCGTTCGCCGTTGAGTATTTGCCGGGGCAGTATGATCAGCGTGCGGATTCGGCGGCGCAGTGTGTGCAGCTCGTGACACAGAAGGAGCGTCCGACGATTCGCACGGCGCTCGTCTATGTACTTGTCGGTTCGATTTCTCCGGCGCTCTTGGCGCAAATCAAGGAATACTGCATCAATAAGGTTGAGAGCCGCGAGGCGTCGCTGCAGAAGCCCGCTACGCTTGCGGAGAAGATCGAGGAGCCTGCCGATGTTGAGACGATCGCAGGTTTTTGTCAGATGGATGCGGCGTCGCTTGGGCGTTTTATGGCAGAACGCGGCTTTGCCATGAGCATCGAGGATATGCAGTTTTGCCAGAAGTACTTTGTGACGGCGGAGAAGCGCGACCCGACGATCACGGAGCTTCGCGTCATCGACACATATTGGTCGGATCACTGCCGCCATACGACGTTCATGACGGTCATTGACAAGGTGGATTTCGGCAACGGCAAGTATGCGCCGATGCTCGCGCAGGCATTGAAGCTCTATATGCTCGATCGTGAGAAGGTCCATGCGGGGAAAAAGAGCGACGTTTCTTTGATGGATCTCGCCTGCATCGGTATGAAGGCTTTGCGTCAGCAGGGGCTTTTGGAAGATCTGGACGCTTCCGACGAGGTCAATGCTTGCAGCATCGTCGTACCTGTGGTGATTGATGAAAAGGAAGAAAAGTGGCTCGTGATGTTCAAGAACGAGACGCACAACCATCCGACGGAGATCGAGCCTTTCGGCGGTGCGGCGACGTGCTTGGGCGGTGCGATCCGTGATCCGCTGTCGGGGCGTTCCTATGTCTATCAGGCGATGCGCGTGACGGGATCCGCCGATCCGCGCGGCAGGATCGACGCTACGTTGCCGGGAAAGCTGCCACAGAAGAAGATCACACAGGGGGCGGCGGCAGGCTTCAGCGCCTACGGCAACCAGATCGGTCTTGCAACGGGCGCGGTGCATGAGGTCTACCATGAGGGCTACATGGCGAAGCGCATGGAGATCGGTGCGGTTTTAGGCGCTGTGCCGCAGGCGGATGTCGTACGTCAGACGCCGGAGCCGGGCGACGTCGTCGTCTTGGTCGGCGGTAGGACGGGGCGTGACGGCTGCGGCGGTGCGACAGGCTCTTCGAAGGTGCATACGGAAGCTTCGCTGACGACGGCGGGCGCCGAGGTGCAGAAGGGAGATCCGCCGACGGAGCGCAAGATCCAGCGTCTTTTCCGCCACCCTGAAGTCAGCCGCTTCATCAAGCGCTGTAACGACTTCGGCGCGGGCGGTGTTGCGGTCGCTGTCGGAGAGCTTGCGCCGTCTTTGGCGATTGATCTCGATGCGATCAAGAAGAAGTATGAAGGTCTCGACGGTACAGAACTCGCTATCTCCGAGTCGCAGGAGCGCATGGCGGTCGTCATGCGTCCCGAAGCGCTGCCCGTCCTCATAGCGTTTGCTGATCGTGAGAACTTGGAAGCGACGCCGATTGCTCAAGTCACGGATACGGGCAGGCTTGAGATGGTCTGGCGTGGTCAGCGCATCGTCAGCTTGGCGCGTGTGTTTCTTGATACGAACGGCGTCAAGCAGCATGCTCGCGTGCAGCTCCAATCGCCCGATGTGGAGTCGAACTATCTGCGCCGCCTGCCGCCTGCGGTCGTCAAGAATCAAAGCAATCTCACGGCGGCATGGCTTGCAAATCTCGCCGACATCAATGTTGCCAGTCAGAAGGGGCTTTCCGAGCGCTTTGATTCGACGGTCGGCGCGGGCACGGTCTTGATGCCGTTCGGCGGCAAGAATCAGCTGTCGCCGCAGCAGGGAATGGTTGCGAAGATTCCTGTCAAGTCGGGAGAAACGGATACAGCGACGGCGATGACGTTTGGCTTCGATCCGTATCTGACGGAGTGGAGCCCGTTCCACGGCGCACTCTATGCCATCGTGGAAGCGGTGACGAAGATGGTGGCGCTCGGTGCGGATGCATCGACTGTGCGCCTTTCGCTGCAGGAATACTTTGAAAGCCTTGGCAAAGATCCCGAAAAATGGGGTATGCCGTTTGCGGCGCTCTTGGGTGCGCTTTGGGCGCAGCATGAGCTTCGTATTCCCGCTGTCGGCGGCAAGGATTCGATGTCGGGCACGTTTGAGAACATCCATGTGCCGCCGACGGTCGTCGCTTTCGCCGTCAACGTCATGAAGGCAAGCGAGGCGATCTCTGCGGAATTCAAGTATGCGAACAGCAAGGTCTATGCCATCGAAGTGCCGACCGATGCGAACGATCTGCCCGTATTCGCCAACTTGCGCCGCAACTATGAGCGCGTGCACGCGCTCATGCAGAGCCGCCGCGTCTTTTCGGCATCGAGTGTCGGCAGGGGCGGCATCGCAGCGGCTTTGACGAAGATGTGCTTGGGCAATGACCTTGGTTTCAAGGCTGCGCCCGGCGCCATCAAGTTTGAAGATCTCTTCCGCCCGGCTTATGGCACGCTGCTTCTTGAGATGAGCGAGGCGGTCAACGTGACGGAAGCGCTCGCCGGCGTCAAGTGGACGCTGCTTGGGCGTACGACGACGGTCGCGAGCATCGTCTGCAACGGCATGGTGCAGACGCTTAACGAGCTGCGGGAACCGTACACGTCGGCGCTTGACGGCATCTTCCCTGCGATGGTCAGGAGTAAGGGCAGGACGGCGTCGCCTGCCGCGCCGTTCCGCCGCGGCGTGCGGCAGCGCGCCAGCGACCGCTACACAAAGCCGCGCATCTTCATGCCCGTGTTCCCCGGCGCCAACTGCGAATATGAAACGCAGCGCGCTTTCGAGAAGGCGGGTGGCGAAGTTGATACGCTCGTCATTCGGAATCTCACGCCGCAGGCGGTTGAAGAATCGGTACAGGCAATCGCCGCCGGTATCAACAAGGCGCAGATCCTCATGCTGCCGGGCGGCTTCTCAGGCGGCGATGAGCCGGACGGATCGGGTAAGTTCATCGCGGCGACGCTCAGAAATCCGCGCATCGCCGAGGAGATCATGGAACTTCTCCAGAAGCGCGAGGGGCTGATCCTCGGTATATGTAACGGATTCCAAGCCCTCATCAAGCTCGGGCTTCTGCCCTACGGCAAGATTATGCCGCTCGATTGGGAGGCGCCGACGCTCACGCACAACACGATCGGCAGACATGTCTCGTGCATGGTGCAGACGCGCATCATGTCGAACCTCTCGCCGTGGTTCAACAACGTCTCGGTCGGCGATATCCATACGATCGCCGTTTCGCATGGTGAGGGGCGTTTCGTTGCCGATAAGGAAGTCATCGCGAGGATGCGTATTCGCGGTCAGATCGCAGCGCAGTATGTCGATGAATCGGGTGAGCCGACGATGGAATCGCCGTTCAACCCGAACGGCTCCACCGAAGCGATTGAGGCGATCACAAGCCCCAATGGACGAATCCTTGGCAAGATGGGTCACTCCGAGCGTGTCGGCGATAACATCTCGAAGAATGTGCCGGGCAACAAGGAGCAGGGACTCTTCGACGCAGGCGTGCGCTTCTTCCGCTGAGGCGCTGAAAATAGTCAAAAAAGAAGGGCAAGCCGCAAGGCAAGCCCTTCTTTTTTGGGATAGAGAAAGAATTAGATTTTCAAGCAGCAGGGAGGCACAGAAGTGTGGAAAGAGCCGCCGTTGCCGCTGGCATCGAGCCGGCTGCTGGATTCCTGCTCGATACGAAAAGTATAGCATGGTAAGATTAAAGGACAGGTGCAGTCGCAATTAAAAAGCAATTAACAATCCCGACCAAAATAGAAGGGATTGTTAATTGCTTGACAGAGTTGATATAATGATAGAACAGCCGGCGGAAAGCGCACCGTCCGACAGAATTGTTGAGACATTGAATGTATCGGCGCTTCCTTAGTGCGAACAAGAGAGGAATGAGCATCATAGATTTTCGAGGACTGCAAAAAGAGGATAAGCCGCTGCTCGACTGTTTTTTTCGGGCGCGGTATTATGAGAATTCGCATTTCAACTTTACGAACCTCTACATGTGGCATGAGCCGTATAAAATCATGTGGGCAAAGGAAGATGATGTGCTTTATATGAAAGCGGAGTGGGATGGCCGTGAGTTTGCCATGCAGCCGTTCGGACCGCAGGAGAAGATGCCGGCGGCGATTCGAGGCGTCTGCGACCACTTCAAATCGCAGGGGAAGCCGGTGCGATTTTCGGGCGTCGAGCGCTCCTTTGCCGACCTTTTGGAACGTTTGGATGGGATGGATTTCGTCGTTGAGGCTGATCGCAACAATTTTGACTATGTGTATCTTGCTGAGGACTTGATGAAACTCGCGGGGCGCAAGTTTCATTCGAAAAAGAATCATTTGAACAGTTTTCGCAAGAATTATCCCGAGGCTGAGTATCAGCCGATCACGGATGAGATTGTCACACAGTGTAAGTTGACGATCAACGGCTGGTACAAGCAGCGTGCGCATGAGATTCCCGACGATCCGTTTATCGCATTGGAGCGTCAAGCGATCATCGAGGTGTTGAATAACTTCAAGGATTTTCGCCTCAAGGGAGGCGCGATTCTCATCGGGCAGCGCGTCGTCGCTTTTACTTTCGGAGAGCAGCTCAACGACGATACGGCGGTCATCCATGTGGAGAAGGCCGACCCTGAGGTGCGAGGGGCGTATCCTGCCATAAATCAGGCGTTCGTCGAACATGCTTGGTCCGATATGACGTATATCAATCGTGAGGAAGACATGGGCATCGAGGGGCTTAGGCAGGCGAAGGAATCGTACAAGCCGGTGAAGCTCATCGAGAAATTCAACGCTTGGCTCAAGTGAAGCGGAGGTGAAGTTCGTGCGTCTGCGCGGCAGTTTGGCGCTCTTTATCGCCGCTTTCATCTGGGGGACGACTTTTGTCGCTCAGTCTGTCGGCATGGAAAGCATTGGTCCTTTTACATACGGCGCGGCGCGCTATGTCGTTGCTGTGCCTGTCGTGCTCCTCTTGTGGCTGCTCTTTGCGCCGAAGAGACGTGCGGCGAAGGCGGCGGGTGCGTATCGTTCGGGCTTTAAGGCGGGGGCGCTCGTCGGCGTGGTCCTCTTTTTGGCGACGACCTTGCAGCAGGTGGGGATGCAGTATACGACGGTGGGAAAGACGGCGTTCATCACATGCCTTTATCTCGTGTTTGTGCCGCTCGCCGCCGTCTTTTTGGGCAGCCGCATCCGTACGCTTCATTGGTGCGGCGCGTTTTTGGCTCTTTTTGGGCTGTATTGCTTGTCGATGAAAGATGGCTTCTCCCTCTCCTACGGTGATGCGATCATGGTCGCAAGCTCTTTGCTTTGGACGCTGCACATCATCTGCGTCGGACGTTTTGCAGCCTTTGTCGATGTTGTTGAGCTTTCCGCGGCGCAGCTTTTTGTCTGTGCCTGCGCGAGTCTCGTGCTCGCTTTTCTCTTTGAGCAGCCGACGGCGGCGGACATCGAGGCGTCGGCTGCGGCGATTCTCTATGCAGGCGTCATGAGCTCGGGCGTCGCTTTTACTTTGCAGATCGTTGGGCAGCAGTATGCCGAGCCTGCCTTGGCAGCTGTCATCATGAGCCTGGAGTCGGTGTTCGGCGCCGTTTCGGGTGCGATTTTTCTTGGCGAGTCGCTGCGTGCGGCAGAGCTTTCCGGCTGTGCCTTGATGCTTGCAGGTATGCTTTTGACGCAGCTGGCGGGGGTTCGTGGAGATAAGCGTCTTTCGTGATTCTTTACGGGAGCAATGAAATATTTTCCCCTTTTTTGCAGGAATGACGAAAGAAACGGCGAATAAATGCAAGTGGATAATTAGCGATAAGTGTCAACGGATGGAGCCGTAAGGCGCAGAGAGGGGGGACCGCTTCCATGATAACGGACGACACGAAGATCAAGAGAGCGGTAGTCACGATAAAGATCGTCGGTGTGGGCGGGGGCGGCAACAGTGTCCTTGAGCGCATCGCTGAAGGGAATGATCTCGATGTGGAGCTTATCGCGATCAATACGGATGTGAAGCATCTCGGCTATATGGAAGAGACGGGCGTCAAGACGCTCGCTATCGGCCGCGAGCTGACGAAGGGGCTCGGGACAGGCGGCGTGGCGGATCTCGGCGAGGCGGCGGCGAAGAGCGATGCCGAGAAGATCAAGGCGGCGATGCGGGGCGCTGACCTCGTATTCGTCACGGCGAGCATGGGCGGCGGCGCGGGCACGGGCGCGGCGCCTGTTGTCGCAAAGCTTGCGAAGGATCTGGGCATATTGACGGTCGGCGTTGTGACGGTGCCGTTTTCGTTTGAAGGTGCGCGCAAGAAACGTATCGCGAATGAGGGCATCGCAAAACTGCAAGGCAATCTCGACGCTCTGATCGGCATACAGAATGATAATCTCATGAAGCTGCCTGAGAACAAGCAGCTGTCGCTCGTTGACGCTTTCAAGGCGGCGGACGATGTCCTTAGACAGGCGATTCAGTGCATCACGGAATTGATCTTGACGACGGGCGTCATCAACGTCGATTTCGCCGATGTTACGTCTATTTTCCGCCAGAGCCAGAGCGGCGACGCACTTCTTGGCATTGGCGAGAGCCAGATGAGTGCGGTCGAAGCCGTGAAGAAGGCGGTCGAGAGTCCACTCGTCGAGAAGTCTTTGAAGGGCGCGCGCGGTCTGATCCTGAACCTCAGCGGCAGTGAGGCGATGACGCTCTATGATGTCAATGCGGCGACGCAGTACATTTACGACAATACACATCCCGATGTGAATATCATTCTTGGCACGGTCATTGATTCTGCCATGGGGCAGAAGATCCGCGCGACGATCATCGCGACGGATTTCGTCGATGGTGTCGTCATGAAAGTGCAGCGCATGGAAGCGCCCGCGAGCAAACTTAAGACGGAGAGCATTGCATCTCTTGAACCGCCGTCTTTCATGAAGCGATCGACGGAGAAGATGCCGTCCTTCGCCCCGCGCGTCGACGCTCCTCTGCCGAAGTTCGACCCGTTCCATCCGAAGAAGTGACGGACGTCTCTTTTTTCGGAGCCGGATGACGCAGGTGTTTGCTCAGAAGGGGGCGATTTTTGATGGACGAGCAGTTTTGCCGCACGGCGATGCTCATCGGTGCGGCGGGCGTCGAGCGTCTGCGGTCGGCGCGCGTCGCTGTATTCGGCGTCGGCGGCGTCGGCTCGTTTGCTGTGGAGGCGCTGGTGCGTGCGGGCGTCGGACGCATCGCGCTCATCGATCATGACACGGTCGCCGCATCGAATCTCAATCGTCAGCTGGCAGCACTTCATAGCACGATGGGGCGCAGCAAGGCGATGGTCATGAAGGAGCGCATGGAGGACGTCAATCCATCCGTCACGATCGAGGTAATCGAGGATTTCTTCCTGCCCGAGCGGGCAGGTCTTTTTTTTCATGGCGCTTACGACTATATCGTCGATGCCATTGATACCGTCACAGGAAAGATCGGACTCGTCTTGGAAGCGAAAAAGCGTGGCATTCCCATTGTGAGCAGCATGGGCGCCGGAAACAAGCTCGACCCGACGAAATTCGAAGTTGCCGACATCTATGATACGAGCGTCTGTCCGCTGGCGCGTGTCATGCGCCGTGAATTAAAGTCGCGCGGCGTGCTTGCCCTAACGGTCGTTTACTCCAAAGAGAAGCCGAAGAAACCGCTTTTTGCACCGATGGAAGAGAAGAAGGATGAGCGCAGCTGCATGGACAAGCAGCCGCCCGGCAGCATTTCTTTTGTGCCGTCTGTCGCAGGCTTGATTCTCGCAAGCGTCGTCGTGCGGGATCTCATTGGGGCGGATGCGGGCGCCGCTCCGTGAAACTTCCATAGAAGATTTCTTTGCATCGTTATATAAGATATGTTATAATAGCATACGTAGTATATAATAAGATTATATTTCTAGGAGGTATTAACCATGAATTTGGGCAAACTTGGGAGAATCCTTTCCGCAACGGCGCTTTTGATTTTCTCCACGGTTCTGCTTGTCGGCTGCGGTGCATCGAGCGGCAACAAGTTCATCAACATCGCTACGGGCGGCACGGCAGGCACCTACTACCCGATCGGCGGCGCTATGGCGGAGATCTTGAACAAGGCGGTTCCAGGCATGAATGCCAGTGCGCAGTCCACGGGCGCGACGGTTGCAAATATCAATATGCTGAAGGAAGGCTCGGTCGATCTCGCTATCGTGCAGAACGACATCACATATTATGCAGTGAACGGCACGGAGATGTTCAAGGATAAGAAGGTCGAAAATCTGCGCGGCATCGCGGCGCTCTATCCCGAGACGTGTCAGATCGTCACGCTTGATTCGAGTGGCATCAAGAGCGTCGCTGACCTCAAGGGCAAGCGCGTTGCCGTCGGCGCGGCGGGCAGCGGTGCGGAGGCAAACGCGCGCCAGATCCTTGAAGCGTACGGCATCACATACGACGATATTGACGAGCAGTACCTGTCCTTCGGCGAGGCGGCGAGCGCCTTAAAGGACGGCAATGTTGACGCGGCTTTCGTCACGGCGGGCTTCCCGACGGCGGCGGTGCAGGATATCACTTCGCAAAACAAGGTGCGCCTCTTGCCGATCGAGGCGGACAAGGCGGACGCTCTGATCGCAAAGTATCCGTTCTACACGAAGACGACGATTCCGGCGGGCACCTATGCGGGCTTCGATGAAGAGGTGCCGGGCATATCCGTCATGGCGATGCTCGTCGCGACGGACAAGGTGGACGATAAACTCGGCTACGATATCACGAAGGCGCTCTTCGACAACCTTGAAAAGCTGCAGGCGGCACATTCGGCAGCGAAGCAGATCACGAAGGAAAGCGCGAAGAACGGCATGTCCATCGAACTCAATGCCGGTGCAGAGCGCTACTTCAAGGAATAAATGAAGAAGCAGCTGGGGGTGAGGCTCTTCCTCGCCGCCCTCGTGCTTGCGGCGCTTGCAGATTTTCTGATACGCCCCTTGCTCGTCGTAGAAAGCGAGCAGGGGGCTATCCTTTATTTCGAAAGGGCGTATGCAGGGATGCCTGTGGAGATTCATTTCATCCACTCGGTGCAGAAAACGCCCGTCGAAGAAAATCTTCATGTAGACAACGAGCTTGCGGGCTTTGTGCTCGATTCGACGCGGTATCAATCCTTCGGCGTGGGGCTGCCGTTCCTCGCGAGCGAGGGACACTTTCGCGCAGAGGGCGATCATTTCGTCATGGACGGTATGGAGAGGCGCTTTCCTCGTTTGTCTTTGCGAACAGGCGTCGGCACGGAACTGACGCTTGTGCTTGACGGTACGGAGGAACGGTTGTTTGAGAAGTTGGAGCCGGGCAGCCGCATCGACCTCGCAGTCATGCCTCCTTGGCAATGGGGCATGGAAAAGCTTTTTGGCAAAGCGCATGGAGCCGCAAATGCGGCAAGAAAGGAATGATGTTCAGCTATGCCGGATAAGAAGCATACAGAGCTTGCGAAGGAAGCTCTGAAAAAATACGATAAGGAGGCCAATGCCATTGAGCACAAGGGCTTTATGGCGAAGGTCGTTGCGGTGATCGCTATCGCGTTTTCGCTCTTTCAAATTTATACGGCGCTTTTCGGTGTGCTTGATGCACAGCTGCAGCGTGCGGTTCATCTGGGGTTCGGTCTGACGCTCGTCTATCTGCTCTTCCCGATGCGGCAGGTTTGGTCAAAGAATAAGCTGCATGTCGTTGATGTCATTCTCGCCGTCTTGGGCGCCGGCGCTCCTGCTTACATCATCTTCGCCTATCGCAGTCTCGTGACGCGTGCGGGTACGGTCAATTCGCTCGATCTTGTCGTCGGACTTATCGGTATCTTGCTCGTCATAGAAGCGACGCGCCGTGTCGTTGGTATGCCGATGGTCTGCGTCGTCCTCTTTTTTCTCGCGTATGCATTCGCAGGTCCTTATTTGCCCGGCGTGCTTGCGCATCGCGGGTTGAATCTCGATCAGCTCGTCGCGCATCTGTTCTTTACGACGGAGGGCGTGTTCGGCATACCGCTCGGCGTGTCCTCGACGTTTATCTTCCTTTTCATTCTCTTCGGTGCGTATCTTGAGTCGACGGGGTTGGGCAGATTTTTCATCGACCTTGCAAATGCTGTGGCGGGCTGGGCGCGCGGCGGCCCCGCGAAGGTCGCCGTGCTTTCGAGCGGACTCATGGGAACGGTCTCGGGAAGCTCGGTCGCCAACGTCGCGGGTACGGGCGCCTTCACGATCCCCATGATGAAGAAGCTCGGCTACGAGCGCGACTTCGCGGGCGCGGTCGAGGCGGCGGCGTCGACGGGCGGTCAGCTCATGCCGCCCGTCATGGGAGCGGCAGCGTTCCTCATGGCGGAGTTCGTCGGCGTGCCGTATTTTGACGTCGTCAAGGCGGCGACGATACCGGCGCTCCTTTACTTCCTCGGTATATGGCTCGGCGTTCACTTCGAGGCGCGCCGCAGCAATCTCCAGGGCGTGCCTAGAAGCGAGCTGCCGAAGGCATGGGCGATCCTTAAAGAGCGCGGACACCTCGCGATTCCGCTCGTCGTCATCATCTATCTTCTCGTATCAGGCTTCACGCCGATGCGCGCGGCGCTTTGGGCGATCGTGCTTTCGCTCGTCGCATCGTCTCTTCGGAAGTCAACGCGCATGAAGCCGGTCGAGATTGTGCGCGGGCTGGAAAACGGTGCGCGAAATGTCCTTGGCGTTCTCGTCGCCTGCGCTTCGGCGGGCATCATCATCGGCGTTGTGACAAAGACGGGCGTAGGATTGAAGCTCGCTTCGGCGCTCTTGGATCTCTCGGGCGGTATGCTGCTGCCGACGATGTTCTTCACGATGATCACATCGATCATTCTCGGCATGGGCGTGCCGACGACGGCGAACTATGTCATCACCTCGACGATCGCCGCGCCCGCACTCGTGCAGATGGGGGTTCCCGTGCTCGCGGCGCACATGTTCGTATTCTACTTCGGCATCATCGCCGACGTGACGCCGCCCGTTGCGCTCGCCGCTTTCGCCGGCTCCGCCATCAGCGGCGGCAAGCCGTTAAAGACGGGTATCAACGCATCGAAACTGGCAATCGCCGCTTTCATCATCCCGTACATCTTCGTACTCTCTCCCGTCGTCTTGATGATCGACGCGACGCCCGTAGGTCTTATCACGGTGCTCTTGACTTCGATCATTGGCATGGTCGGTTTGAGTGCGGCGATGATCGGCTGCCTTGTGAAGCCGATGCATTGGCTTGAGCGCCTTTTGATGTTTGTCGGCGGACTCTTGATGATTCAGCCGGGGCTTGTGACGGATATGGTGGGGTTCCTTTTGCTCGCTTCTGTATTTTTTGTCCAGCAAAGACGCAGCAAGGCGGAAGCCTGCAGTCTTTGACGGGAATTTTTCAGGACGCATATTCCGCCGTCCTAAGATTCGGCAGGAGACGCTTTTTCACCCGTTTCCCTTGGCAGCATCATCAAAGATGCACGCTGTACATACGTCCTCATGTCATATAGAAGCCCAGCCAATCGGGCTGCTTCCCTTGGGCTTGACTTA
>NZ_JBQNBV010000043.1:0-14421 GCF_052169755.1 Selenomonas sp. | reverse complement strand
ATCATCCATCCGAAGATGCGGTCGATAAACCCCTTCTTCACGTCTGCGCCTTCCGGGCGGCGCAGGGCATTCAGCCCCCAGAACGTGAAGAACATCGTGACCTTGCTGCCCATAGCAAGCGCACCGTTGGCGATGACGAACGCCGCAAGCACTTTATCGAGGTCACCGCTGAAAACAACGATGGTCTTATGCTTCTCGCGCGGCACGCTGCGGCAATCTGCCGCCGCGCCTTGCCCCTTTGCATACGGCACACCTAGCCGCCCTCCGATGCGTCGTCTGCCGCGTCCTTCCCGCCCGCCTTCTTGATCTTGACAACGACAAGCCCATTCTCCTTGCTGCGCGAGATCATCCTGTGCCCTGCAGCCTCTGCCCACGCCGCGCTGTCCGCGAAAAAGCCGGGATCGGACGCACGCGCAAGCAGCACATCGCCGGATGCGATGCGTTCCATCGCCTTCTGCAGCTCCATCAAGGGTCCGGGGCAGCTAAGTCCCGTGAGATCTACTTCCTCTGCCGCCGCAGCCATCTTTGCCGCCTGCGGCGTACCGCCGCAGCCCATGCGCTCAGCCGCAGCGCAGGGCGGCGCAGCATCCGGCGACGCCTCAAACTCTGCCATTTTCAGCGACGTATAGCCGCCCGCGACGACCTCTGCATCATAGCCATCTTGCGCCAAGATACGCGCCGCATTGTAAGCGCGCTGTCCGACCTTGCAGAGCACTGCCCAGCGCACCGTGCGGTCAAGCTCACGGACGCGAGTGCGCAGCTCGTCAAGCGGAATCTGCGTGTCAGAAGCGAAAGGCGCATGAGAAAGCTCCCCCGGCGTGCGCACGTCGAGTACGCGCACGCCTGCCTGCCGCGCCGCATCCAGCTGCTCCGCGGGTAGGAAACGCACGAGACCCGCGAGATCATTTTCTGCCATATACCCCGCCATGTTTACGGGATCTTTTGCCGCACCGAACGGCGGCGCGTAAGAAAGCTCCAAACTTGTCAAAAAATCTGTATCCGCCCCCATCGCAATCGCCGTCGCAAGCACGTCGATGCGCGACTTCACGCCACCCGTGCCGACGATCTGCGCCCCGAGGATTTTACCGACAGCCCCCTTCGTGCGATAGAGAAGCTTCAGCGTCATCGTCTGCGCCCCCGGATAGTAGCCGACATGCGCGAGCGGATGCAGCTTCACGACGCGATAATCCTCACCGCAGCGAAGCCCCTCGCGCTCTAACATACGCTCGTTCTTGCCGACGGCAGCCGCCGTCAAGCCGAACACCTTGAGGATCGCCGTACCGATGAAGCCGTCATAGATGCGCCGCCTGCCCGTCATGTTGTCCGCGGCGAGACGCCCCTGCCGATTCGCCGGTCCCGCGAGGGGCAGCGCACCCGCCGTATTCGTCTGGCGGTCGAATGTCATCACAGCATCGCCTACAGCATAGACGTCAGGCACACTCGTCTCCATGCGCTCATTCACGAGGATATGACCACGCTCGCCGAGCGCGACGCTGCTATCCTTCAAAAAATCCGTGTCGGGGCTTACCCCGATGGCGAGCACGACGAAATCCGCGGCGATCTCACGTCCGCTCACAAGACGAACGCGCACGCCCTGCGTATCCTCCTTAAACTCCTGTACGCCGTCGCCAAGGTAAAGCCCGACACCGTTCTCGTTCATCTCCCTCTCTGCGATCTTCGCCATATCCGCATCGAACGGTGCAAGCACATGCGGCGCAGCCTCGACAAGCGTGACAGAAAGTCCGCGCGCACGAAGATTCTCCGCCATCTCGACGCCGATGAAGCCGCCGCCCACGACGACAGTGCGCCCCGCCGCCGCATATTGATCCGCCAAGCGGCGCAAAACCTCAGCATCCGGCACATTGCGCAAGGACAAGATGCGCGGGCTTTCAACGCCCGGTATCGGCGGGCGCAAAGGCTTCGCGCCGGGCGACAAGAGAAGCGCGTCGTACGGCTCCTCATAAGTCTCGCCCGCCGCCGTCCGCACATGAACGCGGCGACTCTCACTGTCAACATGCGTGACCTCGCTTCCTGTACGCACATCAACGGCGAAGCGTTCACGGAACAACTCGGGTGTCATGAGCAGGAGACGCTCGCTCTCCTTGATCTCATCGCCGACATAGTAAGGCAGACCGCAGTTCGCGAAGGAAATATGCTCGCCGCGCTCGAAGAGCACGATCTTCGCATCCTTATCCAAGCGCCTCAGTCGCGCCGCCGCAGTCGCACCGCCTGCCACGCCGCCGACGATGACATAGCGCTTTGCCTGTTCCTTTTTCATTTCCATACAGATATGCCTCCTTCTGTGCCGCCGCGCTTCCCTGTGTCGTCGAGAGCGCGAAATCAGCCCATATCGTGATAATCCTTTTCCTTGCAAAAAAGCCCTTCAAGCAGCTGCGCCACCGCACGGCTCTTGAGCCGATAGACGACCTCAAGCCCGTTGCGCTCCCCCTCGATGATGCCCACGCTGCGCATCTTCGCAAGGTGCTGCGAAATCGTCGACTGCGGCGCATCCAAGCACTGCTGCATGTGCGCCACGTTGCAGCCGCCGCTCTGCCAAAGCCCCCGCGCGATACAAAGGCGCACGGGATGCGAGAGCGCCTTGAGAATCTCAGCCGCCCGCGTGAGTTCTTGATCTTCCGTCATAAAACCAACCCCTTATATTCTTATATTACGATATATAGATATAAATGTCAAGCGCTGGCCCTTTGAAAATGGCAAGAGCAAACCGAAGATTTTCAACAAAAAAAACGCCCCCGAGCAGGGGACGATCACAGCATCCTGCAAGGATGCCAAAAACTAAAAAAGCGGCGAGTCGCCTCGCCGCCCGATATGCGTGGGGATCCATGCCGCACGCCCCGCTCCTTTCCTCATACGCCTTGCAAAACCGTCGGGAAAGAGCCGGGATGAAGCTTCATGAAAGACCTCAGCAGCTCAAAGGTCTCTTGTGCAGCTAACCGGAGCAGTTATCCCCACTCACTCCGATCGAAAAAGGTCTAGCCTTCTCAGCTGCATCCCGCCAATCTCCATACACCAAGAGAGCTGCAACCGCCGTACACAAAGCACGAACAGTCCCCCAAAAGGAGAAAGACGGTAAATCCGTCCAACGACGCCTACAGGCTATATGCACTGAGCAACGACCTTAGAGCTAAGCTCCGGCGCGATCCGGACGAATATAGGAAGCTTGCCCCTGCAGCGATGTATCGTACACCCTGCAAACTGCCCCATCGAGGACTGACCTCCGGGACATGACGGCGATAAAACCCTGCCGCCGATTACAAGCGAAAATATCCACACTTGTGAAAAGCGTCCTTCTGACAGCGGCATTTCCGAAGCATACCGTCAACTCTTTCACAACGCTCGTCGGATCGAGCATGGATTCCGAATGTTTTAGGCTGTATTTCCTACCGCAAATAGGATAACATATCTCGAAATTATTTGCAAGCATTTTTAGAAAAATAATTATTATTTTTATCCGATTTATTTTTGGCGATATCTCGGGACTGTAAAACCAATATATAAGCCTTTTTTCCTATATAGGGAACTTCTCTCCATTCCTATTTCTCATAGCCGCGCTGCCATGCGTAGAGATAGTCAACGACAGCGGCGATCGGCGAGCCTGCGACATAAGGAGCCGCAGGTGCGGGCGTCGTCGTGCGCTGTGACACTTCGCGCGTATCGTATGTCATAGTGGCAGAACGCAAGATCTGATATGTACGCGCTGCAAAGTCAAAATGCATACGATAAGAAAAGAGACGATTTTCTTTCGCCTTGACGATGGCAACATTCGCCGTATATTCATGATTGCTGTCGATGGAAACCGTCGTAACATCCACAAAATATCCCGTACCATCCCGCGCATCCACAAAACGCCGCCCCTCGTCCTCGGCAAAGCACAGAGAGCTTGCAAGGAGCAGGAGCAGCGAGATCAAGATCAGCGCCAAAGCAAATTTTCGCATCGAATCGTCTCTTTCCTTCGTTTAGACAATAGCAAAACACTTTCCTATTATAGAAAAAAGACAGAGATTCGTCAATGGGACAAGAAGGAGCATACAAACAAACAAAAAATCTGCTCCCATTTGGCGAACTTCATTTTAAGATAAACGAAAGCTGCCCAGAGTTGCACAGATACGCGCCGCGGCACTTCGCAGCTCTTCTTTCGTATGCGCTGCACTCAAGGCGACGCGCAGACGGGCACTGCCCTTTGCCACCGTAGGGTATCGGATGGCGGATACGAGGACGCCCTGCCGCTCCAATTCCTTCGCAACTTTCATCGCCAAGCGCTCTTCGCCGACGATGAGCGGCACGATCGCTGTTTCGCTCTCAGCTTCAACGCCGCCGTCTGCCAGCGCCGCGCAGAATACGCGGACATTTTCCTGCAGGCGGGCGACGCGATCCGGCTCTTCTTGCAGGAGATGCAGCGCCTCGGATGCAGCCGCCAGATTGGCAGGCGATTGGCTCGTCGAGAAGATGAAACTTCGCGCCGTATTTTGCAGATAGTCGATCAAGAGACGACTGCCGCAGACGTAGCCGCCCTCGCTCGCCAACGCCTTCGACAGCGTCCCCATCAGGACATCGGGCTTCTCCTGCAGGTGAAAGTGTTCCGAGATGCCGCGCCCCGTCTCGCCGATCACGCCGGTAGAATGCGCCTCGTCCACCATGCTCCAAACGTGATACTTTCGCGCAAGCTGCAAGATGCGCGGCAAGTCGGCAATATCGCCGTCCATGCTGAACACCGCATCCGAGACGATGACGCCGCGGCATGGTGTGCAGGCGGCGAGCTTTTCTTCCAGATCCCGCATATCATTGTGGCTGTAGATGATCGTCTTGGCGCGGCTCAAGCGACAGCCATCGATGATGCTCGCATGGTTGAGGGCGTCGCTGAAGAACACGACGCCCTCCTGCCCCAGCGCAGAAAGAATGCCGACATTCGCCATGTATCCCGTGTCGAAAAGAAGTGCGGCTTCCGTCCCCTTGAACGCTGCCAATTCCGCTTCCAGCTTCGTATGCAGCGGCAGCGTCCCCGTCGTCAGCCGCGAGCCGCCGGAACCGCAGCCGTATCGCTCGACAGCTTCCTGCGCCGCCCGCTTGAGCCGCGGATGGTCAATGAGACCAAGGTAGTTGTTCGATGCCAGAAGCAGCTTTTCAACGCCGCCAACCGTGACGTGCGCAGCCTGCGCGGATGCGATCTCGTGCATTTCACGGCAAAGATGCCGCGCCTTTTTCACTGCCAACCGTTCTTTCAGCATTTCCCCCATGCCCTTGCGCTGCGAATTCCCTGTCGGGCTGTCCGGCACGCCGCGCACGAGCACGCATTGCTTTTCCAAATAGCGAATACAGTCTGCGACCCCTTCGCGCGGACCGCGATAGAGGAAGATACGCCCGCCGTCGGGCGATCCCATCGCCTTGAGCTTCGTGATGCGGCGATAGCCGAGCGACGACGCCGCTACATATCCCGCCACATAGTCGGGATCGTCGGACACGCAGATTTCCGCGACGATGTGCGGCGCATGGACGACCTTCGTCGCAAGGACAACGGCTTCAGCGAAGTGATTTTTCCAGTCGGAAGGCCGTTTTGCGGCGCGTTCGTCATCCATGTACGTCGCCCGCAGACCGCGCACCGCATCCGGCTCCAGCCGCTCAAGCGTATCTGCATCGAGCAGCATCGCGCCGCGCATCCCATACGTCTCGGAGAACTTCGCCAAGATCGCCTCGCCGTTCTTCAAGCCGAGGCTTTCCAACGCCTGAAGGATCACACGCCGCCCCTCTTCCGCCGTCTCGACTTCAACTGTCGAGATGGGCAAAGCGTCCAGATGCTCCACATCTTCCGGCGCGACCGCCTCCACCTTGAAATTCACAAAATCCGCCTTGCCCTTAGCATGGTGCAGGGCACGCGCAAGAAGCGCCGCCATATAGGCGGACAGTTCATCCTCCGGCAAGATCTTCTCCGCGCCGGACACATGCTCACGCTCCTGCGCGATCTTTTCCGCCCGCATTTTCAGACTGTAAAGCGCCATGCAGAACCACTCCTTTTCAAAGATTCTTCTACAGAATAGCTCCTGTTTATTTTATTGTCAACTTAATTTATTTATAGGTTGACAATAACCAAAGAACCGTGTACGCTAAAACAAACAAATCGGGGACGCATCTATCCCCGAAAATAAAACGAAAGGAAGCACGGATGAATCCCTTCCGTTGGACGACCCTCGATCCGTGCTTCCTGAAAAGGAGCGTTTCCCATGAAAAAACCGACCATTTCCACATCCACCGTGACCGAGATCGCCCTGCTCGCCGCCTTGATCACCGTCACAGGAGCCATCAAGCTGCCAAGCCTCGCTCCGGGGCTGGAGTTCCAGCTTTCCGCGCCCTTAGCGGTCGCGATCTGCGCCGTCTTTGGCTTCAAACGCTACATCTTGGCGGGCATTTTGTCAAGTCTCGTCGGTCTCTTGCTCGGCACGCAAAACCTCTTCAACGTCGCCATCGCCATGCAGTTTCGCCTCGTGGTCGGTCTCGTCTTTGTGCTCTTCGGGCGTCATTATTGGACGACGGCACTTGCCGGTCCGCTCGGCACATTCACGGCGCGCGTCACGCTGAGCTTCGTCGTAGGAAAAGGTGTATGGGCTTTGGTCGCGGCGGCGGTGCCCGGCATGGTCTTTACGCTCCTTACCGCGCCGCTTCTGGTGAAGATCCTCGACCGCATCGCACGATTCCGTCGCACGGCGGATGTGCAGGCGTAAGCCGCCGCCGTATATCTAGCAGATGCGCGGTACGAGATTGCCGAGCGGCATATCAACGATACGCAGACCGCCGAGCGCCGTTTTGAGCGCGACGATTCCCGGCTCTTTTGCCGTTGTGCGCCCGATGCAGCAGGCGTCCCTGCCGTAAGGATGCTCGTGCATGGCGGCGAGAAGCGCCTCGGTCTCTTCGGGCGCACAGAAGGCGATCGCCTTGCCCTCGTTCGCCAGTTCCAGCGGATCGAAGCCGAGAAACGCGGCGATGCCCTCGACTTCTTCGCGCACGGGCAGAGCTTCCTCATCGATGATGACGCCGACCTGTGCCGCACAGGCGATTTCGTTCAAGACCGCCGCCGCGCCGCCGCGCGTCGGATCGCGCATACAGGCGATCGAAGGCGCGGCGCGGCGCATGAGGGCGGCGAGGTCGCCCAACGGCGCACAGTCGCTATGAAGCGACGCAGGAATCTCGATGCCGTGGCGCTCTGCCATGACAGTCGCGGCATGGTCGCCGAGCGTACCCGAAAGGATGACGTCCATGCCCGCCTTGACTTTCTGCGGCTCCATCGCGCGTTCGATCTCGCCGATGCCTGCCGTGTTGATGTAGATGCCGTCTGCCGCGCCCTTGCCGACGACCTTCGTATCGCCCGTGACGATGACAACATGCGCCTCCTCTGCGGCTTCTTTCATCGAGTGCAAAATGCGCCTGAGTTCCTCGATGGGCAGCCCTTCCTCTAAGATCAGTGCGCACGAGATGTAGCGCGGCACGGCGCCCGTCATCGCGAGATCGTTGACCGTGCCGCAGACGGCGAGCTTGCCGATGTCGCCGCCGGAAAAGAAGCGCGGCGCGACGACGAAGGAATCCGTCGTAAAGGCAACTTTGCCGCCAAGGTTGAGCGCCACGCCGTCGTGCATCTTCTGCAAAAATTCGTTGCCGAATATCGGCAAAATGACGCTCTCCATCAGCGCTTGGCTCAAGCTGCCGCCCGCGCCGTGCGCGAGCGTGATCTTCTCATTTTCCAAAGTGAAACCTCCCTCGGCCATACTTGTACCAAGCGGCGCAGACGCCTTCGACCGATACCATGCACGGCCCTACGGCGTGCGTCGGCACACATGCCTTCGCGAAGAGCGTACAGTCCGTCGGGCGCACCGCACCGCGCAGCACCTCGCCGCAGCGACACGCCGTCTTTTTCTCCACGCGCTCGACTTCGACGGGCAGGCGACGCTCAGCGTCAAAGTCCGCGAACGCCTCGCGCATACAAAGCCCCGAACGCTCAATGACGCCGAGACCGCGCCACTCGTCCGCAGCATCCTCGTAGACGCGCGCGAGGATGGCAAGCGCGGCGGGGTTCCCCTCTTCTCTTACGACGGAGCCGTACTCGTTCTCGATGCGGGCATCACCATCTGCCGTCTGCCGCACGAGCCGCCAGACGGCACGCAGGATGGCGAGCGGCGTGAAGCCTGCGACGACGCCGGGCTTATGCGCTTCGTCGGCGAGAAAGGCGTAAGGTCGCGTACCCGTGACGACGCACGCATGACCGGGCAAAAGGAAGCCGTCAACATGCACATCGGGGGCATCGAGCAAGAGCTTCACGGCAGGCGGCACGAGCTTCTGCGCCGACAAGACGCAGAAGTTTTGCAATCCTTCATCCTTTGCCGAGAGCACTGCCGCCGCCTCGGTCGGCGCCGTCGTCTCGAAGCCGACGCCGAGGAATACGACAGTCTTTTGGGGATTTTCCCTTGCTGCCGTGAGCGCGTCGAGCGGCGAGTAAACCACGCGGATGTCCGCGCCCGCCGCACGCGCGTCCGCGAGGCTCTCGCGGCTGCCCGGCACCTTGAGCATGTCGCCAAACGTCGCGACGGTGACGCTTTCCATCTTCGCGTAAGCGATTGCCTTATCCATATAAACGTCGCTCGTCACGCAGACGGGACAGCCCGGCCCCGACACAAGCTCGATGTTCTCCGGCAGGATCTGGCGAAGCCCTGCACGGAAGATGGCGACCGTATGCGTGCCGCAAACTTCCATATAGCGAAGATGACGGCCTTCGGCAAGGCGCTCGATGTCAGCAAGGAGCGCCTTTGCCGCTTTTTTTTCTTCTGCCGACGTGAGTTTTTTCACGCTATCCCCTCGCTCTTCCCTACTCCACAGTGCGCGGCGCACCCTTCATCTCGGCGAGCAGCGCGTAGGTTTCTTCGGCATCCTTCTCCTCGACGATCTGCATGGCAAAGCCCGCGTGCACGAGTACATAGTCGCCAAGCTTCGCTTCGGGCAGCAGCATGAGGCTTGCATCGCGCTCCACGCCGCCGACGGCGACGCGGGCAACGCTCCCCGTGATTTCAAGCACCTTCGCCGGTACAGCAAGACACATCAGTCCTCGTCTCCTTTCGCCAGAAGTTCCTGCGGCATGATCTGCCGCGCCGTGCGCATCAAAGCGCCCTGCTCCGCTGCTCTTTGCGCTTTCTCGGGCATGGCGGGCGCATCGTACTCTGCATACAGCTCGAACTTTGCCCCGACCGTCTCGTTCTTCGCCTCGGCGACGCGCGTGAAAGCGACTTCGCCGGGTGCGCTCTTCGCCCGCACTTCGACGCCCCAGCGCGAAAGCACGTCGAGCGCTTGCCGCTCGATCTCGGGCAAGAGCGCCTCCATCGCGGGGCTGAGCGCTACGCCCGCGCCGACGGCGTAAGGCTGCGCCCCGAGCACGACGACGTCGGGGATCGCGCGGCCCGTCACCGCGAGCGTCGCGAGCACGTCCTGTATGCCGACCTCATGTACCGACAGTTTATCTTGAAAGTGCGCTGCAATCTGCTCGTTCGCAAAGTGAAAGAGCGTGCCTGCCTCTTTGCCGCCGTTGACGGAATCGAGCACGAGCAGATGCTTTGTACCCGTAACGACGCCCAAGAGTTCTGCGCCGAGCGTGCCGCCGTCGATGATCTGCACGTCGGGCGGGAAATCGTACTTTTCACGCAAAAGTTCGGCGGCGCGTACGCCGAAGCCCTCATCCTGCAGGATGACGTTGCCGATGCCGAGAATCGTCACGGCGGGCGCCGCCTCAAGCTCTTTTCTCGCACGCTCGATCTCTTCGGGCGATACGTCCAAGAACGCTGCACTCATCGAGCCGCCTCCTTCTTCTCGCGCACATTTTTCCGAAGCCACGAGAGCCACGCCTCGATGCCATCGCCCGTGCGGCAGGCGATCGCCATGACCTCGATGCCCGGATGAATCGTGCGGATGTCGTCTGCCGCACGCGCCATATCGAAGTCCGTATAGGGCAGGAGATCAACCTTATTGAGGAGCGCCGCATCCGCTTCCTTGAACATCAGCGGGTACTTCAAGGGTTTGTCGTCGCCTTCCGTGATCGACAGCACGACCGCCTTCTTGTCCTGTCCCAGTTCAAACTCTGCCGGGCAGACGAGATTGCCGACATTCTCGATGACGAGCATATCGAGCGCGGCGAGATCGATGGACGAGAGCGCACTCTTGACCATCGGCGCATCGAGATGACAGCCGCCGCTCGTGTTGATCTGCACGACGGGCACGCCGAGTCGATCGATGCGCTCGGCGTCCTTCGATGTAAAGAGATCGCCCTCGATAACAGCGATGCGCATCTCATCCTTGAGCGCCTGCAGCGTGCGCTCAAGGAGCGTCGTCTTGCCCGCGCCCGGCGAGCCCATGAGATTGAGCACAAATACACGGTCTCTTTGAAAAAGCTCCGCATTCTCCGCCGCTGCTTCGTCGTTCATCGCCAGAACATTCTTCATGACCTTGACTTCCATTTTGCCTAGTCCACCTCCAAAGATTCGACCTTGAGCTCGCGTCCCGAGATGATCTCAAGTGCGCCGCTCCTGCACGAAGGACAGAGAAAACTGTATCGCTCGATAGGCTGCTCCCTGCCGCAAGCCCCACAACGCCCGATGAGAGGCACGCGCTCGATGGAAAGCGCCGCGCCATCTGCCGCCGTTCCCTTCGTCAGAGCCGCAAAGCAAAAGCGCAGGGATTCGCACTCTACGCCCGCCATCTCACCGACGAGCAAGTTCACGCGTGCGACGCGCGTCGCCGCATTTTCATCCATCGTCTTGAGCGCGATGCCCAAGATGCCCTCGGCGATCGCCATTTCATGCACCGGTTTTTCCTCCTATGCGAAAAGCGCCCCCTCCAGCGGCTTGCCGAAAGGGGGCGCCTTTTTTCCCTGTTGTCGCAAAACAAAACGCAGACGAAGCGCATCAAAGCGCAGCCGAAAGACCGCGCGCTTCAAACACCGCAAGCAGTTCCGTAAGCTTCGTCTTCGCCGGATTGTAGTCGATCGTCGTCTCACCATCGTGCGCATGGATATGCACATAGAGCACGCCGGCAAGACCCAAAAGAGCCTTTTCCGCGTCCTTCGCCGACGCATCCGTATAGCCCGTAACGGTAAATTGCAGGCGTGTCGTACCGTTCGCCGCGCCGCAGCCGCATTCTTTACACATAGACGATTCTTCCTTTCTCAACTCGCCCTGCCCTTATGCTCCTCCTCAGGATGGCTGAGCTGATAGGCGTCGAGCGGCTCATGCGTCAGAATCTTGCGCCCTGAGAACATGCTCGACACTTCGCTCTCGCCTTCCATGAACTCCGCGCGGATGACCATGTAGAGATGGCCGATCGCGAAGAGGATGATGAACCAAGCGACGTAATGATGCACGAGATGCGCCATGAACTCGTTGCCGCAAAGAGCGATCACCCAGCCGAAGAGCTGGAACGACACGCTTTCCGGCTCGTTCGCGCCGTACATCGCCATGCCTGTCAGCACCTCGATGGCGACGAGCACATAGAGCAGCGTGTACGACATGCGTGCGATCGGGTTCCTCAAATACGATTTGTGCTCGTAGCGCACGAAGATGTAATGCAGGATTACATCGCCGATCGCCCGCCAGAAGAGCCCTTCCCAAAAGCGAGGGAAAAGGCGGTCGCCGCGATTCACATAGAAGCCGTAAATCCGAAGGATGAACGCCGCCATGAAAGTGAATGCTGCGATGAAATGAATGTTTCGGATGTTATCCGTCGTCATGCCGCTGAACGTCGGCTCGACGGAGTAAATGAGCCACGGCTCTGTGATCATCAATCCCGTCGCAAAGAGGACCGAGATGCAGACGACCATGATCCAGTGAAAGACCCTGAGCCAAGGACTGAAAACGTAGTAGATTCTGCGTTTGACTTCTCTCATATCACATGTCCCTGCTGCCGCAAAGCAAGAGATGAACGCTCTCGCTCGCGGCAGTTTCTCCTTTCCACGATGCGTGATCGTTTATTCTTCCACCTGCAGCCCTGCATAGGGATCCGTCGTCATGATCTTGAGCGTGTCGCCGTTCGCGTTGTAGACGTGCGTCGAACACGCCATGCACGGATCGAACGAGCGAATGACGCGCACGATCTCCAAGGGCTTGTCGGGCACGGCGACGCGCGTATCCATCATCGCCATCTCGTAAGCGCCGTGACCCGCCTGATCGTCGCGCGGGCAGGCGTTCCACGTCGTCGGCACGACACACTGGTAATTCGCGATCTTGCCGTTCTTGATGACGACCCAGTGCGAGAGCGCACCGCGCGGCGCATCGTAGAGACCGACGCCCTTCGCTTCCTTCGGCCATGTCACAGGATCCCATTTATCGGATGTCGCGACGGCAAGATCGCCGCCCTTGATATTTTCGATGAGCTTGTCGAAATAATACTTCTCGATCTCGGCATTGAGCTGTGCGTCGAGCGCACGTGCCGCCGTCCTGCCGACCATCGTCGGCAGCCAAACCTCGGGCGCGAGACCGATCGCCTTCGACACCGCATCCATCTGATTGAGCATAAGCTGCTCCGCCCATGTCGGATTCGGCAGAAAGCCCTTCTTCGCCTTGACGTAGATGATAATATAGCGCGCCAAAGGACCGACCTCGGCGAGCTTGCCGCGCCATTTCGGCGTCTTGAGCCACGAATACTTGCCCTTCTCGTTAAGCTCCTGCCAATTCGTCTGCGTGCCGACCTTCGGCGCCGTGTACTTCGGCTTCGTCTGCCCCGCCCACGGATGGAGATCGCTCTCGGCGCCCTCGTACTCGTACCATGCGTGCTCGACGCCCTCGGTGAAAGCGACGGGATCGGACAGATCCTCCGCCTTGACTTCCGTGAAAGTCGCAGCCGCAAGACCTGCGCCAAAGTTCTCGACGACACCGTTCGAGCGAATCAGGAGATGACGCATGAAGTCGCCGTTTCTCGTACCCGTGTAGCTCTGCTCGGGGAACTGCCCGAATCCCAGCACACAGCGCTTGGCAAGACCGCCGCCGTCCACCTTGCCCGCCTTGACGTAGAGCGAGCCGATGGCGAGCACGTCGGGCAGATAATATTCGTTGACAATCGTGCGCGTGAGGTTCACGGCACGATCCACGATGGCGAGCCGCGCCGTGTTGATCGGCGCGTTGCCGTCGTCGAGGGAGATCGCGCACGGCATACCGCCGACGACGTAATGCGCGTGCGGATTCTTGCCGCCAAAGACGACGTGCGGCGTCATAAGCTCTCTATGCTTGTCAAGCATCTCAAGGTAGTGGACGACGGCGATGAGATGAACCTCGGGCGGCAGGATCTTATAGTCGGGATGATCCCACCAATTCGCCGCAAAGATGCCGAGCTGACCGCTCTTGACGATCTGCTCGATCTTCTGCTTGAACGCCGCGAAGTATTCGGGCGTCGCATTCGGAAAATCTTTCGGATATGCTTCCGTATTAAGACCCGCAGGTCCCGCAAGCGGCAGGCGCAGCTTCAAGATCTCCCGCTGCAGGTTTGCCGCCGCCGCCGGATCGGCAGCCAGAGCCTCGACGGGGCTGACCCAGTCGAGTGCGTGCAGATGATAGAAATGCACGAGATGATCCTGCACCGTCAGACAGCCCGCCATGATGTTGCGGATATAGTTCGCGTTCGTCGGGATGCGGATGCCGAGCGCATCCTCGACGGCGCGTACGGCGCAAAGCGCATGAGCCGTCGTGCAGACGCCGCAGATGCGCTGGATATATGCCCATGCGTCGCGCGGGTCGCGCCCGTTCATGACGAGTTCCAGACCGCGCCACGCCGTACCGCTCGAAAGAGCGTCCGTGACCTTGCCCGTCGCCTCGTCCACCTGCACTTCGACGCGCAGATGCCCTTCGATTCTCGTTACCGGATCGACCGTTACATGTTTCATTTATGCACCTGCTCCCTCTTCGCCTGTTCCTCTTCCTTCTCGATCGCCTTGTCCGCCTTCGCGCGCTGTGCAAGGCTCAGAGCGCCATGTACGGCGACGCCCGCCGCCGTGCCGACAGCGAGACCGACGCCGATCTTGTCGATGCTGCCCAGAGGGCCGTACTTCGGCAGGCGGTCGGAGAACGGCGCATCATCCCAGAAGTTTGCGTTCGTGCAGCCGATGCACGGCGCACCCGACTGAATCGGATAGCTCATCCCCTGGAACCAGCGCAGGTTGCCGCACGAAGCATACGTCTCGGGGCCTCTGCAGCCGAGCTTATAGAGACACCAGCCCGCCTTCGATCCTGCATCGTCGAAGCGCTCGGCGAACATGCCCGCATCGAAGAACGGACGGCGATAGCAGGTATCGTGAATACGGTTGCCGTAGAACTGCTTGGGACGGTTCTCCATATTGAGGTCGGGGATCGTGCCGAAGAGAGCAACGTGCATGACGACACCCGTCATGAC
>NZ_JBQNBV010000042.1:0-14784 GCF_052169755.1 Selenomonas sp. | reverse complement strand
CGCATCTCGCCGCCGGCGCGAAGAAGGTCGTCATCTCGGCGCCTGCAGGCAACGATCTGCCGACGGTCGTCTTCAACGTCAACCACAAGATCCTGAAGCCCGAGGATAAAGTCATCTCGGCGGCTTCTTGCACGACGAACTGCCTCGCTCCGATGGCGAAGGGGCTCAACGATCTCGCGCCGATCCAGAGCGGCATCATGGCGACGATTCATGCCTACACGGGCGACCAGATGACCTTGGACGGCCCGCAGCGCAAGGGCGATCTGCGCCGCAGCCGCGCCGCAGCCGTCAACATCGTGCCGAACTCGACGGGTGCGGCGAAGGCGATCGGTCTCGTTATCCCCGAGCTCAAGGGCAAGCTCATCGGCGCTGCGCAGCGCGTGCCGACGCCTACGGGTTCGACGACGCTTCTCTTCGCTGTCGTCAAGGGCGAAGTGACGGTGGACGAGATCAACGCGCAGATGAAGAAGGAAGCGACGGAGTCCTACGGCTACACCGAGGATGAGATCGTATCAAGCGACATCATCGGTATGCGCTACGGCTCGCTCTTCGATGCGACACAGACGATGGTCAGCCCCATCGGCGACGGCAACACGCAGGTGCAGGTGGTCTCGTGGTACGACAACGAGAACAGCTACACGAGCCAGATGGTTCGCACGATCAAGTACTTTGCTGAACTGAAGTAAGAGAATCGCTGATAAATTCAGCGCTTTCTGAGAGCGAGAGCGGTCGGCGGAGCGCGGGGAGAGGCGAAGCTAGCGCGCCTTTCTGAAAAAATCAGCTGAGTCAAGATCCATGAGGTCCGGCCGCGTTTGGGCTGGACCTCTGTTCTTTTTATGGGAGGATTTTTATGAACAAGAAGACGATCAAGGACATCGACGTCAAGGGCAAGAAAGTTTTCGTGCGCGTCGATTACAATGTGCCGTTTGACGACAAGATGAATATCACGAACGACACGCGCATGGTGCGCACGTTGCCGACGCTCAACCATCTGTTGGACGGCGGCGCGGCGCTGATTCTCGCGTGCCACATCGGCCGCCCGACGGAGGCGAAGGAAGAGAAGTTCTCGACGAAGCATCTCGTCAAGCATCTCGCCGAGCTTTTGAAGAAGGACGTGAAGTGGGCGTCCGACTGCGTGGGTCCCGAAGCCGAGAAGGCAGCTGCGGACTTGCAGCCGGGTGAAGTCCTGCTCCTCGAAAACCTGCGCTATCACAAGGAAGAGAAGAAGAACGATCCCGCCTTTGCCAAACAGCTCGCCTCGCTTGCAGACATCGCCGTTGACGACGCTTTCGGCGTCGCGCACCGCGCACATGCGTCGAACGTCGGCATTGCCGCCGATCTTGAAACGGTCGCAGGATTCCTCATGGAGAAGGAGATCAACTACATCGGCAAGACGCTCGAAGCGCCCGCGCATCCTTTCGTCGCCATCATCGGCGGCGCGAAGGTCTCGGACAAGATCGGCGTCATCAGCAACATGATCGAGAAGGTCGACACGATCATCATCGGCGGCGGCATGGCGCATACGTTCGACGCCGCCAAGGGGCTGCCGATCGGCGATTCGCTCTGCGAGCCGGACAAGATGGATCTCGCGAAAGAGCTTCTGGAAAAGGCGCAGGCGAAGGGTGTCAAGGTCATCCTGCCGCTCGACGTCGCCGTCGCGAACATGTTCCCGCTCGCCGACGAGGCGAAGTTCGCCGCTGAGGGCAAGACGAAGGTCGTTGCGGTCGATAAGGTGGAGAATGGCTGGCAGGCGCTCGACAGCGGCCCGAAGACGTCGGAGGCGTATGTCGAAGCGCTGAAGGGCGCGAAGACGATCATTTGGAATGGTCCGATGGGCGTCTTCGAGTGCGATGAGTTCGCCAAGGGCACGCTCGCCGTCGCGAAAGCCGTCGCCGATGCGACGGAGGCGGGCGCGACGAGCATCGTTGGCGGCGGCGATTCCATCGCGGCGCTGAAGAAGACGGGGCTTTCGGACAAGATCTCGCACATCTCGACGGGCGGCGGCGCGACGCTGGAGTTCCTTGAGGGCAAGGTCCTGCCGGGCATCGCGGCGATTGCCGAGAAGTAAGAGCTTCTGAAAGATGGCGCACAGCGCCGCCATGCGGACGTTTGTGCGAAGTTTGCCGCCAAGCCAAGCAGCATGGGCATGATAGAGGTTTCGAGGGCGCGGTGCATTTTTGACGCGCCCCCGATGGATTCGTTAGGGAAACGCGGATAAAATGAAGTTGTCCGGATGTATGAAGATGGGCGGCTGAATGTATCCGTGTTTCTTCAAAAGGAGGAAGATTTTATGGCAAGAAGACCCATTATCGCAGGCAACTGGAAGATGAACAACACGATCGCCGAGGGCGTAGCGCTCGTCAAGGAGCTTATGCCGCTCGTGAAGGATGCGAAGGACGTCGATGTCGTCGCCTGCCCGACGGCAACGGCGCTCGCCGCCGTGGCAGAAGCCGTCAAAGGCTCGAACATCCACATCGGTGCACAGAATGTGCATTGGGAGAAGAGCGGCGCTTATACGGGCGAGATTTCGACGGCGATGCTCAAGGAGATCGGCGTCGACTACTGCGTACTCGGCCACTCCGAGCGCCGCGAGTACTTCGGCGAGACGGACGAGGGCGTCAACAAGCGCGCCAAGGCGGCGTTTGCGGCGGGCATCACACCGATCATCTGCTGCGGCGAACCGCTTGAGATCCGCGAGGCGAACACCTACATCGACTTCGTGACGAAGCAGATCAAGGCGGCGCTCGACGGCTTCTCCGCCGAAGAGGCAGCGAAGCTCGTCATCGCCTACGAGCCGATCTGGGCGATCGGCACGGGCAAGACGGCGACGTTCGAGCAGGCGGAGGAAGTCTGCGCCGCCATTCGCGCGACGGTCGCCGAGGTATTCAATAAGGACGCGGCAGACGCCATCCGCATCCAGTACGGCGGCAGCGTCAAGCCCGCAACGATCGCCGGCCTCATGGAGAAGCCGAACGTCGACGGCGCTCTCGTCGGCGGCGCGTCGCTCAAGGCGAAGGACTTCAGCGAGATCGTAAGGAACCGCTGATAAAATGAAGTCGCCCAGATTTGCGCAGATGCGCTGGTTCTATCGCGGTCAACGTCAGCCAATCATGCGACGCGCTTCGCGCTTGCATTCTTGGGACGTTTTCGCATACGAGCCGTTGCCCAATCGCCTGCGTCCTTCGGACTTGGCTCTTGGACGGCTCAGCAAGGAGACAAACCGGAGGCGTAGCGGTGCTACGTCGAGGATTTGTCGACGACGAGAGGACAGCGCAGATGCGTGAAGATGGGTGGCTGAATTTATCAGTGGTTCCTCAAGTTCTGACGAAAAGGAAAACTTTTGAGCGGCACTGCACATGCGATGCCGCTCCTTTTGGGGAGCAGCCTCTCGGGGCGACTTTCTGCAATATTTGTAACATACTCCATAGGAAAGGGGTAGATCTATGGCAACTTTGAAACATGCACCGGTCGCGCTCATCATCATGGACGGCTGGGGAATCGGCGATCCGAAAGATCCGACGAACGCCATCGTCGTCGGAAAGACGCCCGTCTTGGACGGCCTCACGGCGAAATATCCGCACGCCCAGCTGCAGGCATCGGGCGAGTACGTCGGCCTGCCTGACGGGCAGATGGGCAACTCCGAGGTCGGGCATACGAACATCGGCGCAGGGCGCATCATCTACCAGGAGCTTACGCGCATCACGAAGGCGATCGCCGAAGGCACGTTCTTCGAGAACAAGGCGCTCATCCACGCCATCGACAGTGCGAAGAAGTCGGGCGGCGCACTGCACCTCTTCGGACTTGTCTCGCCGGGCGGCGTGCACAGCCACGAAAAGCACCTCTACGGGCTTCTCGAAATGGCGAAGAAGAATGGACTCTCGAAAGTCTATGTGCACGCTTTCCTCGACGGGCGCGATGTGCCGCCGACGAGCGCGGCGGGTTATCTCGCCGAACTCGAAGAGAAGTGCCGCGAGATCGGCGTCGGCGAGATCGCGACGATCTCGGGGCGTTACTACGCTATGGATCGCGACAAGCGCTGGGAGCGCGTCGAAAAGGCGTATGACGCCATCGCCAAGGGAGACGGCGTGAAGAAGGCGACGGCGAAGGAAGCCATCGAAGCCTCGTATGCGGAGAAGGTGACGGACGAATTCGTCGTCCCTGCCGTCATCGGCGGCTATGCGGGCATGAAGAAGGGCGACGGCGTCATATTCTTCAACTTCCGTCCCGACCGCGCGAGAGAGCTTACGCACGCTTTTACCGATACGAAATTCGACGGCTTCCCTCGCGTCGAGGGGCTTGATCTCGCGTTCACGACGATGACGCAGTACGAGGAAGGCATGAACGTCGAAATCGCCTACCCGCCCGAGAGCATTAAGAACACGCTCGGCTCGATCATCGAGCAGCACGGCATGACACAGCTTCGCATCGCCGAGACGGAGAAGTACGCGCACGTCACGTTCTTCTTCAACGGCGGCGTCGAAGAGCCGTACAAGGGCGAGGACCGTATCCTCGTGCCCTCGCCGAAGGTGGCGACATACGATCTGCAGCCCGAGATGAGCGCGCTCGAAGTCACGGACAAGGTCGTCGCTGCCATTGAATCTGGCAAGTACGACTTCATCATCCTGAACTACGCGAACGGCGACATGGTCGGTCACACGGGCGTCATGGAAGCCGCCGTCAAGGCGGTCGAGACGGTCGATGCCTGCGTCGGCAGGTTCGTCGAGGCGGCGCAGAAGATGGGCGGCGAGGTTTGCATCATCGCCGATCACGGCAACGCCGACCGCATGGTCGACCACGCGACGGGACAGCCGTTCACGGCGCACACGACGAATCCCGTGCCGTTTATATGCGTGTCCGACCGCGTGAAGAAGGCGCATGACGGCGCACTCTGCGACATCGCACCGACGCTCCTGACGCTCGCCGGGCTTGAAATTCCGTCCGAAATGACGGGAAAACCCCTCGTGGAGATGAAGTAAGGTTTGTTTTGCGGCAGGGAGAGCGATAGTTTTCAGCGCTTTTCTCCGCTGTGTCAAGTTTTTGACATACAAAACGGGAGTACAGTTTTCGGTTCAGCCGATGGACTGCACTCCCCTTTCCTTTGTACGTTGCTTTGCGCCGCATCCATTTTTGAGGTAGAGTCTTTTTCGTATCAATCATTTTGGGAGGTTTCTTTATGAATACGATAAAAACTGCGATATTGATGGCGCTCATGATGATGCTTCTCGTCGTTTTGGGCGCTGTGATCGGCGGCAAGGGCGGCGCGATGATGATGTTCGTCATCTCCTTGGCAATGAACTTCTTTTCCTATTGGTTCAGTGACAGCATCGTGCTCCGGATGTACGGCGCACGGCCGCTGACGGAGAGAGAAGCGCCCGAACTCTGTCATCTCGTGGCGGATCTTGCCGCGCGTGCAGGGCTGCCGATGCCGAAGGTCTGTCTGATCGAATCCGAGACGCCGAACGCCTTTGCGACGGGGCGCAGTCCTTCGCACGCCGCTGTCGCCGTCACGCGCGGCATCGTCGGCATCTTGAGCCGTGAAGAGCTTTCGGGCGTGCTTGCGCATGAGCTTTCGCACATCAAGCACCGCGATACGTTGACTTCGACGATCGCCGCCGCTATGGGCAGTGCGATCTCCATGCTCGCCTATATGGCGCAGTGGGGCGCGATCTTCGGACGCTCGGACGATGACGAGGGTGCAGGCGGCATCGTCGGCACGCTTCTCGCCGTCCTCGTTGCACCGCTCGCGGCGACGCTCATCCAGCTTGCGATCTCACGATCCAGAGAATACGATGCAGACAAGGCGGGCGGCGAGATCTGCGGCAACCCGCGTTACCTCGCGCGGGCGCTCGAAAAGATCTCCGGCACGGTCGCGCGTATGCCGCCGATGCGCGAAGCCGAAGCGCGTCCCGCGACGGGCAATCTCTTCATCGTCAACCCTCTTGCCGGTTCACGCCAAGCCTTCATGAGCCTTTTCTCCACGCATCCGGCGACCGCCGAGCGCGTCGCCCGCCTTGAAGAACAGGCGCGGCTTCTGGGACGGTAAGGCAGGGCGGCACATCGTCAATAGGATACTCTCTGCCAGAGAGCGTGAAGTCATGGAGCTTATCGTGCATGGCTATTCGCTCTCAACCATCGCCGATAAGCTCTACCTCTCGATCAAGACCGTCTCGACCTACAAGACGCGCCTTTTGCAAAAGCTCGGCTGCACGCAAAACTCGGAGCTTGTCGACTACGCGCTTCGACACAACATCTTGGGGAAGAAATAAAAAAGGCTGTGCAGCCGCCGAAGCCGACGGCTGCACAGCCTTCCATATACGCCGAAAAAAGCAGCCGTACAGGAATTCTGCACGGCTGCTCGTTATATCAGAAGAAATATTCGAGACGGGCGAAGAGCTTGTTCTCCTTGGTTTTGCCTTCCGGTTCTGCGGAGAAGATCAAATCACCATTGAAGTAGATCAGTGTACCCACGACATTTTTAGCGAAAGCATAATCGCCGCCGATCTCCCAGCCTTTTGTGTTCCACATTGCGCCGTCGAAGGTTGGGGCTATCGTTGCGCCGCCGCCGAGATAGCGATATGCCGCATGAATCCCAAACGTGTGCGGATTCTCTGGTTCTGCGCCCTTGTAAGCGAGTTCGATGTTGTACGCCTTGAGATGCTCGTTTTTGATATCGGAAGCTTCACGGCTTGTGTTCTTCCAATAGCCGCCTGAAAGCGCGACGGTATCTTCGGGGCGCCATGTCACACCAAGCCCCCAGAAATTGCACGCTTCATCCAGTCCGACAATATCGTGCATCCAGCCTTTTTCCTTCAACCGTATATAGTCCGCTCCGACATGAAACTTCTCTGAAGGATCCCAGTTGAGATTGAGTATCTGCACATCTGCCGTTGCGCCTGTGATTAAGTGTTTGTTCTTAGCGTCTTTTACTTCGTCGCCCCATTTAGAGTGCTCTAGGTCATAGCGACCTGCGATAATCGTTCCGGAAAAGGGCTTTTCTGCTCCGAAGGTAACGGCGACGCCTGTCAAAGTATCGTCGATGAGAACGCCTTGTTCCGTGAATACAGGCAGTTTACCGGCATCAATGACAGTTGTGCCGTAAGTGCCTTCGGCATAGGCGCGTTCAAGCGAAACACTGCTGTTGCCGTCTTTTCCAGTGTCCTCGTTTGCGTCCCATGTTGCATCAAGGCGAGCTTTGACTTTCCAATGGTCGTTGACCGTAGCTTCCGGTTCCAAGCGGAAAAGAAGCTCATTATTCGACTGCGCGCCACCCATATATTTATCGAAGAACTCACCGCTTCCTCGCTCATAGGTGTACTGCAATTCGCCTGTCCATTTGACATTGTCGATACGGCTTTCGAGGTTCGCGACGCGCACGCCGAGGTTGTTCAGCTCCTCGCTGAACTCAGCGGCAAGGCGGTCGATCATCGCCTTCTGCTGGGCGTTGACCTGATCTTCCTTCGCCATCGCCTTTGCGACCATCTGCGCCATCTCATAGCGCGTGATCTCGTTTTCACCGCGATATGAGCCGTCGCCATAGCCCTCGATGATGCCGTCGTCGGCAAGCTGTGCGACGGCATCGTACGCCCAATGATCCATCGGGACGTCGCTGAAGGGGTTCGCTGCTGCGAACGTCGTCGATGCTGCGCCGACGACGAGCGCCGTCGTCAGAGCTGCTGTCAGAGATTTCTTCATGAAAAACTCCTCCTTCAAAATAGATGAAATGAACGTTAGTCAAACCATCAAGAAGGAGTTTCTGAGTATCCAAGTTCCCTCAAGAATCCCGCCTGTGGTCTGTCTACTGATAATGGTAACATATCTTACGGGGGGGGCAAGTGGAAAAATGAGAGAGATTCATATTTTCTTGATCTTCGTAAGCGAAGCGGCTTCGATGATGCGCTCCATCGGTATGGACGAAAAAGGCTGTGCAGCCGCCGAATCTGACGGTTGCACAGCCTTTTTCAAAACAAATGAAGATACCGCATGACGACCGTGATGAAGCAAAGCACGGCGACGAAGAACATGAAGTATTCGATGCACTTCACGGGATGCGCGTAGTGCAGGGGGATCTCTACGACCTTCGGGATGTTCTCCGCGAGAAGCGAGATGGCAACGGACGTATAGAGAATCGTATTTGCCATGCGCGTCGTCTTGTATGTGGACAGCGTCATGAGGATGAGACAGACGGCAAAGGTGATGAGAAAGTAAGCGATTTTGTCTCTATGGCGGCGCATGGCGTCACCTCCTCGTTTTTGATCGGTATGGGCATTCGGCAAACCCATGCTTGGTGAGGGCTTACGGATAAATTCCGTCAACCATCGGAGCGAATCTGAGCAAATTCATCTCGATCAGCGTTTCTCTAAATATATACCATATACATATATTTGTAAATGCAGAAATATGCGGGATGTATGGCAGGGATGCCCAAGGATGGTTTCCCCGATCATCATCCCATGATACCGTTCGTGATACCAGTCGGTATCGTTTAACGTCGATATTGCGCTTCCGATGGTCTCTGTCAGGGAAAACGACAAGCTGCAAACCCGTATTGGCGGGGCTTGCGGCTTTTATCTTAGAAAAACCATCGGAATAATTGTTAAAAGTCGCAATTTTCCATTGACAAATGCAAAAAATATGCGATACTTAGAATTAATAGGAAGATTATCTACCCTATAGATTTTATCTATGATAACCACCATTGTGAAAGAGGTGCATACTACATGGAAAAGCAGCAGTTGGCAGAAGAGATGGCGAAGATCGTCGGTGCGGAGAATGTTCAGTCGAAGGAAGAGGAACTTTATTCCTATGCCTACGATGCGACGCCGGGTCATATCTACATGCCGGACGTCGTCGTCAGCCCCGGCACGACGGAAGAAGTCTCGAAGGTCTTGAAGTTTGCAAATGAGCACAAGATCCCCGTCTACACGCGCGGCTCCGGCACGAATCTCTCGGCGGGCACGGCGCCTTTGAAGGGCGGCATCGTCCTCTCAATGCTCCGCTTCAACAAGATCATCGACGTCGATCTCGAAAACCTCATCGCTGAGGTCGAGGCGGGCGTCATCGTGCAGGACATCAACGACCACATCGCGCAGTTCGGGCTCATCTACCCGCCCGATCCGGGCACGGTCAAGACGGCGAGCCTCGGCGGCACGATCGCGGAGAACTCGGGCGGCCTGCGTGGATTGAAATACGGCATCACGAAGAACTATGTGCAGGGTCTTGAAGTCGTCCTCGCGAACGGCGATGTGCTGCATACGGGCGGCAAGAACGTCAAGGACGTCTCGGGCTACGACATGACGAAGCTCTTCACAGGTTCTGAAGGCACGCTCGGCGTCGTCACGAAGGCTCTCTTGAAGCTCGTTCCTGCGCCGGAAAAGACGAAGAGCATGGTCGCGATCTTCGATACGATCGAGGATGCGGGCCGCGCCGTCTCGGGCATCATCGCCGCGAAGATCATCCCTGCGACGCTCGAAATCCTCGACAACGCGACGATCCGCACGGTCGAGGACTTCATGCACGTCGGACTGCCGACGGACGCCGACGCGATTCTCCTCATCGAGGTCGACGGCCATCCGACGGTCGTCGAGGATGAGGCGGACAAGGTCATGAAGGTTCTGGAAGAAAACAACGCACGCGAGGTCACGCTCGCCCGCGACGCGAAGCACAAGGAACAGCTCTGGACGGCTCGCCGCATGGCGCTTCCGTGCCTTGCGAAGCTGCGCCCGACGACGTTCGTCGAAGATGCGACCGTTCCGAGAAGCAAGATCCCGGCATTCCTCGCTATCGTCAAGAAGGCGGCGAAAGATCACAACGTCACGATCGGCACGTTCGGCCATGCAGGCGACGGTAACATGCACCCGACGATCGTCTGCGACCTGCGCGACGAAGAGGAGACGAAGCGCGTCCATGAGGCGATGGACGACATCTTCCGCGGTGCGGTCGAGCTGGGCGGCACGCTCTCGGGCGAGCATGGCATCGGTCTCGGCAAGCTGCCCTGGATGGAGCTGCAGCACGGCAAGGAAGGCATGGAGGCCATGCGCCAAATCAAGCGCGCACTCGACCCGAACCTCATTCTGAACCCGGGAAAATTGATTGGAGAGTGCTGACCTATGGCTGAAGATACGAAAAAGTTTACGGCGGCAGACTTGAACAAGCACGACACATCGCTCCTCGCTGACATCGAGGACGCGATGGCAAACTGCATGAAGTGCGGCAACTGTCAAGCCGTCTGTCCGATTTACCGCGAGACGAGAAAAGAGCAGATGGTCGCGCGCGGCAAGATCTCTCTGATGCAGGGCTATCTCTCGGGCAAGGTGCCCATCTCGGCGGAGTTCGACCACATCATGGCGATGTGTCTGAACTGTAAGAGCTGCGCGGCAAACTGCCCGTGCGGCGTCGCAGCCGACGAGCTGATCCTGCGCGGCAGGAACGCCGCTGTCAAGGCGCGCGGCCTGCACCCGATCAAGAAGAACGTCTTCCGTCTCCTGCAGAACCGTCCGCTCTTCGATGCGGCGCTGAAGCTCGGCGGCATGTTCGGCTGGATGTCCTTCAAGGAAGTGCCGGGCAAGAATGCTGTGAAATCGCGCCTGCCCATGCCGGGCATGGATCCGAACCGCGCGACGCCGCCTTTGGCATCGCGCCCGCTGCGCAGCCAATATCCCGAAGTCATCAAGGTGGAGAACCCCAAGTTCCGCGTCGCCTTCTTCACGGGCTGTACGATCAACTACATGTACACGGACATGGGCGACGCCGTCATCGACGTCCTCAAGGCGAACGACATCGAGGTCGTGCTGCCGTCGAAGCAGCACTGCTGCGGCACGCCGATTCATGTATCGGGCGCCTTCGACCTCGCGAACCAGCTCGCGCGCAACACGATCCGCGTCTTCGAAGCTCTCGACGTCGACTACATCATCGGCGCCTGCGGCTCGTGCGTCGAAGCCTTGAAGCACTATCCCGAATGGCTCAAGGACGATCCCGAATGGCGTCCTCGCGCCGAGAAGATGGCGGCGAAGGTACGAGAGATCAGCGAGCTTCTCATCGAGAAAGGCTTCCGCACCGACAATCTCTCGCCCGTCAACAAGAAGGTCACGATGCACGATCCGTGTCACATGATCCGCGGTCTTGGCATCACCGAGCAGCCGCGCAAGGTCCTCAAGGCGATCCCGGGCGTGGAATTCGTCGAGATGAAAGAGCACGACCGCTGCTGCGGCTCCGGCGGCTCCTTCTGCATGGCGCACTATGAGATGAGCCGTGAAATCAACGACAGGAAGTGCAGCAACATCACCGCGACGGGCGCAGACCTCGTGGCGACGAGCTGCCCGAGCTGCCGTATGCACATCACGGACGGCATCGTACACAACGATATGCCGCAAGTCGTCTACCACCCGATTCAGATCCTCGCCGAATCGTATCGCGGTGCGGCGGCACACTGAATTTCATCCATAATAATGGAGAAAAAATCCCTTCCGCTGCAGTTCATTTCTGCATCTGGAAGGGATTTTTCATGGTTTGTTGTATAATGAATAAGGAAAAGGCTTCCTGCGTGGGCATAAGAAGATCGAACCAAAGGAGAACATGTTCCTATCGTATGCCGTTCATTCAATCGACGATATGCTTGCCCCCGTAATAATGCGTTCGCCAATAATCGCTTGAAAGCTCATCAATGCGCACGCCCTTGCTCGTCGAGGCATGAATGAATCTGCCGCTGCCGAGGTAGATGCCGCAGTGCGAAGCGCCGGCTTCGTACGTCTCAAAAAACACGAGGTCGCCTTCGACAAGTTCCGTCGTGCGAACGCTTTTTCCGAGCTTGAATTGTTCATCCGCCGTGCGCGGGATCGTCAGACCGTTTTCTTTGAAAACATATTGCAGGTAGCCCGAGCAGTCAAACGCTTTTGGCGTCGTGCCGCCGAATTTGTACGGTGTGCCGATATATTTTTTTGCCGTCGCTATGACGCCTGCCACCTTTGTGCGCACGAGGAACGGGCGGCTCTCCGGCGGCTTCTTCAGACGCGGTTCCAAGACGGGGATCTTGCCGCTGCCCGTCGCTGCATTTCCTGCGGGATTTGCGTCGGCGGCGTTCGTCGCATCGCTTGGTGCGGGACTCGCCGCAGGCGTATTCGCCGCGCCGCTCGGTGCAGGCTGTACATCGGCGGGGACGCCGTCTCCTTGCGCAGGGTGCTTTTGCAGGCGGTTCCACGTCTCGCGGTCTACGACGCCCGTTTCCTTCAGCCGCTCAGCGCGTTGGAATGCGAGTACAGCGTTCTTCGTGCGGCTGCCAAAAATGCCGTCCGGCTCATCCGTGAGATAGCCGGTGCGTTTCAGCTCCTTTTGCAGTTTGAAAACATCGTGTCCGTGGGAGTTCTCCGCAAGAATCGGCGCGGCAGAAGCCGTACCCGCCGCCAAAAAGACGGCAAGCCCGAATACGAGAAAAACTTTGCGCAAACGACGCAGGCGCATAAAAACCATCCTTTCCGTGCGGCGACCGCTGGGGCTGAATGTATCAAGGATACCTATATTTCTCAGTATACTGTAAAAACGCTGCTTTGGGAATATGGGATAAGAATTTTTGCACTGGCGCATACCATTTGTCGGATGATTTTTTTGCAATCTGCTGTAATTTATGGACGAAAAGGAGTGATACGCCATGAAGATTTTTCAAAACGATTGGGGCGAGCTGCTTGCCGATGAGATGAAGAAACCCTACTATCAAGAGCTGCGCCGCTTCCTCATCGACGAGTATCGCACGCGCCGCATATTTCCCGATATGTATGCGATTTTCAATGCGCTTCATTATACATCCTACGCCGATACGAAAGTCGTGATCTTGGGGCAGGATCCCTACCACGGAGAGGGACAGGCGCATGGACTGTCTTTTTCCGTGCAGGCGGGCGTTGCGCCGCCGCCGTCGCTTGAGAACATCTTCAAAGAGCTGGCGAGCGACCTCGGCTGCCGGACGCCGAACAACGGCTGCCTTGCCCCGTGGGCGAAGCAGGGCGTGCTGCTTCTCAACACCGTATTGACCGTGCGTGCGCACGCCGCCGCCTCGCATCACGGGCATGGCTGGGAGACTTTCACCGATCGTATCATCGCGCTCCTCGCTGCGCGGGAAAAGCCCCTCGTGTTCATTCTCTGGGGTGCGCCTGCACGCCGCAAGAAAGTCATGATCGCTGCGCCGCCGCACGCCGTAATCGAATCGTCGCACCCAAGTCCGCTCTCCGCCCACCGCGGCTTCTTCGGCAGCCGTCCCTTCTCGCGTGCCAACGCTTTCCTTGAAAGCACGGGACAGACGCCCATCGACTGGCAGCTGCCCGATGTATGACGCCGGCGATGTCATTTTATCGGTGGTTTCTTGAAAAATCTCCGAGAACATAGTATCATAATTGTGCATATAGCTTACTTCGTTTTGGAGGGTATTTTCGATGGGAAAGAGCATATTTTCGCGGGCGGGGCTGATTACCTCGGAGGATAAGAAAGACCTGGAAAAGCGAATCGAAGAACTGGAGCAGGCATTGGGCGATGTGCATGACGTGCGCCGCCAAGCCGAGCGCGATGCGATGCGCCGTGAGCGTGCTGTCATGAGCCGTATCGACGACATCGAGCGCTCGCTCGCGAGCCGCTTAGACACGATGGAGGCAAATCTTGCGCGGGAGATCGCTTCCGTCGCGAGGAGCCTTTCGCGTGACCTTGCGGCTTTTCGTATCAACCCCGCTGTCGATACGAGCGCTCTCGGGACCATGATGCAGAAAGAGATCGCGCGTCAGATCGGCGTGATGCGCGCCGCGCAGGAAAAGGGGGCGCAGGATCTCAAAGACTCGCTCGCGCGTACGCTCGAATATGTGGCAAGCGCACAGGAGCAGGGATTCACCGATATTTTGAAGCGTCATGCCGCCATCGAGATCGGGCTTGTGGAGACGGCGGGGCAGATCGCCGAGGACATCGAGCGTGAGCACGAGGCGCTCTCCGGGCATTTGGCTTCGCTCGATACGGCGCAGCGCGACAGCGGCGAAGCGGCGAAAGTGCGCGAACGCAAGCAGGACGAGCAGACGCATCAGCTGCAGCAGTTCCTGCAGCACGTCGCATCCGCGCTCGAAACGCTTGCGACGAAAAAAGACATCGACCTCGTCGAAGGGCTCCTGCGCCTGCAGGAAGCGAATCAAAGGGCGCAGAGCATGATCGAAAGCGGCAAAGAAGCGGCACAAGAAGAGCCGTCGTCGCTGCTCGCCGAAGAAAAGCCCGCATCCGTCCTCATTTTGCCGCATGGAGTGAAGCGCTCTTGAGCGGCTTTGCGGCAAGCGCCGCTTTCTCGCGTGCCGCCGCTGACTGTGCGGCACGCGCCGCTCGGATGGCTCTCGATGCGCCGCCAAAGAAGAGAGCCGTGCAAAACCCTGTGCGCGGTCTGCGCGTCGCCGTACTCGCGAGCGGCAGCAAGGGCAACGCAGCGTACATCGAGCTTGACGGCACGCGCATCCTCATCGACGCCGGCGTGAGCGCGCGGCGCATCACACGCAGTCTGCGCGATCTCGGCGTCGATCCCGCTGATCTCGACGGCGTATTCATCACGCACGAGCACAGCGACCATATCAAAGGGCTGCCGACGCTTCTGAAAGAGTATCGGCTGCCGCTCTTCGCGCGTCCGGCGACCCTTCGCGCCATAAAAGAGAGCGTCGCTGTGCCGGAAGATACCTTCTCCCCGCTCGCAGGCGACGTCATGCTCGGCAGCGTCTCCGTCAAGAGCTTCGCCACCCTGCACGACGCCGCCGCTCCCGTCGGCTATACCGTCTGCGGCAG
>NZ_JBQNBV010000041.1:0-14806 GCF_052169755.1 Selenomonas sp. | reverse complement strand
GCGCGCGCCGAAGCTCTGGATTCGCCACTCGTACTACGTCGGGCTGGCGGCGGGGAAGATCGCGGCGCGCGTGCCGGGGCTGGACGCTGATCTCGCGATGGCGTACGGCTTTTTGCATGACATCGGACGGCGCTTCGGCGAGATGAAGATCAACCACATTTTCTGCGGCTGGCGCTATTTGCGAGCGGAAGGCTATGAGGAAGCGGCGCGTATATGCCTCACGCACTCGTTTCCCGTGCAGGATGCGCGTTCGGTCACGGGCGTTTGGGACAGCACGGAGGAGGATATCGCTTTCTTGCGAGAGTACCTTCCAAGCATCATCTACACGGACTATGACCGCCTGATTCAGCTTGCCGATGTCCTGGGCGACGCTTCGGGCATCGTCGTCCTGGAGAAGCGGCTCGTCGATATCATCCGCCGCTACGGTCTTGATGCGGCGAACGTCCCCTCGCGCTGGGCGGCGCTCTTTGCGATCAAGGAGGATTTCGAGCGGCGCATGGGCATGACGATCGAGGATGCCTTGGAGCTTCGTCCGTGCAGTTTCGAGCAGGCATTTTCTGAGGAGGATTGGACGTGACGGAGGCAGCAGGGAATTTCACGCGTGAAAAAACGCGGCTTGCGGGCTGCTATGTCCTGCGCACGAAGGTGCGCGAGGATATGCGCGGCTCTTTCACGAAGGTGTATCATGAGGGCGCTTTTCACGAGTTGGGACTGACGACGGAGTTTCGAGAGGAATATTTCTCCGTTTCCAAGAGGAATGTGCTGCGCGGTCTCCACTTCCAATTGCCGCCCGCCGACCACGAGAAGCTCGTCTGGTGCATGAGCGGTAAGGTGCTCGATGTCGTGCTCGACTTGCGCCGCGCGTCCTCGACGTATGGCGCGCATCAGAGCTTCATGCTGTCCGGCGGTTCGGGCGAGATGATTTATATTCCGCGCGGCATGGCGCACGGCTTTTTGACTTTGAGCGATGAAGCCGTCATGATGTACAAGGTGACGAGCGTCTACGCGCCCGCGTGTGATGCGGGCATACGCTGGGATACGGCGGGTATCGACTGGGGTGTTTCTTCGCCGCTTCTGTCGGAGCGCGATCAGGGGTTCGTTTCTTTAGCAGATTTTTCGAGTCCGTTTTGATGGTTTGATATTTTGACGTGTCGATGTACGAGGGGGATGACGATGCGCGAGGTGCTTCATATCACGACGCACATGGGCGGCGGCGTCGGCAAGGTGCTTTCGGGGCTTCTTGCCGCCTTTGCCGCCGAGGGCGGGGATCGCCACGAGCTTCTGCTGCTCGAAGAGCCGGAGAAGCGCAATTTTTTCGATCTTCTTGCCGAGGCGGGCGTCGCCGCGCACGTCGAGCAGGATGCGGCGAAGATCGCCGAAGCGATGGCGCGTGCGGACATCGTGCAGTTGGAGTGGTGGCATCACCCGCGCATGGTGCGCTTCTTGCTGGAGCTGCCGCCCGTGCCTGCGCGGCTCGTCCTCTGGGCGCACGTTTCGGGTGCGTTCTATCCTTGGCTGCCGCCCGTATTCCTGCGCGTGCCGCAGCGCTTCGTATTCACGTCGGCATATTCGTATGAGAATCCTTTCTGGGACGCGGCGCAGCGCACTTGGGCGAAGGAACACGCCGCGATGGTCAACAGCGTCGGCGACTTTTCGGCAGAGGAGCCGCGTCATGAGGCGCACGCGGGATTTTCCGTCGGCTACGTCGGCACGCTTTCCTATGCGAAGCTGCATCCCGATTTTGTGCGCTTCTGTGCGCGTGTCAAGGACATCCGCGGCGCTTTTTTCCGTCTGGTCGGCGACGCGGAGAACGAGGCGCGGATTCGCCGCGATGCGGCGCCTTTTGGTCTTGCCGAGCAACTTTCCTTTGCGGGCTATGTGACGGATGTGGCGGCGGAACTGCGCCGTATGGATGTATTCGCCTATCTGCTCAATCCGCAGCATTTCGGCACGACGGAGAATGTGCTGCTTGAGGCGATGCATGCGGGTCTTGCCGTCGTCGCGCTCGACCAATGTGCGGAAAAGCATCTCGTGCGTCACGGCGAGACGGGACTCTTGGTGCGCACGCCTGAGGAGTTCGAGCAGGCTCTGCGCCGTCTCTATGCGCATCCTGAGGAGCGTGCGCGGCTCGGGCGAAATGCGCGGCGCTATATCGAGGAGAACTTTTCCGTAGGGCGCACGGCGGCGCATTTGAACGCCGTCTACGATGACATCATGAAAATGGAGAAGACGCTGTGCGATTTCACCGGCATGGGGAAAGATCCGCATGAGGTGTTTTTGACCTTCCTGCCGCCGTCGCTTCGCGAAGGTTTTGCGCAGGGGAGCGTGCCGAAGGAGCTGCCGGAAATCCTCTTGGGCGAGAGCAAGAGTTCCGTGCGCCATTTCGCGCGGCTCTTCCCCGCAGACGAGATACTTTGCGGCTGGGCGCGTGAAATCGTGCAGAGGAGAGGGGGCGGTGCGCGATGAAGAAGCGCATCCTCTTGACGGGCGTCACGGGCTTTGTCGGCAGGCGCCTCGCGCAGCGCATGATCGAGGCAGGCTGGGATGTCGCTGCCATCGTGCGCCCGTCGTCGGATTTGAAGGCGCTTCCCGCTGCGGTGCGCGGGCGTGTCGATTTCCATGTGTACGCAGGCGGCACGCTCACGGATATCGTGCGCGAGGCGGAGCCGACGGTCGTCGCTCATCTCGCGTCACTCTACCTTGCCGCGCATGAGAGTGCGGACATTCCGGCGCTCGTCGCGAGCAACATCCTCTTCGGTACGGAGCTTTTGGAAGCGATGGCGAAGAACGATGTGCGCCGCTTCGTCTTTGCGGGCACGAGCTGGCAGCACTATCAAGGGATGCGCTATTCGCCCGTCAACCTCTATGCGGCGACGAAGGAAGCCTTCGAGGTCATGCTGCGCTACTACGAGGAGACAGCGGGGCTTCATGCCGTCGGTTTGAAACTCTTCGATACCTATGGCGAGGGAGATACGCGGCGCAAGATTCTCGCGCTCTTAGAGGAGGCGGCAAAGACGGGCGAAGAGCTTGCTCTTTCGCCCGGCGAACAGAAGCTCGACCTCGTCCATGTCGATGACGTCGCCGAAGCCTTTCGGCTCGCGGCGGAGTATCTTGCAGCGGACAGAACGGACATTTGCGGCGAGTACGCCGTAAGTGCAGGGACGGCGCTATCGCTGCGGGAAATCGCCGCGCGTCTGGAAAAGCTGCTCGGCAAGAAGATTCCCGCACGCTGGGGCGCACGGCCTTACCGCAGCCGCGAGGTCATGGAGCCGTGGAGCACGGGCAGGCTTCTGCCGGGCTGGCAGCGCAGGCACAAGGAGATCATGTAGCTTACGGAAAATTTCGGTTGACAAGGCGGCATGGGTCTGTTATTATATCTTATGTCGCTGGCTTGCGGACAGATTTTTTCGCGGCTTGTGCGCCAATCGCATACGGAGTGGTACTCAAGAGGCTGAAGAGGACGGTTTGCTAAATCGTTAGTGTGGGCAACTGCAGCGGAGGTTCGAATCCTCTCCACTCCGCCATTTGGAAAGGTAAGCCGCCGATTTCGCTCGGCGGCTTTTTTGTGGATTTTCATAAGGCGCAGCTGCGTGCATCGCCCGCTAAAATGTTTGACATTTCCCATGTCGTATGATATTATTTTACGGTAAATGCACGTGCGGCTTTGGCGCGGCATTTTTAGGAGATAGCGGATTTTATTAAGGTTTATCCGTGTTTCCTTAACCGCTCGATGGGGTTTTGAAACGGCGTTTGCCGTACCGTAGTCGGCGAGTAACACGCAGGGAGGTGTTTTCATGTACGCTATTATCAAGACCGGAGGCAAGCAGTACCGCGTTGCCGAGGGCGATGTCATCCGCATCGAGAAGCTCAACGCCGAAGAGGGCGAGGGCGTGACGTTCGATGAGGTTCTGACGGTTGTGGACGGCGACGCCGTCAAGGTCGGCCGTCCGCTCGTCGAGGGCGCTAAGGTGATGGGCAAGGTTCAGGCGCAGGGCAAGGACAAGAAGATTCTCGTCTTTAAGTACAAGGCGAAGTCGAACTACCGCCGTCGTCAGGGTCATCGCCAGCCGTTCACGAAGGTTGTTATCGAAAAGATTGAGGCTTGATGATTGAAATTCAGATCGAGCGTCAGAACGGGAAAATATCGGGCTGCCGAGTTACGGGGCATAACGGCGAATATGGCGCCGACATCGTCTGTGCGGGGGTTTCTACGCTGGTGCAGACGGCGCTTCTCGGCATAGGGAAGCATCTGCATCGCGGCGTAAGCTATCGTGTCGCGAGCGGGGACTTTTTCTTGAAGCTCCAAGAAGCGCCCGACGATTTCACCGAAGCCGTGTTGGAGACGATGCGGCTGGGGTTGGATGAGATCCGAAAGATTGAACCCAACGCCGTGAGAATCGAGGATAAAGAGGGGTGAGATCTATGTTTAAGTTTGATTTGCAGCTTTTCGCACATAAAAAGGGCGTGAGCAGCACCAGAAACGGACGCGACAGTGAGTCCAAACGCCTTGGCGTCAAGGAGCACGCGGGAACGCTTGTGACGGCGGGCAGCATTCTCGTGCGTCAGCGCGGCACGCACTTCCATCCGGGTCACAATGTGGGCATCGGCAAGGATGATACGCTTTTCGCTAAGGTGGCGGGCAAGGTCGCTTTTGAGCGCAAGGGTCGCTACAATCGCCAAGTCAGCGTTTATCCGACGGCTTAGGCTTAATATTGCAAGATGAAGAATACCTGCGCCATCCGCGACGCAGGTATCTTTTTCTATCCGAGGTTTTTCGGCAGGACGCTTGACGCCCATGCTTTATCGCCGGGAGCCGCGTACGATTCCGGCTATGAGGCATGTGCATCAGGGCGAGGGGGGAGGCAGCGATGCAGTTTATTGATCGTGCGAAAATCAGTGTGAAGGCGGGGGACGGCGGCAAAGGAAAGTCGGCGTTTCGCCGCGAGAAGTTCATCCCGAAGGGCGGCCCTTCGGGCGGCGACGGCGGCCGCGGCGCCGACATCGTATTCGTCGTCGATCCGAATATGAACACGCTGCTCGACTTCCGCTACCATCGGAAGTTCAGGGGCAAGGACGGCGGCAACGGCGACATCAAGAATATGACGGGGGCGAATGCCGAGCCGTGCCGCATCAAGGTGCCTGCGGGGACGCTCGTTAAAGATGCAGCGACGGGGGCGGTGCTCGCCGATCTTACGGAAGTCGGGCAAGAGGTCATCATCGCGAAAGCCGGCAGAGGCGGACGCGGCAATGCACGCTTTTCCAATGCGGCGAATCGTGCGCCGACTTTCGCTGAACTCGGTGAGCCGGGGGAGAGCAAGGAACTTCTGTTGGAGCTTAAACTGCTTGCCGACGTCGGTCTTGTCGGCTATCCGAGCGTCGGCAAGTCGAGCCTCATCACGGCGGTATCGGCGGCGCGTCCGGAAGTCGCCGCCTATCATTTCACGACGCTCGTTCCTGTGCTCGGCGTTGTGCAGACGGATTATGAGAAGAACTTCGTCATGGCGGATATTCCGGGGCTTATCGAGGGCGCGGCGGATGGCGCAGGGCTTGGGCATGATTTTCTGCGTCATGTCGAACGCACGCGTCTCATCCTGCATCTTGTCGATGCGTCAGGGCTTGAGGGGCGCGATCCCGTCGAAGATTATTATCGTATCAACGCAGAGCTTAAAAAGTACAGTGAAAAGATCGCCGCACGCACGCAGATCCTTGTCGCCAATAAGATGGATTTGCCCGCGGCGGCTGAGAATCTGCCCCGTTTAGAGGCTCTTGCGAAGAAGGAGGGCGTACGGCTCTTCGCCGTTTCGGCGGCGGCGCATCAAGGCTTGAAGGAACTTATCGACTATGTGGGCGAAACGCTTGAAGTCATGAAGGATGAACCGCCGGAGGAAAGCGAGACCGTGCGCGTCTACGATGCATCCTTTGCGGCAGAGTCGGAAGATGCTGTGACGATCACACGCAACGACCGCGCCGATTTCATCGTCTCGAACAAGGCGCTGGAAAAGCTTGTCGCCATGACGAACTTCGGCAACGATGAGGCGGTGCGCCGCTTCCAGTACATCTGGCGCATGAAGAAGATCGACGCGCTTTTAAAGGAGCGCGGCATCCGCGAGGGCATGACGGTGCATATCGGCGACATGGAGTTTGAATATCGCGAGTAGAGGTAAGCGAGGAGGCTTGGTCGTATGAATGCCCGCGAACGCCTGCGTGAAGCGAAGCGCATCGTTGTCAAGGTCGGTACGAGCACGCTTGTGCGCACGTCGGGAAAGCCCGATTTTCGGCGCATGGATCGGCTGGTGCGCGAGATCGCCGATCTTAAGAATGCGGGGCGTGAGATGGTGCTCGTCAGCTCGGGCGCCATCGCCATCGGCATGGACAGCATCGGGCTTCGCAAAAAGCCGGCGGCTATCCCCGCGCGCCAAGCTTTGGCTGCCATCGGGCAGTCGAGCTTGATGACCCTTTATAAAAAGTTTTTCTCCGACTACGGGCAGACGGCGGCACAGGTGCTTTTGACGAAGGAGAACGCTGCGCGTCATCATCAGTATGCCAATTCGCGCAACGCGCTTTTAGAACTCATCGCTATGGGCGCCGTGCCTGTCATCAATGAAAACGACGTCGTCGCCGTCGATGAGATCAAGATCGGCGATAACGACACGTTGTCGGCGACGGTGGCGACCTTGATCGACGCCGATGCGCTTCTCATCTTGTCGGACATCGACGGGCTTTATACGGCGAATCCGCAGAAGGATAAAGCGGCGCGTCTGATTTTGGAGGTCGCGGAGATCACGCCGGCGATCGAGCGCATGGCGGGCGGCGCGGGGTCTTCGTTTGGCACGGGCGGCATGGCGACGAAGATCGAGGCGGCGAAGATCGCCGTGAACGCAGGCGCGACGTTCGTCATCGCGCCGAGTGCGAGGGATGATGTGATTTCTGCCGTTCTTGCGGGCGAGCCTGTGGGTACGGTGTTCCCCGCGAAGGAATCGCATCTCAAGGTCAGAAAGAGTTGGCTCGCTTTCGGCAAGCGTATCGCCGGCGATATCATCGTTGACGAGGGCTGTGAAAGGGCGATGCGAACGCAGGGATCGAGCCTTTTGGCGGCGGGCGTCGTCAGCGTCGAAGGCGGTTTTGCGGCGGGGACGACGGTGCGCGTGCTCTCGGCGCGAGAGCAGGAGATTGCACGCGGCATCGTCAATTACAGTGCAGCGCAGATTGCGAAGATCGCCGGACGGAAGAGCTGTGATTTCGCAGGACTTATCGAAGGGGAAATTCATGAGGAAGTCATTCACCGTGACAATATGGTGCTGATGGTCTGAGGGCGGTTTTGCAGCAGAAAGCATGAGGAGGGGTTCGTCATGAACATCGAAGCGTTGGTCAGAGAAAAGGCGCAGGCGGCGAAGGAAGCGTCGCGGATTTTGGCGACGATGAAGCCGCAGGAGAAGAATCGGGCGCTTCATGCTATGGCGGATATGCTCGAAAAGCGTGCGAAACTCATCTTGGATGCGAATGCTGAGGATTTGGAAGAGGCGCGTATGAAGAAGGATGTCAAGCGGTCTTACCTTGACCGCCTGATGCTCGATGAGAGCCGCATTCATGCGATGGCGCAGGGCTTGCGCGAAACGGCGGCTCTTGCCGATCCTGTGGGACGCGGCGACTTCTCGACGGTGCGCCCGAACGGGTTGGAGATTCGCCGCGTGCGCGTGCCGCTCGGCGTCGTCGGCATCATCTATGAGGCGCGTCCCAATGTGACGGCGGATGCGGCGGGATTGTGCCTGAAGTCGGGAAACGCCGTGCTGCTGCGCGGCGGTTCGGAAGCGATTCGCTCGAATACGGCGATCGCCTCTTTGCTCGCGCAGGCGGCGCAGGAGGCAGGCGTTCCGCGAGGGGCGATCGGCTTCATCGATGCGACCGACCGTCAAGGCGTCGAGGTGATGCTGCATCTCAATGGTCTCGTAGACGCCGTCATTCCACGCGGCGGTGCAGGGCTGATTCGCGCTGTGGTGCAGGGAAGCACGCTGCCCGTCATCGAGACGGGCAGCGGCGTCTGCCACACCTTTGTCGATGCGAGCGCCGATCTCGCTATGGCGGAGAAGATCGCCCTGAACGCGAAGGTGTCGCGCCCGTCGGTCTGCAACGCGATGGAAACGCTGCTCGTGCATGAAAACATCGCTGCCGACTTTCTGCCGCGCATCGTGCGGTCAATGGAAGCCGTAGGCGTCGAGGTGCGCGGCTCGGAAAAGGCGCGGGCGATTTGCGGTGCGCTTGCTGAAGCGACAGAGGATGACTGGTCGACGGAGTACGGCGATCTCATTCTGTCGGTCAAGGTCGTGCGCGATATGGATGAAGCCATCGTGCATATCAATCGCTACAATACGGGACACTCGGAAGCCATCGTCACGAACGACGTCAAGAACGCGCACCGCTTTCAAGCGGAGGTCGATGCGGCGGCGGTCTATGTCAACGCTTCGACGCGCTTTACGGACGGCGGCGAGTTTGGCTTCGGCGCGGAAATCGGCATCAGTACGCAGAAGCTGCACGCACGCGGTCCTATGGGACTCGTCGAGCTGACGACGATGAAGTATCTGATCTACGGCGAAGGACAGGTGCGCGAATGAAACGCATCTTTGGCTATTTGTATGCGCTGCGGCAGTATCTTTCGACGGACAAGGGCGCGTACGACTTTTACGATGCCATGCGCGCGTGTCTCATTATCCTCGCAAGTATGGCGGCTGGGCTGGCTTTGATGATCGCGCTTTTCGGCTGATTTGTTTTGCGGCGGAGGTGGGAGTATGGCGGAGGAAAAAAAGCGTATCGGCGTCATGGGCGGCACGTTCGATCCCATCCATATCGGACATTTGACCATCGCGGAGGCGGCGCGGGAAGCGCTCCGACTTGCTGAGGTGATCTTTATTCCTGCTGCCGAGCCGCCGCACAAGCCCGAGCGACGGGGGGCGTCGGCGGAGCATCGCCTGCGCCTGACGCAGCTTGCCGTCGGGAGCAACCCGTTCTTTCGTGCGCTTGATGTGGAGATGAAGCGAAAAGGTCCCTCGTACTCCTACGATACGCTGCGTGCGCTTGTCGAAACGCACGGCGATCATGCGGACTTTTACTTCATCATCGGCGGCGACGAGCTAAACACGATTTTCACATGGCATCGTATTTTGGAACTGTTTTCTCTCTGCCACTTCGCGGCGGCGAGGCGCAAGGGGGCGCCGATCTCCTTGACGGATGTGCGTGCACGCCTTGGCGAAGAGGTGCTTTCGCGCATTCATTGCGTGGAAACGCCGGAACTTGAGATCTCTTCGACCGATATTCGCCGCCGTTTGCAAGAGGGGCGTTCCATCCGCTATCTCGTGCCGGAGTCGGTGGAAACGTACATCTATAAAGAAGGTCTGTATCAATGAATTATGAGGCAATGAAAGAGGAGCTGGCGAGGCGGCTGCCGCAGAAGCGTTATGAACATTCCCTCGGCGTGGCGGATACTGCTGTCATGCTTGCGGAGCGTTTCGGCGTGGATGCAGACAAGGCGCGTATCGCGGGGCTTTTGCACGACTGCGCACGCGAATATGCTGTGACGGAGCTGCCTTCTGAAGCGGCGCGGCGCTCGATCGACTATGGTGAGGTTGAGCGTGCGATGCCGCTCCTTTTGCATGCCTATGTGGGGGCGAAGCGTGCAGCGGAGCTTTATGGCGTGAAAGACGCCGAAATACAGCAGGCGATTTGGCGGCATACCGTCGGCGGCGAGCGCATGACGAAGCTCGACAAGATCGTCTACTTCGCCGACATGATCGAGCCGCAGCGCGACTATCCCGAGGTCAAGGCTCTGCGAGAGCTGGCGTACACGGCAGATCTCGATGCGATGCTGCTCGAAGGGCTGTCGAAGTCCATCGAATTTATTTTAGAGACCGGACGGCTCATTCATCCGGCGACGGTGGCGGCACGCAACGAAATCCTGCTGTCCCTGCGGAAAAATGAGAGGCATGAGCCATGACGCGCAGAGCGAAGAGCCGCACGCAGGAAAATATCCGCCTCAAACGCAAGGAGCAGGCTCGCCGCCGCCGCATTCGACGCGCACGTCTCATCGTGCTGATGTTCTTTCTCGGCATATTCATCGCGGTGCTCGCCGTCGCAGGCTACTTTCTTTACGGCATCGGTCATGGCATCTATCAGGAGATCGATGCCGTTTACCAGGGCTACGAAGAGCGGCGGCAGGTGCGCGACAGCCACATCGACGCGAAGTTCGACGGCTATACGAACGTGCTCATTCTCGGTATCGACGACGGCGCGGACGAGAATGGTACGGAGGGAAAACATGCCGACACGATTCTGCTTTTGAGCATGGAAAATGCAACGGGCAGCCTGCGTGCCATCACCGTGCCGCCCAACATGATCGTACCGCTGCCGCAGGGGGGCGGCGAGCTGCGAGCGACCGATCTCTATGCGCACGGCGGCGCACCGACGATGGTGCAGACGCTTTCCGCGCTTCTTGGCGTGTCCATTCATCAGTATGTGACGCTTGACACACAGGCGCTCGCCGAGCTGGTCGACGTCTTGGGCGGCGTCGATCTCTACGTCGAGGATGAGATGAACTACGACGATCCCGAGGCGGGGCTTTCGATCCGCATCCCCAAGGGATTTCAGCACATGGACGGCGACACGGCGCAGAAGTATCTGCGCTACCGCAGTTCGGAGCTTGGCGAGGTCGGCAGACTGCATCGCCAGCAGCGTTTTGCCAAGGCTCTTTACGAAAAATTTCTGCAGGTCGATACGATACCGAAGCTGCCTGATGTAGCGGACATCTTTAAGTATCGCATGACGACGAGCGCGGAGATTTTCGACTCGGCGCGTCTGGCTAAGGTCTTGAAGAATCTCGGCAGTGCGCCGCCCAAGACGCTCATCCTGCCCACTTCGCAGCATGACGGCTATTGGCTGCCCGATCGTGGTGCGATTCGGCAAAAAATTGAAGAATTATTCCCAGAACTGGTAAAGCATGAGGGAGAAAATGACGATAATAAGTGAAGAGCAGTAGGAGGCATGAATTTTGAGCAATACACCGGAAGAAATCAGCCAGGCGATCGCCAAGGCTGCGAGTGATAAGAAAGCGGAGGACATCGTCATCCTGCGTATGGCGGAGCTTACGACGGCTGCGGACTATTTCATCGTCTGCTCGGCGAATACGGCGACGCAGGTGCGCGCCATCGCTGACAATATTGAAGATGAGTTGTTGGAAAAGCACGAGAAATCCTATCTGCATAAGGAAGGATACCGTGAGGGCGAGTGGGTGCTTCTCGACTACGGCGACTGCGTAGCGCATGTCTTTATGACGGAAAGCCGTGCGTTCTATGCGTTGGAACGTCTTTGGAGCGATGCGCCGATCGCGCATTACGAGGACTAGAGGATGGCGCAAGAAAAGTGCAGGAAGTACGGTCCGAGCACAGTCGCACGACTTCGCGTCGCACGCATCAGCGAGCTTGGCGCCTTTCTCGACGCTGAGACGGGCAATACCTCAGACGACATCCTGCTGCACAAGACGCAGCAGACGCGTGAAGTTGCCGTTGACGAGATCGTCGAGGTGTTCTTGTACCTTGATCCCAAGCACCGTTTGACGGCGAGCATGAAGGTGCCGCGCATGAAAGAAGGGCAGGTCGCACGCCTTGCCGTCATCAACGTGAGCCGCGACGGGGCTTTTCTCGATGTCGGCGCCGAACGCGGCATCTTTCTGCCCTACGCGGGTATGCGCGGCAGGCCGCAGATCGGCGAGGTCGTTTGGGCGAAGCTCTACACGGATAAATCCGGCAGACTTGCCGTGACGATGGAAGTCGAGGACGAGCTTCGCCGTGCATCGAAGCCCGCAGTCGATGTGCGCATCGGAGCTAAGCTCTCCGGCTCGATCTACAACATCACGGAAAGCGGCGCGTTCCTCTTCACGGATGAGCGCTATATCGTATTCGTCCCCCACAAGGAGATGAAGGAGCGGCCGCGCGTGGGCGAAGAAGTCACAGTGCGCGTCACCTACCTGCGCAGCGACGGCAGACTCAACGGTTCTCTGCGAGAGCCGAAGGAAAAGGCGCTTGTCACGGACGCTGAGCGCATCTTGCATCACTTGGAAAGTCATAAGGGGAAGATGCCGTACAGTGACAAGACGCCGCCGGAAATCATCAAGGCGAAGTTTCAAATCAGCAAAGCGGCGTTCAAACGCGCCTTGGGACATTTGCTCAAGGCAGGGCGCATTGAGGAAAAGGACGGCTGGACATTTCTTTACGATGGGACTTTGCATGAAGAAAATGAGAAAGAAGCGCGAAAATAATCTGCGATTCTTGAAATATAAAGAAGGATTTTAAGTCTTTTTAACGAATTATTTCCTTAGAGTATGAAATGGGGGCGGATTTTTCATGGCAGAAGAAAAAAAGGGCATTTTGCTGGAAACCGGCACAAATGAGTTTGAGATCATTGAGTTCAATATCGGCGCTGTCGATTATGGCATCAATGTAGCGAAGGTGCGCGAAGTCATCAAGGCTTCTGATTTTCCTGTGACGACGATGCCGCAGGCGCATCCGTACATCAACGGGCTGTTCACCCTGCGCGGCAGAGCCGTGCCGCTCGTCGATCTGCCGCGCTGCCTCGGCGTGATGAGCGGACAGGCGGCAGGGCGTTCGCAGAACATCATTGTGACGGAGATCAATGGCTACGACATGGGTTTCCTCGTTGACAATGTATCGCGCATCCACCGCATCTCTTGGAAGAACATGGAGCCGGCGCCGGAAGTCGGCGATCAGTCGCGTGTCGTCGGTCTTGTCAAGATGGAAGGCAAAATCGTCCTTTTGCTCGACTTTGAGACGATCATGGCGGAGATCAATCCCGAGATCAATCAGAAGCTCACGACGGTTGACGACACATCGGAGGACATCAAGCAAAGGCGTGCTGCGCAGCACATCATTGTGGCAGAGGACTCCGTACTCCTGCGCGATCTCCTCGTCAACACGCTGCACGGCGCGGGTTATACCTATGTGCGTGACTTCGGCAATGGTGAGGATGCATGGGACTTCCTCAAGGAGATGGCAGAAAAAACGGAGCAGGATAAGATCTTTGAAAAGGTGCGCATCATCATTTCCGACGTCGAGATGCCGAAAATGGATGGGCATCGTCTCTTGAAGCTTGTGCGCAGCGATGATCGCCTGCGGAAGATTCCGCTCGTGCTCTTCTCGTCGTTGATTTCTGAAGAGATGCGCCGTAAGGGCGACGATCTCGGTGCAAGCGCTCAGATCTCGAAGCCTGAGATCAACCAGCTCATTCATACCCTTGATAAGCTGATCTTTGGCGTTGACACGACGGGGATGGACGAAGACTTCTAAAAAAGTAAAGAAAAAGCCTGCGGCGTTTATTCCGCAGGCTTTCGTATTTTTGTATGTTTGTCGAGGATCTTCTGCATGGCGTCGGCTTTTTTTTCCATGCGTTTCTCGTAGTACCAAGCGCCTGCGATGAGGATGACAGCCGCGAGCGATACGAGGACGAGGCGCGTCGGATCGGGATTTTTGAGTACGGTATCATGCCCGATGATCGCTTCGATGGCGGTCGAGGGGAATTTGCCGACAAAGGAAGCTATGATGTAATCTCTGAGGCTGATGGCGCTCAAGGCGCCGAGTGCATTGAGAAGCGCCGACGGGATGTAGGGTACCATGCGTGCGATGAGCATGACGGTGAATCCGTTCTTGCCGCTGTAGGCATCCACCTTCTTGAGTCGCGGATGTTTGGCGATCAGCTGCTCCGCTGAGGAGCGGAACAGGAAACGCAACAGCAGAAAGCTGATCGTGACGCCGACGGTTTCGGCGATGACAGAGAGGATGATGCCGGGGACGATGCCGAAGATCAGGGTGTTTGCCGTCGAAAAGATGATAGCGGGGGGGAAGCCGATGGCGTTGACGAAGAGTACGAGCCAGAAGCTGAAGAACATCGCCCATGAGCCGAAGGATCGTATGTAGTCGGCAGTCGCTAAGAGGTCGCCGCTTTTCAAGACTTGCCAAAGTTCAGGGAAGAATGTTGGATTTGCGAGATGGATCGCGTAGAGGAGGGCGCACGAGAGAAAGAAAGCGGCGATCTTGACAGTGTTCATGGGATTTTTTAGCATGAGCAGCCTCCTTGCAGTCAACGTGGCGGACATATTTTGTGTACTTGCCGAATATGAAACAGTGGCTTCATTATAGCAAAAAATCGCCGCTTTTGCACGTTGTTCCTATGGATAAAAAAGAACCCGACGGAACTTTCGTCGGGTTCTTTTCCTGTTTCTTTTTCCTTTAACCAATATCGAACTTGCTCACGGCTTTTTGCAGATCTTGCGCCATGTTTGCCAAGGTGGAGCTTGCGGCAGCGATTTCCTGCATGGACGCCGCCTGCTCTTGAGATACGCCGGAAACGTTTTCCGCTTCGCTCTGCACTGAGTCGGATACGGACTTTAGACGCTGCACGGAGGTTTCCATGCGCACGTTCTGCGTGTGAATTTGCTGCGTGCTTTTCAAGATGCCCGAAACTTTTTCGGACAGTTCATTGACAACGGCAGCGATGCGGTCAAATCGCTCGCTTGCTTGATGCACTTGCTCGACGCCTTCGCCGACGCGTTCTTTCTGCTCTTGCATGACTTTGAATGTTTCTTCGATGCGTTTTGAGTTGTCGGTGATCAGTGTGGTGATTTCCTGTGCGGCGTTCTCCGATTGCTCGGCGAGTTTTCGCACCTCTTCTGCGACGACTGTGAAGCCGCGGCCTTGTTCGCCTGCGCGCGCCGCTTCGATGGCGGCGTTCAAGGCGAGGAGGTTCGTCT
>NZ_JBQNBV010000040.1:0-14818 GCF_052169755.1 Selenomonas sp. | reverse complement strand
GGAATCAGGACAATGAAGCCGTCGACTTCTACGACGTCAAGGGCGTCGTGGAAGAACTCCTCGCGCGTCTTTCCATCGCCAATTATACGGTGGAAAGCGGCGAACACTTTGCACTGCATCCGGGGAAGACGGCATTCTTTAAGAAGGGCAGGGAGGTCATCGCCGTACTCGGCGAGGTGCATCCTGCAGTCCTGAAAGCGCTCGGCATTCACAAGAAGGCATATATCTTCGAGATGGACGTCGAGACCTTGCTCAAGTATCGTGCGAAGAACTTCCGCTATGAGCCACTGCCGCGCTTCCCTGCGATCTCGCGCGACCTCGCATTGATTGTCGATGAAACTATGGAGGCTGCCGCACTCACGCGCACCATCGCGAAAAATGCAGGCAAGTTCTTCAAGGAGCTGCACCTCTTCGACGTTTATACGGGCGAACAGGTCGCCGAGGGCAAGAAGAGCATGGCATTCAGCGTCGACTTCCAGTCGGCGGACAAGACCTTGAAAGATGAAGAAGCCGACGAAGCCGTAGCGAAGATCTTGGCAGCGCTCCAAAAAGAGTGCGGCGCAGAGCTTCGCGGATAAAAAGACAGCGGGTGAGACGATGGAAAAAAATAAGGTAATCGTTGAGATATTCGGCGAAACGTATCCGCTCAAGAGCGATGAACCTGCCGACTATGTGCGCCGGCTTGCTAAACTCGTGGATGACAACATGCGCGACGTCGCCAAAAAGACCCGCAGCTTCTCGGGCACGAAGATCGGTGTGCTCGCCGCTTTGCATCTTGCCGACGAATATTACAAGCTGAAGAAAGACTATGATGAGCTGCTGGCGCTCTTGGAAGAGCCGAAGGGGTAGAAACGGCAGAATGTGTGTAAACGCTTCGTTCGCTGCCAAAGGTATCGGTGTGCGCGATACGCTCTACGGCTCCGAGCGCTTTAGTCTCGGCAACTATGCAAGGGTACAGCTTACATATCGCTTCTAAAAGGGAGATTGGCGAGGTAAGCGTTAAGAAACGGCAGACAGCCCGACGGATCATCCGTCGGGCTGTCTGCATTTATCGAGATAGCAGCTGCGCTTTGAGCTTTCGATATGCTCGCGTATAGTATGCGCCGTTTTGCGCTTCTCTGTGGTCGAAGCCGTAGGCGCGGCGGCTGATTGCGAGGATGGGAGGCGCTTGGATGCGTTTGGCTACGGCAAGACCGCTGAAGAGGTTCCACCAGCGTTCGAGGTCGGCGATGAAGTCTTTGGGCGTCCGGAAGAGTTTTTGCACCAGACCTTTTTCACAGCCGATTTGCTGCTCAAGCGTGCCGTTGGCGTACCAGTTGAGGATGTCTTCGGGCGTCGCTTTTTCCCATCGCTCGACGAAAGCGCGGAATAGATAGTCGTGATAAGGGTAGTGCAGGGGATCGCCCTTGCCTTCGTCGACGTTTTGCGCGTCGGACAGCTCGGCGCTCGGCACGATGTCTATCGTCGTCTGCGGTACGACTTCGCGGCAGAAGATGTGCTCGTTCATATAGCGTGCGAGGTCATAGATCTGATGTTTCCAAAGGTCGGCAAGAGCGGCGAAAAAGCCTGCTTGATCGCCGTAGAGTGTCGAGTAGCCGACGGTCGTCTCCGCCTTGTTCGCGTTGCAAGAGAAGCCGCCGCCAAAGGCTGCGGCGATGGCGGCGAGAACGCGGGAGCTGCGGTCGCGCGCTTGGATATTTTCGGTGAGAAACGAGGATACGGGCAGCGTTTTCTTTTCATCGCCGGCAAGGAACTCGATGGGAGTCGTCTCAATCTGGTCGATGGTGTGCCGCACAGATTCTTCGATGGGGAATACCGCGTAAAAGCAGCCGAGATTTTCGGCGAGCGTGCGTGCCAGATCCTTTGTCGTCTGCGAGTTGAAGCGGCTTGGCATATTGACGAGCAGGACGTTTTTTGCGCCGAGAACGCTCACATAAAGGGCGGCGGCTACGGCGGAATCGATGCCTCCCGAGGCGCCGATGACGACTTTTTCCATACGGATGCTTTCGAGAAATTTTTTGACGCCATAGGAAAGCGCAGCGTAGATCTGGGCGATGTCCGTTTTTTCTTTCTGTACGAGCGGGGGATGCGCGGCGATGTCTCTGATGTCGATATGGTGCAGATACTCTTCGTAGGCGGGGGCGGCGGCAATACATATTCCTTCTGCGTTGTAGACGGCGCTTGAACCGTCGAAGGTATAGACGGTCTTGCCGTTGTTCTGCAAGCCGACATTGTTGACATAGATGAGGGGCGCACCCGCTTCTTTCGCTTCGGCAGAGAAAAGACGATGGCGCTTTTCTCTTTTGCCGAGCGTGAAGGGAGAGGATGAGATGTTGATGTAGAGGTCAATGCCGCCGTACTCTTTGAGAAGTGCCATCGGCGACATTTCGTAGTTGTCGCTCCACCCATCTTCGCATAAAAGGCAGCCGATCTTCCAGCGCTTGCTGCGGATTTTCAGGGAAACGGGCGAGAGAAGGCTCTTGGGCGTTGTGCCCAGCTCACGCGCGAGCTTCTGCAGACTGAAGAAGTGGCGTGTATCATCGAATTCACGATAGTTCGGCATGAGCGTCTTGATGACGAAGGGATAGGGCGTCGCTTCGGGGTGGCATAACCGCCCTTCGTTGGCGATGAAGCAGGCGTTGTATTTGCGCGGTCTGCCGTCGTTGTTCTTCTTCGTCCAATCGATGGCGACGCTGCCGAAAATGACGGCGATGTCCGTAGAAGCTGCGATGATGTCGGCGGCGCATGTCTCGCAGTCTCGCAGGAAAGCGTTCTGCTCCCATGTGTCGCCGAGCAGATAGCCGGGGATCGCCATCTCCGGGAAGATGATGATGTCGGCGTGAGCCGCCTTGGCTTCTTCGATCCGGCGCAGCATATTTTCGGTATTGACGGCAGGTCGTCCGGGATGTATTTCCATCTGTGCAGATGCGATTTTCAGCAAGGGAAGCACCTCTTTCCAAGCATTCTCTTCAAATTTTCAGCGATCATGCTGTCCTGGCGTTTTTATTTCATCATATCCCTTTTGCGGATGATCGTCAATCATCATACCTATCTTCATGTTAGGAGATAGCGTATGGTATGGATATTTCAGCCATAGGAGTTCTCGTCAACCTATGGTATAATAAGATCTGTATCCGAAGCAGATGCAAGCTTCAGGAATCACTGATAATAAAGCGGACGTTTGTGCGTGTATCGTTTGTCTCCCGGATCGAAGCAGCGCATTTGTGCCAATCCGGGCGGCTTCATTTTATCAGCGCTTCCTTCAATTTGCGGGTGCAGAAACGGTGAGGGATATGAAGGGGAGCAAAAAGACGAATGCGGCACGCATTCTGGACGGATTGGCGATTTCGTACGAGCTGCGGGAGTTTCCTGTCGATCTTGCGGATCTGAGCGCCGTCCATGCGGCTGAGAAGCTTGGAATGCCTGTCGAGCAGGTGTTCAAAACGCTTGTTTGCCGCACGGACAAGGCGGGTGTTGTCATGGCATGTATCCCGGGGGCGGCGGAGCTTGATCTCAAAGCTTTGGCGCAGGCGGCGAAGAGCAAGAAGGCGGAGATGGTTCATCTCAAGGAGGTACTGGCGCTCACGGGCTATCAGCGCGGCGGCTGCTCACCGCTGGGGGCGAAGAAGGAGTATCCCGTATTCCTCGATGCTTCGGCGTATGCGTGGGAGACGATCGCCGTCAGCGCAGGCAGGCGCGGCGAGCAGATCGTACTTGCCCCCGCTGACTTGGAGCGTGCCGTTCATGCGGCGGCGGCGCATCTGACGCGCTGAGAGAAGCGGCGCATATCGTTTGAGAGAAATGAATGGAGTGAAGGATTTGAAATACAGCAGTACGAGAGGCGGCGGCGCAAAAGCTGCGTCGGCGGAAGCGATCATTCAGGGATTGGCGGCAGACGGCGGGCTTTTTGTGCCCGAGGAGATGCCTGCGGTTGATTTGGACTTTATCGCGGAGTTTTCGCGTCTTTCTTATGAGGAGCGAGCAGCGCGCATTTTGGGGCTTTTCCTTACGGATTACACGGCAGAGGAGCTTGCTGGCTGCATTTCGCGCGCTTATAGCGGTGGGAAGTTCGACGATGTGCGCGTTGCCCCCGTGCGTATGCTCAAAGATTTTCCGATATTGGAGCTTTGGCATGGGCCGACGAGTGCGTTCAAGGATATGGCTTTGCAGCTGTTGCCGCAGCTTTTGCAGACGGCGCTCAAAAAGACGGGAGAGGTCGCTGAGATTTTGATTCTTGTCGCCACTTCGGGCGATACGGGCAAGGCGGCGCTTGAGGGCTTCGCCGACGTTGATCGGATCAAGATTCTCGTGTTTTATCCGACGGGCGGCGTTTCGAAGATTCAGAACTTGCAAATGTGCACGCAGAAGGGGCAGAATGTCTGCGTCGTTGCGGTCGAGGGTAATTTCGATGACGCGCAGAACGGCGTCAAGGAAATTTTCAGCGACAAGGCTTTTTGTGATAAGCTCGCCGCCAGGAACGTCAAGCTGTCGTCGGCGAACTCGATCAACTGGGGCAGGCTCGTACCACAGATCGTCTACTACTTCAGCGCCTATGCCGATCTCGTGGAAAAGGGCGCGATTCAGGCAGGCGAGGAGATCGACTTTTGTGTGCCGACGGGCAACTTCGGCGACATCCTCGCGGGATACTATGCCAAACGCATGGGACTTCCCGTCGCGCAGCTCGTATGTGCGTCGAACAGCAATAATGTGCTGACGGATTTTCTGCAAACGGGCGTTTATGACAAGAAGCGCGACTTTTATAAGACGATTTCGCCGTCGATGGACATTTTGATCTCAAGCAATCTCGAACGACTGCTCTACCATGAAACGAACGATGCTGCGCAGATCAAGGACTGGATGCGCCAGCTTGCTTCTGAAGGCAGGTACGAGGTCGGCGCACCTGTGCTGCAAAAGCTCAAGGAAACGTTCTGGGCAGGCTGGGTCGACGACGCCGCGACGAAGGCAACGATTCGCGAAGTCTACGCGAAGGAGCATTATGTGCTCGACACACATTCCGCTGTCGCGTACCGTGTGGCACAGGCATACAAGAAGGATACGGGCAGCAAGCGTCCGCTCGTCGTCGTCTCGACGGCAAGCCCGTACAAATTCAACGAGAGCGTCTTGGATGCGCTCGGGGCGGCGCGCGAAGGCCTTGACGAGTTTTCTCTGCTCGATAAGCTCGCGTCGTTGAATGAAAGCCCGATTCCGCAGGGACTTGCTTCTCTGAAAGACGCCGCGATCCTGCACAAGACGACGTGTGAAAAGACGGCGATGCGTGCGATGGCAGAGGATTTTGCGAAAAAATAAGATGAAACAAGTGAAAATATTTATACAGCAAGGATTTGTTGCGGTCAAATATTTTCGTAACTTTTTGGAAAGCCAGTAGGAGGTAAGGGATGAAGGGGACATTTTTTGGCATCGGTGTAGGACCGGGCGATCCGGAACTTTTGACGGTTAAGGCGATTCACGCGATTGAAAAGGCAGATGTGCTTATCGCGCCCAAGACGGAAAAGAAGGATGGCAGCGTCGCACTTTCGATTGCACGCCCGTATTTGAAGAAAGATATCGAGATCGTCTACCAAGTATTTCCGATGGTTGCGAATTTTGCCGAGTCCACGGAAGCATGGGAAAAGAATAAGGCGGAAATTCTTGCGCTTTTGGAAACAGGCAAGAATGTGGCGTTCCTGACCTTGGGCGATCCGATGTTTTACAGTACGTATATTTATGTTTATCGTTTGCTTGAAGATGCGGATGTGCCGATCGAGACGATTCCGGGGGTGCCGGCGTTCTGTGCGATCGGCAGCAAGCTCGGCTATCCGATCGTCGAGGGCAACGACATCCTTTCCATTATTCCGGCGACGGCTTCACCGGAGAAGATTGCCAAGATACTGCCTGTGACGGATAATGCCGTTTTGATGAAGGTATATAAAAACTTTTCGGAAATCGCTGACATGCTTGGGGCGAATGGCTTGGCAAAGGGTGCAGTCATGGTGAGCCGCTGCGGTCTGCCCGATGAGGAGCGCATCGACGATATCGAGGAGCAGAAGAATAAAAGGGTCAATTATCTTTCGACGATACTCACGCGCCGCAGCTCTTGAGGGGGAAACAGAAAATGCATAGAAATTTTTGTATGGTGTTCACCGGTCTTTTCCTGCTTACAGCTGCTGCACTTTTTGCTGGCTGTGGTGCGGAGAAATCGGCAAAGACGGAGCAAGGTGCGAGCTTTGCTGTGATTCAAGATGATATGGGGCGGGAAGTCAAACTCTCGAAGAAGCCCGAACGCATCGTTGCGCTTTCTGCGTCGTTCCTTGAGCCGCTTCATGCCGTAGGCGGCGACGTCGTCGGTCGTCCCGATTCCAAGACGAAGATGCCTGATTATGCGAAGGATAAGGCAAGCGTTGGTGAGGTTTACCAAATCGACGTGGAGAAAGTTCTCGCCTGCCAGCCCGATCTGGTTCTCATCAATAAGGGGATGAACGAAAAACTTATATCAACGCTTGAGGCAAACAATGTTCCATCCATTGTCATCGACATGAGAAGTTATGAGGATGTGAAGCGCGAGATTAAGACGTTCGCGCAAATCACGGGAGAAAAGGAGAAGGGCGACGCGCTCATCCATGAGATGGATGCGAAAATCGAAGGCGTGCTTGCGCGCGTGCCGCAGGAGAAGAAGCGCGTCGCCATTCTGCACAGTACATCGCAGGGACTCAGTGTGCAGCTCGACGGCAGCATCGCCGGCTCGATTGCCAAGACGCTTGGCTGGGAAAATGTTGCAGCGGGCATGACGCCGCTGGAGAAGAATCCCGATGCAGCGCCCTACAGTATGGAAACGCTTGTCGAGCAGAATCCGGAGATCATCTTTGTCACAAGTATGGGAAAGATGGATGAGATTAAGAAGAACATGGAAAAGACGATCGCCGAAAGCCCTGCGTGGCAGAGCATTCCCGCGATCAAACAGGGGAAGCTTTATTATCTGCCGCAGGATCTCTTTCTCTTGAGCCCCGGGCTGCATTATCCCGAAGCGTTTGAAATGATGGCGAAACTCATCTATCCTGAGGTATTCCAATGAACGGCATGGAGCAGGGAAAAAAACAGTCCGGCTCCTTCAAGCGGCGAATATCCATCGTGGTGATATTCGCCGTTTTGGCGTGTATCGGCTTTTTGCTGAGCGTCATGAAAGGCTCCGTCGAGATTCCCGCGGCGGAGATCTGGCAGACGCTTGTCTCGGGCGCAGAGGGGGTGCACGCGCAGATTCTCATGAATATCCGCTTGCCGCGCACGATTGTGGCGGCTCTCGTGGGCATTCATCTGTCGCTCTCGGGCGCCATATTACAGGCGATTATGAAGAATCCGCTCGCCGATCCGCACATCATCGGCATATCGTCGGGGGCGGGGCTTTCCGGCATCTTTATCTTGCTTGTCTTTCCGGGACACGAGGCTTTTGTGACGCCGGCAGCTTTTGTTGGGGCGATGGCGGCGGCCGTTGCCATATACTTGCTGGCATGGAAGAATGGCATTCGTCCGATTCGCATCATCTTGGCGGGTGTTGCCGTGTCGGCTTTTCTCGGCGCAGGCATTTCGGCTTTGATGATCTTTTACAGCGATCGCGTACATAGCGCCTTGATGTGGATGGTCGGCGGACTGTCAGCGCGCAGCTGGCCGCAGGTCGAGATGATCTTTCCGTATACGATTGCAGGTTTGGCGCTGGCGCTCGCTTTTTCGCGTCAGCTCAATATCCTGCTTTTGGGCGATGAGATTGCGAGAAGCCTCGGCCTTCGCGTGGAAGTCTCGCGCCTTTTGCTCACGGCGATTGCGGCGCTTCTGGCGGCGAGCGCCGTCGCCGTCGTCGGGCTTTTGGGTTTCGTCGGGCTTATCGTGCCTCATGCGGCGCGGCTCATGGTTGGCTCGGACTATCGCCTGCTCTTGCCTGCATCCGCGCTCCTCGGGGCGGCGGTTGTGACTTTGAGCGATACGTTTGCGCGCACGGCGTTCGCACCTGTCGAGCTGCCCGTCGGCATCCTCATGGCGGCGCTTGGCGCACCGTTCTTCTTGTTTCTTTTGAGGAGGGAGCTTTGATGTCGCTGACGGTTCGCCATCTTTCCGTGGCGCTTGCGGGCAAGAGGATCTTAGAGAATTTGAATGTCGAGTTTCCTGCCGGAAAACGCACGGCGATCATCGGGCCAAACGGCGCGGGCAAATCGACGCTTTTGCGTGTGATTGCCGCTTTGAATCGCAAATATGAGGGCGAAGTGCTCTTGGACGGCAAGGACATTCATTCCATCGAGCGAAAAGCGCTGGCAAAGCGTCTCGCTATCCTGCCGCAGGGACTTGCCGCGCCGCCTGATCTTACGGTGGAGGCGCTCGTTGATTACGGGCGCTATCCATATCGCAGCTGGCGAAGCATCGGTCGTTCGAAGGAAGATCGGGAAGCCGTCGCTTGGGCTATCTCAGAGACAAGGCTTGAGGCGATGCGAAAGCGTCAGGTCATGTCTCTTTCGGGCGGGGAGCGTCAACGCGCATGGATCGCTATGGCATTGGCGCGTCAGCCCGAATATTTACTGCTCGATGAGCCTACGACGTACCTCGATATTGCCCATCAGCTTGAGGTCATGGAAATCATCAAGCGTCTCAATCGAGAGCATGATATGACGGTCATCATGGTGCTGCATGACATCAATCATGCCTTGCAGTATGCCGATGAGATCGCCGTTATCAAGGACAAGCGCATATTCAGCACGGGGACGCCGCACGATGTGCTGAACATCAAAATGCTTGCCGATGTATTCGGCGTACGTGCCGATATTTTTACGAACAGTCAGGGCGCACAGGTATTGTCGCCTGTTTCACTCGTACGATAAAGCAAACGCCGAAGGAAAGATTTGCCCAAATTTTAACGGCGGTTTGTTTTTTTGACGAATTTCCTCTGTGATATTCCTTGCAGTTATGGTATAATGCCTAAAGAGAACTGGAGGAGGTAATCGCTTGGAAATTCGACAATTAGAGTATTTTTGCACGCTTGCCCATCTTGAAAACTTCACGCGCACGGCAGAGGCTCTCCACGTTTCCCAGCCGTCCGTCACGAAGGCGATCAAGTCGCTGGAATCCGAGATCGGTCTGACGCTTGTCGACCGCAGGCAAAAACATGTGTCCCTGACGCTTGAAGGAAGGGCGTTTCTTCTTCATGCGGAGGAAATCATGCAGGCGGTGGAGCGTGCGGAGCAGGACATGCTGCGCTTTCGTCCCGATGCGAAAAAAACGGTTCACTTCGGCTTGCCGCCGATGCTTGAGGCGTACTTGTTTCCGGATTTTTTTACGAAGTTTACGGCGGCCCATCCGGATATCAACCTCGATGTCTGTGAATACGTCGATTCTGTCGAGGTTCGGGCGAAGGTGGAGGAGGGACTGCTCGACTTCGGTGTCGTGCTTTCTCCCGTCGCCAAGGCGCATCGCAACGAGCTGGCGGTTTTGTGCGACAAGATGGAGTTGTGTTTGCCGCTTGAACACGCGCTGACGGCGCTTGCGCATGTGGCTGTTGCTGATTTGCGGCGCGAAAAGTTCATCATGCAGCAGCCAAATACGTATCAATACGATACGGTCTATCGAAGCTGCGTGGAAAACGGCTTCACGCCGGAGATCCTGCTTTGTACGTCGCAGCTCAAGACGATCAAGCAGCTCGTTGCGAACAGTCTCGGCATATCCATCCTGCCGAATTTCGTGACGCGCAGCGAGACGATCTTCACACGCCGCCCGCTTGTGCCGGAGATGGGGGTTCAGGTCAATCTTTTCTGGAGTCCGCAAAAGCGTCTGAGTGATACGGGACGCAAAGTCGTTTCCTTTATGGAGGAGTATACGGCTACCGAGGAGTTTAAGGAGCGGTTTCGCCAGTGAGGCGATGTACGGTACAGCGCGCATAGGCTGTCAGAATATAGGCTGGTGAAAAAGTTTTGCAGTTGAAACGCCTCGAAGCATACGGCTTCAAATCGTTTGCCGATAAAATCGAAATTGAGTTCCATTCGGGTGTCACGGCGATCGTCGGACCGAACGGCAGCGGTAAGAGCAACGTTACGGACGCCGTTCGCTGGGTGCTCGGTGAGCAGAATGTACGCGCTCTGCGCGGGTCGAAAGCGGAGGACATCATATTCACAGGCAGCGCGACGCGTCGGGCGTTAGGGGTTGCCGAAGCGTCGCTCTTCTTTGAAAACGAGGGGGATATGCCCGTCGATTATCGGGAAGTCGTTGTGACGCGACGTCTTTTTCGTTCGGGCGAGAGCGAGTTCTTCATCAACAAGTCGCGCTGCCGCTTGAAAGACATCAACAATCTCTTTGCGGATACGGGGCTTGGGCGCGATGGCATGAGCGTCATCGGACAGAACCGCATCGATGAGATCTTGAACAGCAAGCCGGAGGAGCGCCGCCTCTATTTCGAGGAAACGGCGGGTATCACGAAGTACCGCAACCGCAAGCGCGAATCGCTGCGAAAGCTCGAGGATATGCAGGGCAATCTTGTGCGTGTCAGCGACATCATGCAGGAGATCGAAGTGCAGCTCGGTCCTTTGGCTGAGAGCGCGGAGAAAACGCGCCGTCATGATGAGATGCAGGCAGTTTATAACCGCTGTGCTTTGACGGAGCTTTTTCAGCGTGAGAGTCTTCTCAAGAAGGAGCGTGAGGAGAGCGCAGGCAAGATGGAAGCGGCACGCGATGAAGCTATTGCCGCTGAAACGCAGGTGCGCTTGACCGAGGTAAAAAAAGAGGAATTGGGGCGGGCGATCCTGCTCTTGGATGAAAAGCTGCAAGAGCAGGCGGAAAAGAACAACGCTCTTCGAACACAGATTGAGCAGGCGAGCAGCGAGATCGCTATTCTGAAGGAACGTGCGCATCAGCACGATGCTCTAAAAGAACGCTTGGAGAAGCAGCGCACAGATTTTGAAGCCGCCGCCAAAGATGCAGGCAAAGAGAAAGAGCGACTGTTTTCTGTGGAGAGGGAACTTCTCGAAAAGCATCGAGCGATGGATGCCGCAATCGCTAAAGATCGCACATCGCTCAAGACCTTGGGTGAAAAGCTGCGCGAGATGAAGGAGACGCATCGAACGACGGTAGAAAAGAGGGACGCTGCGCAGCACGATATGCTCGCACGGGAGAACGAACTTCTCTTGATCGAGCATGAGTTGGCGCAGTGCTCGACGAGCGGCGCGGAACGTGTCGATGAGCTGAGGAAAGCGGCGGCGGCTGTCGCCGCTCTTGCCGGTGAAGCGAAAAACGTCGGTGAAGAGCGGCGGCGCATCGAGGAAGAGCAGCGGAAGCTGCAGGAAGAGCGCACGCAGAAAATGCGCGAAAAAGAGCGGCTTTCCGAGAAAGTTCGCACGCTCTCCCTTGCGGAGAGCCGGGCGAAGGAAGAGCTTCGTGCAGATGAAAATAAGCGCAGATTTCTGTGCAATATGCAGGCGTCATACGAGGGTTTCGCGCGTGCGCCGAAAGCTGTGCTGCAGGCGAAGGAGCCGTGGCAAAAGGGCGTCGCGGGAGCCGTCGCCGAGCTGATCTCCGTGCCGCACGATTACATTCGTGCCGTCGAGGTCGCTTTGGGCAGCAGTCTGCAAAACATCGTCACAGAGGATACGGATACGGCGAAGGCCGCCATCGCTTTCCTGAAGCGCGCACACTTGGGGCGCGTGACATTCCTGCCGCTTTCGACGCTCGTCGTGCGCCGTACGCAGGATGAGGCGGCGAAGAAGGAAGCCGGCGCCGTCGGTTTTGCGAACGAGCTGGTCGGTGCGGACGCGAAATATCAGAAAGTCGTCGACTTCCTTCTCGCGCGGACGCTTGTCGTCGATACGCTCGATCATGGTCTTGCGATTGAGAAAAAGCTGGGCTGGCGGCTACGCATCGTGACGCTCGACGGCGAACTTTTAAATCCCGGCGGATCGCTCTCGGGCGGCGGCAGGCAGGGGCAGGAAACGAGCTTCCTCAACCGCGGCGGTGAGATTGAGCGCTTGGAAAAGCGTGTGGCGGACGGCAGTAAAAAACTCGCGGCGCTCTCTAAAGAGCGCGGTCTTGCAGAAACTTCAACAGAGGAGATCGCCGCAGCGCTCGAAGACGCAGTGAGCGCTTGGCAGGAAAAGTCTGTACTGGCGGCAGAACTGCGCGTCAGAGATGAGCGCCTAGCCCTAGCGCGCGCGGAGAAGGAAGAGGTACAGCGAACGCTCGAAAAGCTCGCTGAGGAGGCGGATCTGACCTTTGCCGCGGCGCAGGCGAAGAAGAACGACGCTGCACAAGAGGCGGCTGCCGCTCGCCGCCGCTTCGAACAGGTGGAGCGAGAAACGAAGGAAACGGAAGAGGAGCTGGATGATCTTGAGCAGGACGTCGATGATCTCAGCAAGTATATCAATGAGAAGGAACTCAAGCGCGCCGTCTTGGAGCAGGAGAAGATTCGTGCACGTGAGCAGGCACTTTTGAAGGAGCGTGAAGAAGCGCGGGCGCACGAGCAGGCGCAGGCGGCTTTGAAAGAAGAAGCGGCTTTGGACGAAGAGCTTGGCAAGGGCGGCGCAAAGCGCGAAGAAATCGCCGTGCGCGTCGCCGCTTGGCAGGAAAAACATGCCGAAGGCAAAACGGTTTACGATAAGCTCTATCAAGAGAAACTTGAGTGTCAAGCGGAAAATCAAGAGAATGACAAGGCGGCAAGAGAAGCCGGACAGCGGCTGAATCAGCTGCAAAACAAGCTGCATCAGATGGAAATTGCCGCTGCCGAAGTGCATGTAAAGATTGAGCAGGTACAGGCGGAGCTTTTGGAGCAGCACGGGCATACATGGGAGACGGCGGCGGCGGAAGCGCTCGATCTGACGCCAGCGGAACTCAAGAAGAAGATGCAGGATGTTTCCCACGCTCTTGCGGCGCTCGGTCCTGTCAATCCCAACGCCATACGCGAGCACGAGGAGCTTTTGGAGCGTCATGAATTCATGGGCAAGCAGGCGGCGGATCTTGAAGCCGCGCGTGAAAATCTCATGGCGATGATTCATGAGATGGATGTGACGATGACGCGCCAGTTCAAGGAGGCGTTCCAAGAGATTCGCGGCTATTTCGCCGATATTTTTGTGCGCCTTTTCGGCGGCGGCAAAGCAGAGCTTTTTCTGACCGACGAGAAGGATGTGCTTCATGCGGGCGTCGAAATCGAGGTGCAGCTGCCGGCGAAGAAGCGGCAGAATCTCTCCGTTCTCTCAGGCGGCGAGCGTGCTCTGACCGTCATTGCGCTGCTCTTTTCCTTCCTGCGCTATCGTCCCGCGCCCTTTTCCGTGCTCGATGAGATCGACGCGCCGCTCGATGAGGCGAATGTTTCGCGTTTTGGCAAGTTCCTTGGCGAATTTGCTGAACATACGCAGTTCATCGTCGTTACGCACCGCAAGGGGACGATGGAGGCTGCCGATTTCATGTACGGCATCACGATCGAGGATGCGGGTGTGTCGCGCGTCCTTTCCGTGCGCCTTGACGAAGCGATTTGAGCACGCAAATATAGTAGGAGGTATTATGGGATTCTTTGATCGATTGAAAAAAGGGCTCGCCAAAACGCGTGAGACTTTTACGAATAAAATTGAAAAATTGATCATCGGCTATGCCGACATCGACGACGATCTGCTCGATGAGCTGGAAGAAACTTTAATCATGTCCGATGTCGGCGTCAAGACGACGGAACGGCTTATGGCGGACGTACGAAAGGGCATCAAAAAGAAGGAAATTCATACGCCGGAGGACTTGAAGCCGTTCCTCGCCGAGAAGATTTCCGAAATTCTTTTGACCGGTTCGGACGAAACGCGCGTCGCCGTTTCACCGCCGACGGTGCTTCTTGTCATCGGGGTGAACGGCGTCGGCAAGACGACGACGATCGGCAAGCTCGCCGCTTATTACAAGGAGCTGGGCAAGTCCGTCATGCTCGCCGCTGCCGATACCTTCCGCGCCGCTGCCATCGACCAGCTGCAGATCTGGGGCGACCGTACGGGCGTGCCCGTCATTCGTCACGAGGAAGGTTCCGATCCCGCCGCTGTCGCTTTCGACGCGGTCAAGGCGGCGCGTGCGCGCGGCATCGACGTCTTGATCATTGACACGGCGGGACGGCTGCATACGAAGTCGAACCTCATGGAAGAACTCAAGAAGATCAACCGCGTGATTCAGCGCGAGATCGCCGAAGCGCCGCACGAAACGCTGCTCGTCTTAGATGCGACGACGGGGCAGAATGCGATCAGTCAAGCGGATCTCTTTCAAAAGGCGGCGGCGATCACGGGCATCGTTTTGACGAAGCTCGACGGCACGGCGAAAGGCGGCGTTGTCATCGGTTTGAAATCCGAGCTTGCCATGCCTGTGAAGTGGATCGGCGTCGGCGAAGGCGTTGATGATTTGCGGCCCTTTGTTGCCGAGGACTTTGCGCGTGCGCTCTTTGCGCTGGACGCATAGGATAGTCAAAAGGTATGGAGAACGTATTTTTGCGTTTGACATTACAGTCCATCTATAATAAACTTGTACTGTTATTGACAAGTCGTATTTAGGAGGACATCGGACGAAAATGAGTGTAAATGAAAAGTTGAGGAATATCGCGATCATTGCTCACGTTGACCACGGAAAGACGACGTTGGTTGACGCTATGCTGCGGCAGAGCCATGTGTTCCGTTCCAATGAGCAGGTGGCGGAGCGTGTCATGGATTCGGGGGACTTGGAGCGTGAGCGTGGTATTACGATTCTTTCCAAGAACACCTCGATCCTCTACAATGATGTGAAAATCAACATTGTCGATACGCCGGGTCATGCGAACTTCGGCGGTGAGGTGCAGCGCGTGCTT
>NZ_JBQNBV010000039.1:0-14832 GCF_052169755.1 Selenomonas sp. | reverse complement strand
GCTGCTTATGCTGTGCCGCATCCGCCGATCATTCTGCCGGAAATCGGCAAGGGCGAGGAGCGCAAGATCCATCTGACGATAAACGCTTATGAGCGGGCGATGAAGGAGGCGGCTTCCTTCGAGCCGGATACGGTCGTCGTCGCGAGTCCGCACGCCGTCATGTATGCCGACTACTTCCATATCTCGCCGGGCGACGAGGGCGTGGGAAGCTTCGCCGAGTTCGGTGCGCCCGAGGTCGAAATGCGCGCCGAATACGACACGGCGTTCGCCAAGACGCTCGCGACCGTCGCAAGCGAAGCCGGACTCGATGCGGGACCTTTGGGCGGGCGCAATGCGGCGCTCGATCACGGCACGATGATCCCGCTGCGCTTCCTGCAGCCGCACACGGAGAACTTCCGTCTCGTGCGCGTCGGGCTTTCGGGGCTGACGCCGCTCGACCACTACCGCTTCGGCATGTGCATCGCACGCACCGCCGAGGAGCTTGACCGCAAGACCGTCTTCATCGCGAGCGGCGACCTCTCGCACAAACTCACGCCCGACGGCCCTTACGGCTTCGCCGCCGAAGGGCCGCGCTTCGACAAGGCTTGCATGAAGTACCTCGAAGAGGGCACATTCCTGAAGCTTCTGCAGATGGATCCCGCACTCGCCAAGAAAGCGGCGGAGTGCGGTCTGCGCTCCTTCTGGGTCATGGCGGGGGCGCTCGACTGCCAATCACTGAAGATCAAGAAGCTCTCCTACCAAGGGACTTTCGGCGTCGGCTACGGGCTTCTTTCCTTCGTCGTCAAGCGCGAAGACTTGAAGCGCAACTTCGGTATGCGCTATGAGATCGCCCAAAGACGCGCCCTCGACGACATCAAGGCAGCGGAAGACGCCTATGTGAAACTCGCGCGAGAGAGCGTGGAGAAGTTCGTCGTGACGGGACAGTACGCCGCACTTCCCGACGATCTGCCCGAGGAAATGCAGGCGCGTGCGGGAGTCTTCGTATCGCTCAAGAAGGACGGCGAGCTCAGAGGCTGCATCGGCACCTTCCAGCCCACGCAGAAGGACGTCGCCGAAGAAATCCTCTACAACGCCGTCTCTGCCGCCCTCCACGATCCGCGCTTCTCACCGCTCAAAGAAGACGAACTGCCCGACATCGTCTACAGCGTCGACGTGCTCACAGAGCCTGAGCTGATTCACGACGCCGCGAAGGATCTCGACCCGAAGCGCTACGGCGTCATCGTCGAGGCGCGAGGCCGCAAGGGACTTCTGCTGCCCGACCTCGAAGGCGTCGACACGGTCGAGGAGCAGCTTAAAATCGCACGCAAGAAGGGCGGCATCGCCGCCGACGACGATGTGCGCATCTGGCGCTTTGAAGTGGAGCGTCACCATTGAGCGCGGGCAGCCGCGCCGCAACGACAGAGGGAGCAGACGAACGCATCGTCTGCTCCCTCTGTCTGCATCGCCGCCAACCTGCGGCTTCACCTCAGACACTGTTTCCCATGTTGACAAAAAGATGCTCCCTTGTTGTGAGCGTTCAATCGTCCACGCCGACCATGACGGAAGTCGCCTTGATGACAGCATAGGCTTCCTTGCCGACGGCAAGTCCGAGCCGCTCGACGGATCCCATGCTGATCGTTGCCGTGACGATGTCGCCGCCTGCGATCTCGATACCGACGATGGCGTTGACGGCTCCTTTCTCGATGGATACGACTTTGCCCTTGAGCTGATTTCTTGCACTGAGCTTCATGATTCATTTCTCCTTCACAGATAGATAAAAGCCTTGCCGTTGCACCGAGGCTCAGAGGAGCGCGGTCAAAGCGGTGGTCAGACCGAATACGATTCCCGGGGCATTGGCGATGACGATCGGCCAATCGCGCTGCTGCTTGAAAAAGCCGTACGTCACCCAAATCGTGCAGTTGATGAACGCGACGGACGGCTGAATCCAATCGCCCGGATGCCCGGACAGATTGCCGATGATCTGCGGGATATAGGATACATACATGCACACGGACAGAATGGATCCGAGCGATCCGACGACCTTCATCTTGTCCTGCACGGCGCCCTTCCCGAGATTGGCAGCCTTCTTCTCCACATGCTCCGCCTCGGATTCCATCTTTTCCAGCGGCGTTTCCATAAGATGATCTTCTTTTCCAAAAATAACACAACAACCATCCTACGATTCATCCTAAAGCAAGCATTTGCAAAAGTCAAGAAATATACCAACGAAATATACATATTTGTCCCTTTTTCACCATACTTGAGCAGGACTCCTTCCGCTCGCTTCATCCGCTTCAAGATTGAAGCCGAAAGAATCACTCCCCTGCCTGTAACGATGTATACATAATACCTTAGCAAAACAGTATACTTTTCCTGTCATTTGCGTTATTATATATGCGTGCTACGGCACACGATAATTTTCTCTTATGAAAGTTCAACGCAAAGGGGTAATCACGCATGACGGAAATGCAGCAGTATGTAGAAGACATCCTCGCTTATGTCGCGAAGAAGGATCCGCAGGAGAAGGAATATCACAACGTGGTCAAGGAAGTCCTGACCTCGATCGTGCCTGTCTTGGAGCAACATCCCGAGTACAAGAAGCACAAGATCCTTGAGCGCATGGTCGAGCCGGAGCGCGTCGTCATGTTCCGCGTGCCGTGGCAGGATGACAACGGCGAAGTGCATGTCAACCGCGGCTACCGCGTGCAGGCGAACAGCGCCGTCGGCACCTACAAAGGGGGGCTGCGCTTCCATCCGAGCGTGACGCTCTCGATCTTGAAGTTCCTCGCTTTCGAGCAGACGTTCAAGAACTCTTTGACGGGGCTTCCCATCGGCGGCGCCAAGGGCGGCTCGGATTTTGACCCGAAGGGCAAGAGCGACAACGAGGTCATGCGCTTCTGCCAGAGCTTCATGACGGAACTCTATCGCCACATCGGCTCGATGATCGATACGCCGGCAGGCGACATCGGCGTCGGCGGCCGTGAGATCGGCTACCTCTACGGGCAGTACAAGCGCATCGTCAACTCCTTCGATTCCGCTGTCCTCACCGGAAAGGGTCTCGGCTACGGCGGCAGTCTCGCACGCACGGAAGCCACGGGCTATGGACTCCTCTACTTCATGAAGGAGATGCTCGAAGACAACGGCAAGAGCCTAGAGGGCAAGACCGTCGTCGTCTCCGGCTCGGGCAACGTCGCGACGTATGCGATCGAAAAGGCGATCGAGTTCGGCGCAAAGCCCGTGACTTGCTCCGATTCGAACGGCTACGTCTACGATCCTGCGGGCATCGACCTCGCGCTTGTCAAGGAGATCAAGGAAGTGCGCCGCGGCCGCATCAAGGAATACGTCGAAAAGCGTCCGAACGCCGAGTACCACGAGGGCTGCAAAGGCGTCTGGACGGTCAAGTGCGACATCGCCCTGCCGTGCGCGACGCAGAGCGAGCTTGACATCGAGGGCGTCAAGGCTCTCGTCGCGGGCGGCGTCATGGCGGTCGGCGAAGGCGCGAACATGCCGACGACGCTCGACGCGACGGAATATCTCTTGGAAAAGGGCGTTCTCTTCGCTCCTGCCAAAGCGGCAAACGCCGGCGGTGTCGCCGTCTCCGCGCTTGAGATGAGCCAGAATTCCGAGCGCCTGCACTGGACGTTCGAGGAAGTCGACAATCGTCTCAAGGACATCATGAAGAACATCTACAAAAATGCAAAGACGAACGCAGAGAAGTACGGCATGAAAGGCAACCTCATCGCCGGCGCCAACATCACAGCGTTCATCCATGTCGCCGATACAATGGTCGCACAGGGAATCGTATAGGAAACATATAAAAAGAGCAGCCCGACGGGAACTTTCCCGTCGGGCTGCTCTTATGTCTGATGCCTTTCCTTTATACCTTGAATTTGCCGACCTCGGCGTTGAGATCCATAGCGACGCTTGCCAGCCCCTCGCTGGCTTCGGCAATGTTCTGCAAGGAATGCGTCTGCGTCTCGACGGCGGCGTTTCCTTCTTCGCTCGTCGCGGCATTCTCTTCCGCAAGCGCGGAAAGCCCCTGCACGACTTCCGCTATGGAGCGATTCTTGGCGGTGATATCGTCTGTAGACCGATTCATCGTCTCCATGACCTTTGCGGTCATATCGACAGCTTCGGTGATCTTCTGGAACTTCCCGCGCGTCTCGGCAAGACTTTCCTGCGTTTCGGCAAACAGCTTCTTGGAAACCGCCATCGTATTGACTGCCTCCTGCGACTTTGTCTTGAGACCCGCGATGATCTCGCTGATATCGTCGGTGAAGCTCTTCGACTGTTCCGCAAGCGTGCGGATCTCTTCTGCCACGACGGCGAAACCGCGCCCGGCGTCGCCTGCGCGCGCCGCCTCGATCGCAGCGTTCAGCGCGAGAAGGTTCGTCTGTGCGGAGATCGACTGGATCATCTCGCTCGCTTTCTCGATGTCCTCTGCGCTCTTGTTCGTCTCCTCGACGACGCGGGCGACGTCTTCCGTTGCCCGTGCCGTCTCTTCGGACTTCTTCACGAGATGGGTGAGGATTTCTGCACCCTCGTCCTTTTCGCGGCGAATGTTGTTCGTCGCTTCGTTGATCTGGTGCAGGATCTCCTTATTGTTATCCATGAGCACCATGATTTCGTCGATGTGCATGGATGCGTTCTGTGTGTCCTGCGCCTGGCTCGTCGCGCCGTCGGCGATATTGTGAATCGCTGAGGCGACATCACGCGCCGAGTCCGCCGTGGACTGCGCCGTCGCCGTCAGCTCTTGGCTCGTCGCTGCGACAGACTGTGAGGAATTGCTGATCTTGTCGATGATCGCGCGCAGGTTGTTGCGAAGTTCGGAGATGCTGCGCGCCATCGTGCCGATCTCGTCGCCGCGCTCCCTGAGGTGCGCCCGCGAATCATCTGCACGCACATCGAGATGGGCGAACTTCTCCACTGCCCCCGTGATATCGCCTAAAGGAGCGGCGATGCGCTTTTGAACGAAAAAGCTCATGAATACAAGCAGCAGGATGCAGCAAACGACTGCGATGGCAACGGCGGACAAGACCATCTTCTTTGCCGATGCCGTAAAGACGTCGTGCTCCGTCGAAGAAAAGATCATCCACTCGGCTTCCACTCCTTCGAGGTGCATGGGATAGAAGCAAAAGATCGAGTCTGCGCCTGTGCTCGCCGATATGTGATCGATGGTCGTGACTGTGCTCTCATCAAAAGCCTCAGCAACTTCTGCATCGGTCATCGGGAAGAAATCATAGAATCTTTTCAAGATGAAATCCGCATTCAATCCATGCGCCATGATGCTGCCTGAACGCGTGAATACGCCATAGTAATTTTCGTTCTTGCTTAATCCCTCAACATACTGCTGAATCTCCGACAAGCCGATGTTCGCGCAGGCAACGCCGATGATCCGCCCGTTTACTTCAATCGGCAAAACGTAGCGCGCCACCAGCTTCCCATTCTGCGTTTTCGACGGCTCTGTGAGGAGCGGCTTGCCCGTATTCTTCGCGGTCTTGTACCACTCGCTCTGCAAGGCGCCCTGTATCGAGCCAATCTTGCCCTCGTTATCGACATAAATATTCAATGCCTCGGTTCCCGCAGAAGATTCAAGAATAACGGAAACGGAGCGAATGCCGGCATTTTCGGACATCTCGTCGATCAGCATAGCTGTGATCGCATCGGCGCTGCCCTCGGGCGGCGCGACAGAGAGCTGCTGCTGCACGCTTCTCTCGATGCGGCTGGCGATGCGCACGGTGCGCCCGTAGCGCTGTTCGATCTGATAGGCGATCTGCTTGTTTTCGAGCATCGTCTCACGCTTGCCGGCGTCGATCAGCGCTTCAAAGCTCATGTAAGCGATGAAGATGGTGACGATGGTGAGCATGACGGCTATGCCGACGGCGTTCACTGCATTGATTTGAAAGCCTATGCCCCTCCCGCGAACCGTTGTCTTTAAGCTTCCTGCATCCATGATCCAGTTCCTCCTTCTGACGCATCCTGCGTCTGGCGACAGTCGGCATTGTTCATGAAGATCGGCGACTGAATTTATCAGCGCATCCTGAAATATCCACTGAGGAAAAACATTCTCATTTGATGCAAAGACGAGAAGTTCTCCTTTGTGCAGTACTGCTTCGATACTTAGGAAATTCGAGCTTCCTTGGAAATATGCCAACAAAATTTCACAGAGATACTTCTCCGAAAAGTCTAAAAGTCCTGCTACTTTTTTTATATATTGCAAATAATTTGTATGCATACTACGGACAAACAAAAATCGTTTCCAGAGAGAAAGATACCAAACAATTTCCTGTGCATTCTTGCTATTGCTATCTTATTTGTATACATAGTCATAGGATCGCCTGCCGAGCCTTCCGCAAAGCCCCGCAAAAACTTTCCGGCAGGAATGGCGCATCAAAAGATGCTCACCAAACGCTTCATCTTTCGCTTTGCCTGTAAGCTCATGAAATGCCTCGCGCCGTTCATTCTCGCGGTACGGAAATAAATCGAATATGCCTTTTCCGCTTGCCTTGCAAAACTGCTCACGCTATAATAAAGAAGAAATGCGTATCAACGAAACTATGCACCGCGCTTCATCTTCTGCACGCAAGCATCACGAAACGGAGACCAGCCTTATGCAAACGATGAGTTTGAGCATCCATACGGATCATGAGATAAGAAAGCAAGCCGAAATGATCTTTAACGAGTTGGGATTGACCCTGCCAACCGCAATCGATATTTTTCTGCGTGCATCCGTTCGTGCAAAAGGTATGCCATTCGCTCTGTCTTTGGACGATGCAGCCGGTGAAACAAGGCTCGCCATCGAAGAAGGCCGCCGCTTGGCTGATGATCCAAACGTCAAAGGCTATAAGAGTATGGCGGAATTAAAGGCGGCTTTGGAAGCATGAAATACGAGGTTAAATTCACGGCACAGTTCAAAAAAGATTTGAAAAAGGCACAGAAGCAGTACAAAGATTTGGAACATCTCTATGATGTCATCGAGCAATTAGCTGACGGCAACGTCTTAGATGAAAAATATCATGACCATGAATTGCGTGGCGAATACAAAGGTACACGCGAATGCCATGTCGAACCGGATTGGCTGTTGGTCTACGAAATTCGTGTGAAGGTACTCGTTTTGATGCTCTACCGTATCGGCAGCCATTCAGAATTGTTCTAACCGCTTTTCCCTTACTGACAACCAACGCCCGCAAAGCCCCGCAAAAACTTTCCGGCAGGGCTTTTTTTTTTCATGCCTATACGATATAATGAAAGCGGATAGTGAAAAGTGAATCAGATTCATAACCTGCACGCGCAAACGTCCTTTGTGCGGATATTTGCGTTATCCTAAAGAGGAAAGGAGCTGCGCCCGCTTTGACGATGTATCCGATTCATCTGCGCATCGAGGGACAAGCCGCGCTCGTCGCAGGCGGCGGGGCGGTGGCGCATCGAAAGACGCTCGGGCTTCTGGCGGCGGGAGCCACTGTGACGGTTGTCGCGCCGGAGCTTGCGCCATCGTTGGCGGCGCTGGCGGCGGCTGGGCGCATCGCTTGGCTGAAGCGGCGTGCGTCAGCGGATGTGTTCGTGTCGCGGACTGCTCCTCGACTCGTTTTTTGCGCAACGGACGACCCTATGGTGAACGCCGCTTTCGGCAAAGCGGCGAAAGAAGCGGGCGCGCTCGTCAACGACGCGACGGCGCCCGAGCTTTGCGACTTCTTTCTGCCGGCGGCTTTGCGCGACGGCGATCTTCTCGTCACGGTATCGACGGGCGGCGCATCACCCGCACTCGCCCGCACGCTGAAGAAGCGCCTCGCCGCTCGCCTGGGCGCAAGTTGGGGCGCGTGGCTCGAACGGCTTTCGCATCTTCGCGAAGATGCGAAAGCACGCATAAAAGGGAGCCGCGCTCGCGAGGATTTTTGGCGCACGGCTCTTTCGGAACAGCTTTTAAATTTGGTGGAAGCAGGCAGACTTGATGAGGCGGAGGCAGAGGTAAGACATGCACTTGATAGTTTTGGGACTGAATCATAAGACGGCGCCCGTGGCGGTGCGTGAGCGGTTTTCTATTTCGAAGGACGCCATCCGCAAGGGGTTCCAGCATTTGGCGGAGTATGCAGAGTTGTTGGAAGCGGTCGTGCTTTCGACGTGCAACCGCAGCGAGATTTACGCGGTGACGGCGGACGAAGCGCACGCGGCGGAAGCCGTGCGCCGCTTTTTCTTCGATCTCACGGGAAACGACGAGGACGTTGATGCGTACCTTTACGCGCATGAGGATGAGGACTGCATCCGGCATCTCTTTCGCGTGGCATCGAGTCTCGATTCGCTCGTCTTGGGCGAGGGGCAGATTCTCTCGCAGGTCAAGCAGGCGTACGCGCTCGCGCTCGAAGGTCACGCGACGAGCACGGTGCTGAACACGCTGTTTCATCGCGCGATTGCGACGGGAAAGCGCGTGCGCACGGAGACGCGCATCGCATGGAGCGCCGTGTCCGTCAGCTATGCGGCAGTCGAACTGGCGAAGGACATCTTCGGCACGCTCGACAAGTCGAGCGTCCTGATTTTCGGCGCGGGCAAGATGGCGGAACTGACAGCGGAGCATCTCGTCTCACACGGCGCGAAGAAGCTCTACGTCGCAAATCGCCACATAGAAAAGGCTGAGGCTTTCGCCGCACGTTTCGGCGGTGAAGCCGTGCCGTTTGAGCGCGCGATGGAAAAGGCGGAGGACGTCGACGTCGTCGTGACCTCGACGGGTGCGCCGCACTATGTCGTCAAAGCGTGGGAGACGCGTCACCTCATGACGCAGAGGAAGGGTAAGCCGCTCGTATTCATCGACATCGCCGTGCCGCGCGACGTCGATCCCGAGGTCGAGGAGATCAAGGGCGTGAAGCTCTTCAACATCGACGCCTTGGAAGCCGTCGTCGACGATCACATGGAGGAGCGCAGGCAGGAGGCGGTCGAAGCCGAGTGCATCGTCGAGGAGGAGATCGACGCCATCGAGAAGCGTTTCCAATACCTCTCGTGCCGCCCGCTGATGGCGCTCCTTTCCGAGCGCTGCGAGCGCATCCGATGTCGTGAGATGCAGCGTGCGCACACGAAACTGCCCGAACTCACGGAGGAGCAGCAGCGTGCAGTCGACCACATGACGCGCATGATCGTCCGAAAGATCCTGCGCACGCCGATGATGAAGCTCAACGCATCGGCGGGAACGGCGGACGAGGCATTCTACATCGAGGCGATGCGAAGCCTCTTCAAGCTTGATACGATAGGGGAGACGGGAACTTGTGAAGAAAGACACCATCGTTATAGGTACGCGCAGCAGTAAGCTTGCGCTCTGGCAGGCGGACTATGTAGAAAAGAAGCTCCGGGAGAGATACCCGGAGCTTCATGTCGTACAAAAGCGCATGACGACGAAGGGCGACCGCGTGCTCGATGCGCCGTTGGCGAAGATCGGCGGCAAGGGACTTTTCACGAAGGAACTTGAGCAGGCGATGCTCGCGGGCGAGATCGACCTCGCTGTGCACAGCCTCAAAGACATGCCGACGGAACTGCCCGCAGGGCTCACGCTCGCGGCTGTGACCGAGCGCTTCGACCCCGGCGACGCCGTCGTGAGTCCGCGCTATCAAACGCTCGCGAACCTTCCCCAAGGCGCGAAGGTCGGCACGTCGAGCCTGCGCCGCCGCGCACAAATCCTCGCCGAGCGGCCCGATCTTGAGATCGTCAGCCTGCGCGGCAACGTGAATACGCGCCTCAAGAAGCTCGAAGAGGAAAACTTCGATGCTATTGTCCTCGCTGTCGCGGGTCTCAAACGCTTGGGCTTCCATGACCGCATCACCGAGGTTCTGCCGCGCGAGATCTGCCTGCCCGCCGTCGGGCAGGGCGCACTCGCCATCGAAGTGCGTGCGGACGATGCGGCTACGCTTGCTATCGTCGCTTTTCTCAACGATGAAGCGACGTGTGCGGCGGCTCGGGCAGAACGCGCCTTCCTCGCACGCATCGAGGGCGGCTGCCAGGTGCCCGTCGGCGTCTATGCCGAAGCTGCGGGTGCGGCGCTTGAGATAGAGGCGGTCATCGCCTCTATCGACGGAGAGCGCATCTATCGCAAAAAGAAGGCGGGCAGCGCCCTGGATGCTGAAAAGATCGGTCGCGCACTCGCCGAAGAACTGCTCGCCGTGGGCGGTGAAGAGATTTTGCAGGAACTCGGCTTGCTGCAGAAATAGAAAAGTGCGGACAGGCAGCTCGCCGATTCGAAAACGGTAAAATATCCTGTATCGTGCTTTTGCTTTATAAGGAGGAACTATGGTATATCTTGTCGGAGCCGGTCCCGGCGATCCGGGGCTTTTGACGGTCAAGGCACGCGCCTGTCTGGAACATGCCGACACCGTCGTCTATGACTACCTCGCGGACAGCCGCATTCTCGCCCTCGTGCCGGAAGAGACCGAGCGCATCTACGTGGGAAAAAGCGCGGGCAACCACGCGATGAAGCAGGAGGACATCTCGAAACTCCTCGTCAAGCTCTCCCGCGAAGGAAAATGCGTCGTGCGTCTCAAGGGCGGCGATCCCTTTGTCTTCGGGCGCGGCGGCGAGGAAGCGCTGCTCTTGGCGGAAAACGGGCTGCCGTTTGAGATCGTGCCGGGCGTGACCTCCGCCATCGCCGTGCCCGCTTATGCGGGCATCCCCGTCACGCACCGCGGCGTCGCCGTCTCCTTCGCCGTCGTCACGGGGCACGAAGATCCGACGAAGGAAGTCTCAGGGCTAGACTGGCAGAAACTCGCGACGGGCGTCGATACGCTCGTCTTCCTCATGGGCGTCGGAAACCTTCCCGCCATCACAGCCGAACTCATGCGCCACGGCCGCGCCGGCAATACGCCCGCCGCCGTCATCCGCTGGGGCACGCGCCCCGAGCAAGAGACGCTCGTGACGACCGTCGAAAACGCCGCCGACGATGTGGCGCGAGCCGGACTCAAGCCGCCCGCCATCTTCCTCGTCGGCGAGGTCGTGCGCTATCGTGAAAAGCTGCGCTGGTTCGACGCGCCCGAGAGGCGTCCGCTCTTCGGCAAGCGCGTACTCGTGACACGCGCGCGCGCCCAAGCCTCGAAGCTCACCGAAGGCCTCGAAGCGCTCGGCGCCGCGTGCCTCGAAGTGCCCGCGATCCGCATCAAAGAGCCTTCCGACGGCGGCGCGGCGCTCACCGCCGCCATCGCTCATATCGCCGACTACGACTGGCTGATCTTCACGAGCGCGAACGGCGTCGAGCATTTCTTCCGCGCCCTTGACGCCGCGGGAAAGGATGCACGCGCCCTCGCCCGCGCCAAAGTCGCCGCCATCGGTCCTGCGACAGCCGCCGCGCTCACCGCCTGCGGCGTCCGTGCCGACTGCGTGCCCGGCGAATACCGCGCCGAAGCCGTCGTTGAAGCACTCAAAGGCGAAGTGACAAGCGGCACGCGCGTCCTCCTCGCACGCGCCGAAGAAGCGAGAGAAGTGCTGCCCGAAAGCCTCAAGGCGCTCGGCGCAGAAGTCGATGTAGCCGCCGCCTACTGCACAAAGCAGGCAGAAGCCGACGGCACAGCGCTCGCAAAAAAGCTCACGAGCGGCGAGATCGACATCGTGACCTTTACAAGCTCTTCGACAGCAAAGAACCTCTGCGCCATCCTCGGCAGCGCAGAGCCTCTGCAACATGTCAAGTGCGTCGCCATCGGCCCCATCACGGCGAAGACGTGCGAAGCGCTCGGCATAAAGCCCGCCGCCGTCGCCAAAGAATACACGATCAAAGGACTCATCGAAACCATCAAGGAGATGCTGTTATGCTGAAGCAAACCCTTCGTCCGCGCCGCCTGCGCAGGACGGCGAACATCCGCGCTATGGTGCGCGAGACGGATCTTTCCGTCCGTGATTTCGTCTACCCCATCTTCGTCGTGCCCGGTGAGAACATTCAGGATGAAATCCCCAGTATGCCGGGCTGCTTCCACCTCTCCGTCGACCGCGCCGTCGAGCAAGCGAAAGAACTCGCCGCGCTCGGCATTCCCTCCGTCGAAGTATTCGGCCTGCCCGAGTACAAGGACGAGATCGGCTCTTCGGCATGGGACGCAAAAAGTCCTGTGCAGCAGGCGATCCGCGCCATCAAGCAGGCGGAGCCGGAGCTTGCCGTCGTCGGCGACGTCTGCCTTTGCCAGTACACGTCGCACGGTCACTGCGGCAAGCTATGCGGCCACGAAGTCGACAACGACGCGACGCTGCCGCTCCTTGCCAAGACGGCGGTCAGCCAGGCGGAAGCCGGCGCCGACATCGTCGCGCCGTCCGACATGATGGACGGACGCATCGCTGCTCTTAGAGAAGCCCTGGACGAAGCCGGCTTCTCCCATGTCTCCATCATGAGCTACGCCGTCAAATACGCTTCGGCATACTACGGCCCCTTCCGCGACGCTGCGGACTCCGCGCCATCCTTCGGTGACCGCCGCGCCTACCAGATGGATCCCGCCAACGCCCGCGAAGCGATGAAAGAAGTCGCGCTCGACCTCGCCGAGGGAGCGGACATCATCATGGTCAAGCCCGCGCTCGCCTACCTCGACATCGTGCGCCGCGTGCGCGACGCCATCGACCGCCCCGTCGCCGTCTACAACGTCAGCGGCGAATACGCGATGGTCAAGGCGGCTGCGGCGAACGGCTGGATCGACGAAAAGCGCATCGTGCTCGAAACGCTCACAGGCATGAAGCGCGCGGGCGCCGACATCATCATCACCTACCACGCAATCGACGCGGCGAAGTGGCTGCAAGGTTAAAAAAGGAGCAAGATATGCTGAACTTGGAAAAATCCGCAAACGCCTTCGATGAAGCGAAAACCCTCATGCCGGGCGGCGTCAACAGCCCCGTGCGCTCCTACAGAAACGTCGACTGCAATCCGCCCTTTATCGCGCGCGGCGAAGGGGCGCACATCTTCGACATCGACGGCAACGAGTACGTCGACTATGTGCTGTCGTGGGGGCCGCTCGTCGCCGGACACGCGCATCCCGCCGTCGTAAGCGCACTGGCTGACGCCGCCGCACGCGGCACGAGCTACGGCGCGCCGACGACGCTCGAATCCGACCTCGTGCGCCTCGTACAGCAGGCATATCCTTCCATGCAGCTCGTGCGCATGGTCAACTCGGGCACGGAAGCGACGATGAGCGCTCTGCGCCTTGCACGCGGCTTCACGGGACGCTCGAAGATCGTCAAATTCGTCGGCTGCTACCACGGCCACAGCGACAGCCTGCTCGTCGATGCCGGCTCGGGGCTTGCGACCTTCGGCGTGCCGTCGAGTCCCGGCGTGACCGAGGGCGTCGCCAAGGACACGATCACCGTGCCGTTCAACGATACGGACGCCATCACGCGCGTCATGGAAAAGCATGGCAAAGACATCGCCTGCATCATCGTCGAGCCTGTCGCGGGCAACATGGGCTGCGTCCTGCCGGAAAACGGCTACCTCGACACCTTGCGCGCGCTGACCGAAAAGCACGGCGCACTCCTCATCTTCGACGAAGTCATGTGCGGCTTCCGCGCATCCTTGGGCGGCGCACAGGCGGCATACGGCATCACGCCCGACCTCACCTGCCTCGGCAAAATCATCGGAGGCGGTCTGCCGTGCGCGGCGTACGGCGGCAGGCGCGACATCATGGAGCAGATCGCGCCCGCAGGTCCCGTCTATCAGGCGGGCACGCTCTCGGGCAATCCGCTTGCCATGACGGCGGGCATCGAAACGCTCAAGATCATCTTGAAAGAGCCGGAGCCGGGAGAAGCCGACGCGAGCCGTGCGCTCACGCTGAAGACGAAGAAACTCGTCCTCGGAATGGAGAACGCCGCACGCGAAGCGGGCGTCAAAATTCAGGCGCACCAAGCCGGCTCGATGTTCAGCATATTCTTCAGCGAGAACGCAGTCAAAGACTATGCTGCCTCCGCCGCCTGCGATCAAGAAGCCTTTAAGGTCTGGTTCCGCGCCATGCTTGAACAAGGCGTCTACCTCGCTCCCTCGCAGTTCGAGACGCTCTTTCTATCGCTCGCCCACACGGACGAGGACATCGACCGCACGATCGCAGCGTCGGAAAAGGCGTTTGCACAAGTCAAGGAATCAACGTGAAAATGCGGTACGCCAATGCGTCTGACCAGCCGCATCAACGTACCGCAAAAGCTGACGTCTGATAGAGCTGAAAAGGTACTGCCGGCAAACGGTCAGTCCCCATCGGCGTTTCATCAAAGAAAGCCGCCTTCGGTTTAGGAAACCGAGGGCGGCTATTCTTATGCTTTGCTGACGGTATCAAAATATGGTATAGGAAGCGTTGATAAAATAACGTCGCTCCGATTTGCACGCCGCTTTGTGCGTGTATCTTTCAGACGTACACGCGCGGTACGCGCGGCGCGATGAGGCACGGAATCTCGTAGTTGATCGTGCCGAGCCATGATGCGACATCGTCGGCAGTGAGCGTCGCAGAGCCGAAGAGCGTGACTTCCGTGCCTTCTGCAACGCCTTCGATATCGGTGACGTCGATCATGCACTGATCCATGCAGATGCGTCCGACGACGGGAGCCGCCTTGCCCTCGATTTCAACGTGCGCCTTGCCCGAGAGGGCGCGGATGTAGCCGTCGGCATAGCCGAGGGGGAGCGTCGCGATGCGGCTCTTGCGCTTCGCGCACCATGTGCAGCCGTAGCCGATGGCAAAGCCCTCGGGCACGTCCTTGACGAAGAGCACGCGTGCCTTGAGCGCCATCGCAGGGCGAAGCGGCGACTTCTCGCAGACGGCGCGCGCGACTTCTTCGCTCGGGTACATGCCATACTGGATGATGCCCGCACGCACCATGTCGAGATGCGCTTCGGGCATTTGGAGGATCGCCGCGCTCTCGGCGATATGGCGCAGC
>NZ_JBQNBV010000038.1:0-15211 GCF_052169755.1 Selenomonas sp. | reverse complement strand
TAAGAACTGTTGTCACACGCTTTCTATTATAACACATCTGCGTCTTTCTGGGGAATGATTCCGCCGAAACGCAAAAAAGTCCCCGAGAAATCCTCAGGGACTTTTCTATCCTCACTTCGCCATCAGTTTCGCGAGTTTATTGGCAAACTCCACGGGATTTTCCGGCAAAATACCCTCGATAATCAATGCCTGCGTGTAGAGAAGATCGCAATAATCCTTGAAATCCTCCGTATCCTTGCCCGCTTCGTGCAAGGTCTGCAAGCGCGCGAAGATGTCGTGACGCGGGTTGATTTCCAAGATACGGCGCGCCTTGAACATCGGATTATCCATCTCGGAGAACGTATGCTCCATCGAAAGACTCGGCCCCATCGCGTCCGCCACGAGGCAGACGGCGCTCGATTTAAGCCGCGCGGTCAGCTTGACTTCCGCCACGCGATCCCCCAAGGCCTCTTTGATGTCTTTCAAGAGATCGTCGTTCTTCTTCTGAATATCTTCGGTCTCCTTCTTCGCTTCCTGTGACTCGGCATCATCAAGATCAAGATCGCCGCGGCTGATCGAGTGGAACTTCTTGCCCTCGTACTCACGCAGCGTTTCGATGGTGAACTCGTCCACGGGATCGGTCAAATAGAGAACCTCGATGCCCTTCTCACACAGAAGCTCCATCTGCGGCAGCTTCTCGATCGTCGCCTTGTCCGTACCCGTCGCATAGTAGATTTCCTTCTGACTCTCGGGCATACGCGCGACATACTCCTTGAGCGTCGTGAACTTGCCTTCCTTCGAGCTAAGGAAGAGCAGCAAGTCTTTGAGCTTGTCCGCCGTGTTCTCGCCGCTGTAAATACTGTTATAAATGCCGATTTTCAGCGACTTGCCGAACTCCGCCCAGAACTTCTCATACTTTTCGCGCTCGTTTTTCAGCGTGCGTTCCAACGTCTTCAAGACGTTCTTTTCGAGATTCCTGCCGATGGTCTTGAGTTCATGGCTCTGCTGCAAAAGCTCACGGGAGATATTGAGCGAGAGATCGGGCGAATCGACAAGCCCCTTCATGAAGCGCAGATAGTCGGGTAGGAGATCCTTGCACTTATCCATGATGAATACATGCCGCGAGTAGAGCTGTACGCCTGGCTCGAAGTCCGTATGGTAGAGGTTGAATGGAGCGTGCGCCGGAATGAAGAGCAGCGCCGTATACTCGACCGCACCTTCCGCTTTCGTGTGGAAGATCTCCATCGGATCTTCCCACTCGTGGAACTGATTCTTGAGAAATTCATTGTACTCCTCGGGCTTGATGTCGCTCTTGTTCTTCGTCCAGAGCGGCGTCATGGAGTTGAGCGTGCGCACCTCCGTCCGCTTCGTCTTCTCCGCTCCCTCGATAGGCTTGCCGTCTTCATCCTTCGGCGTTTCCTCGACCTCGAAACTCATCTTGATCGGGTAGCGCACATAGTCCGAATACTTCTTGACCAAGCCTTCGAGCTTATACTTGTCGAGGAAATTTTCCTCAGATTCCGAACCGTAATAGTCCTTTGCCAGCGTGATGACGATCGTCGTGCCGTGCTTTTCCTTGTCACATTCTTCTATGCTATAGGTTCCGTCCCCCGTTGACTCCCAACGAATGCCCTGCGCCTCGCCTGCCTTGCGCGTGAGAATTGTGACCTTCTCCGCGACCATAAACGCCGAGTAGAAGCCCACGCCGAACTGACCGATCAGTTCCTTTTCATCGACCGCTGCATTCTCCTCTTTCGTGCGCTTGAGCTGCTCTAAAAACGCCTTCGTGCCCGATTTCGCAATCGTGCCGATGTTCTCGACGACTTCCGCCTCTGTCATGCCGATGCCGTTATCGGAGATGGAAAGCGTATGCGCCGCCTCGTCCGGCACGAGGAAGATCTCCGCACTGTCCGCCTCTCCGCGCAGCGTACTGTCTGTCAAAGCGGCGAAATGCAGCTTGTCGAGCGCATCCGATGCGTTGGAAATCAGCTCCCGCAGAAAAATCTCATGATTCGTATAGATGGAATGAATCATCAAGTCGAGAAGCTGCTTGGTTTCTGCCTGAAATTCATGCTGTACTTTTGCCATGTTGAAAAACCCCTTTACACAAAGATGCACGGGAGGCAAAGCGCTGTGCGCCGTCCATCCCGTGCGTTTAGTGTACTATATAAAAGTCAAAAAGTCAACACACGTTCCTAAACTCACAAATCCTTCAGCGTCGATACGCCCGCGCGGAACTCTGAGACATTTTTCGCTGTGATCTCAGGATTGTCAATCAACTCAACTTTGAAGGCGCGTCCTTTTTCTGTGCGCAGGAAAACGACCGCCATCTGCGTATCCGCCGTCGCTTCGGTATCAAGCTCACCGTCGCCATCCGTATCCACCATGATGGTCTTTGACGTCACGGCGAAAACGCCCTTCGTCTTTGCCGTGATCGGCAGGATATCAACGAGCGCATACGCGCTGTTTTCCTTCAGTTTTGTCAAGAGAAGCTGCTCATCCTTCTGCGAGAGCTTCGTAAGATCAGGCAAATCTTCCTTGGCGAAGCCATCCGGGATGATGATCCACGCCTTGTTGATCCGATAGCCCTCGTTGGCAAAGACGAGCACACTGCCTTCTTCACCCGCCTGCAGCACGCTTGCCGGCAGTACGCCGAGCGGCTTCGTCGGACACATGATGCTGTAGCCCGCCTCCTTGTTCGTATATGTATACGGCTCTGCACCCGCTGTCTGCGGCGCTGCCGCCGCTGCAAACATCGTGCAAAATGCAAAAGCGATGCCCAAAATCTTCCTCAGTTTCATCAAAAAAATCCCCTTTCCCTTACTCTCTCAAAAGCATATCTCTCACCATACGAAGCGCTGCTTCCGCCGACTGACGCTTGACCTCCGTTCGCACGCCGCTGAACACATGGCGCTCTACACACGTCGCATTCTCCGCGGCGACAGCGATGCAGACAAGCCCCACGGGCTTTTTCGCGGTCGCCCCGCCCGGTCCTGCGATGCCCGTGACACCCACGCCGATGTCGGCGGGAATTGCGCGGCGAACCCCCACCGCCATCTCACGCGCCGTCTCCTCCGACACAGCGCCGAAAGCTCGCAGCGTCTCCTCCCGTACGCCGACGAGAGATGCCTTGACCTCATTCGTATAGGAAACGACCGAACCCATCACATACGCGGAACTGCCTGCGACATCAGTCAAACGGCTCGTCAAAAGACCACCCGTACACGATTCGGCGCAGGCGATCGTCCTGCCGCGCTCACGCAGCATACGTCCGACGATCACCTCTAGGGGCTCTTCCTCATCGGTAAATCCCTCTTCCATAGAAACATCTCCACCTTTCTGCCCTGCATTTCCCATTCGCATATCGTACTCAGTCGACCGGCTCACCGACCGCATCGTAGGTAAATCCTTGTACAATGCGCACGCGTGCGATATCGCCCGGCTGGCTTGCCGCATCGCCTTCAATGAAAATCTGTCCGTCGATGCCCGGCGCTTCGCGATACGAACGTCCAAAGGCGAGGTTCGGCTGCTCCTCATCGCGACCTTCAACGAGCACATCAAGCTCCGTGCCCTCCAGCGCTTGATTGATCTCCTCCGAAATCTTACACTGCACGCTCATGAGATCGTGATAGCGCTCGCGCATCACATCTTCAGGCACTTGACGAGGCATCGAAGCCGCAGGCGTGTCCTCCTCCTGCGAGTAGGTGAAGATGCCCACTTTCTCGAAGCGCTGCTCGATAAGGAAGCTGCGCAGCGTTTGATACTGTGCGTCCGTCTCACCCGGAAAGCCCACGATGAACGTCGAACGGATCGCGACATTCGGTATGCGTGCGCGAATCTTTTCGAGGAGCGCCACGACATCCTCCTGTGTATCGGGACGGCGCATCGACTTCAAGATAGAATTGTGCGCGTGCTGTAATGGCAAATCGACGTACTTGCAGATCTTCGGCTCCTCTGCAATCGTCTCGATCAGCTCATCCGTGAAATTCTTCGGATAGCAGTACAGCACGCGCAGCCATTCGACCTGCTCGATCTTCACAAGCTCCTGCAAAAGCTGCGCCAAAGATGGCTTATCGTAAATGTCCTTGCCGTAATACGTCGAATCCTGCGCAACGAGAATGATCTCCTTGACGCCGGATGCAGCGAGACGCGCAACCTCTCGCGCAATATCGTCCATCGGACGGCTGCGAAAGCGGCCGCGAATCAAAGGAATCGCACAGAAAGCACAGCGATGGTCACAGCCCTCGGCGATCTTCACATAAGCAGAATACGACGGCGTCGTCAAGATGCGCGGTGTCTTTTCGTCATAAACGATCTCATTTTCCCCCGCCAAGACGATGCGATTGCCGGCAAGCGTCTCACGCACTGCCTCCATGATGCGATTCCATGCGCCCGTGCCGATGATGGCATCGGCTTCGGGCATGTCATCGAGCAGTTCCTGATGGTAGCGTTCACCCAGACAGCCCGCAATAATCAAAGATCGACAGCAGCCCGTATCCTTGTACTCTGCCATATTCAGCACCGTCGTGATGGATTCCTCTTTCGCCGACCGAATGAAAGCGCAGGTATTGACGATGATGATTTCCGCTTCTGCGGGATCGGGCGTAAGCTCTATGCCGTTATCCTGCAAAATGCCAAGCATGACCTCCGTATCAACGAGATTCTTAGCACAGCCGAGACTGATAAATCCTGCTTTCAAAAAGGTTCCCCCTTCAAGTTCCTTGAAGCACAACAGGAGGGACCGAAAGGTCCCTCCCTTCATTCATTGCAAACGCACTTCCTTCACCCAGCGATCCAAGAGGTCGTGACGCTCGCTCTGACTGAAATCCTGCGGTCGAGAAAACAATACGACATCTTTTCCCGGAAACGATTTATAAGCGATCGTCACCGGATTGAGCGGCACAAAGAAGAACTCCCTGCTCTGCAGAACGAGCTGCGCTTCATCGCTCAACAGCCACTCTACGAAGTCCTTTGCCTGCGCTTCGTTCTTCGCTCCCTCGACAAGCCCCACACCCGTCAGCGTGTACGCCGTGCCGTCCTCCGGATAGATGACCTGCAACGGATATCCTTGATGGATATAGCGCAGAACCTCGCTCTGCACGGCGACCGAGAGATCAACCTCTCCCATGCCTGCCATGCGCACCGGAGTCGAAAGATACTTCGAATATTGTACGACCTTGGGCTGTATGCCGCGCAAAATATGATACGTCGCCTGATCACCGAACTGCGACATCATCGAAAAGAAGAGATTCGCCGATGCATCCGCTGCAAGAAAATCTGTGATGCCGACGCGCACTTCCGGCATCGAAGCAAGCTCCATCCATGTATTCGGCACGCGCGGTACGGCGCGTACATAGTCGCGATTCGCGCAAAAGACGACGGGATCATACCAGATGCCCGTCCATCGTCCCTCTGCATCCTTAAAGGACGCGCCGATCGAGTCCGTATTCTCCGAAATATATGGCTGCAGTCCGCCATTCGCCGCCGCCTTTTCCAACGTACTCCGATCAGCCAGTACAAGATCTGCCCGAGTGCGTCCGCCCACACTGTCTTGATGCAGCTTCTGCAAAACCTCGACGGAACTTACAGGCACAAAATTCACCCGAACGTTCTTTGACTTTTCATAGCCCTCGGCAAGCATACCCGCATGTTCCGGCGGCAAGGTCGTATAGACCGTGATCGACTGCAGCGGTTTCTCCCGCCTCGTCCTGTCCGCATGTCCTGCCAAATTATCCGAAATCGTCGCGATCAAAAGAACCAGCATGAACGCCACGAGGAGCAGAGATGTATATCGTTGCATCGCTTTCCCTCCACGGTTCTCCAACTACTATGGGTACATTATACATAAAACGCTGCATTTATACAACCATACACGAATCGCCTATAGATGAGATCCTTATAATATGAAGAGGGCTCAGAATCTCATCAAACGAGCTCTGAACCCTCTTGCTTTTCATTTCATGGATATATTTTCCGATGCTCATCGTCTCTTATCACAAGAGCATCCGTAAACTTCTTTGGTTGCGGGAAGAGGACTCGAACCTCTGACCTTCGGGTTATGAGCCCGACGAGCTACCAACTGCTCCATCCCGCGATATTTGCCATCCCCACAAATGTATGGCTGACAAGAAGTAATTATACTATGAGTGAAACGATTTGTAAAGGGCATAAAAAGAAAAAGTCGCCGAAACCCGCAGCTTCGACGACTTTTTCATCAACCTTTCATACTGTTCATTCAAAAAGATAGGCGTACCTCTCTTTGAACTCCTCTTTTTCCATGTGATAAGCATTGGCAAGACCGGGATCGTCAAGATCCTCTTTCTCCATACGCATCATGAAGCCGCGTGCGATCTTGTAGTGAACGGACTCAATGTTGACCTTGCGCACGCGCGTCTTGCCCGTTTCAGGATCTTTGATCTCGTCGAAGAAGAGCGGCTTCGCCTGATTATCCTGCAAGGTGATCAGCGCACCGGTTTCGCCGCGCATGAGGAATTGTACCGCCTCATAACCCAAAGAACGCGCATAATCGATATCGTAGGCGATCGGTGTGGCACAGCGCAGCTCGTAGCCGATTTCCTTGTCTACGATGGCGATCTTGATGCCGATCTTCTTGACCTCGGCGAGCACCGCCTGCTTCAAAATTTCGCCGAAATCCAACTCCGCATAGCGAATATGACCATGCTCATCCAGCACAAGGTTGCCGAGCTTCTGGAAATCCTCCTGCGCGATTTTCTCGATGACGCCCTCGGCGATGACGGCGACGCCGTAGTTGTGCCCCGTCAGATAGCGCTTGACGATCGAGCCTGTGATGATGTCAACGACCTGCTGCAAAGGAATCGAATCCGCAGCAAATTCCTCAGGGATGATCGTCAGCGCTGCGCCTGCCGAGCGCCCCATGCCGAGCGCCAAATGACCTGCCGTGCGCCCCATAGCGATCGTGAAGTACCAGCGATTGTTGCTCGTGCGCGCATCCTCCATGAGGTTTTCGATCTCTTCCGTACCGAATGCGCGCGCCGTCTCGAAGCCAAAGGTCGGGATGCCTTCGGGCAGCGGCAGATCATTGTCGATCGTTTTCGGCACATGAACGACGTTGATCGTCTTGCCGATCTGACGCGCATAGTTCGATACCGCCATAGCGCTGTATGCCGTGTCGTCGCCGCCGATGGTCACAACGTGCGTGACGCCAAGCTCCGTCAAAGTATCGACGACCGTGCGCAAATCAGACTCCTTCTTCGTCGGGTTGTAGCGCGACATCTGCAAGATGCAGCCGCCCGTCAAATGGATACGGTTCACACGCTCCATATCGAGACGCACATACTTCTTCTCGCCGCGTGCAAGACGCGAAAAGCCGTCATAGATACCAAGCACATCCCAGCCGTGGCGATCCGCCTCGATGGTCACGGCGGAAATGACACTGTTGATGCCCGGTGCAGGTCCGCCGCCACAGATAATGGCGATGACATTCTTGATTCCGATCATAGAAATAGCCCCCTCTTCCATCTTGCGCATGAACTTTATTGCTTTATATTGAACATATTGCTTTATTCTGTCAAAAAGGCGATTTTCCTGCCGCAGCCGACGCGCAGAAGAAAGAAAGTTCTATCGAAAAAGCGGCAGCATTTTTCGCTGCCGCTCGGGGCATATCTCCCCTTCTTATCGTTTGCCGAGATGCGAACGCTTGCCGACATTCGTCTTCGCGCCGCCCTTAGAGCGTGCCGCAGGACGTCCCGTGCGCTTTTTGGCGACGCGGCGTGCACGCTGCGCCGCTTTGCCGCGCTTGGGCGGAGGTGCAGCGCTTTTCGTCGATGCAGCACGCTTTTCTGCGCCTTCCGGTCTTGCCGCTGCCTTCTTCGAAGCCTTTCTGCACACGCTGCTGCCAATCCGTTCCGACCTCTGCTTGGCGATGCGCGCCTTGATGCCCGCCTCGATGCGGCGAAGCTGATCGTACTGATGCGCATTGACGAAGGTGACGGCAAGCCCTTTCGCTCCCGCGCGTCCCGTCCTGCCGATGCGGTGAATGTACCATTCGGCGTCTTGCGGCAGATCGTAATTGAATACATGCGTGACGCCCTCGATGTCGAGACCGCGCGCCGCGATGTCGGTGACGACGAGAATCTGCAGCTTCGCCTCGCGGAAGCGGCGCATCACGAGGTTGCGCTGCGTCTGCGTGAGATCGCCGTGCAGCTCGTCGACAAGGTAGCCGCGCCCCGCGAGTTCCAGCGTCACATGCGCGACCTTCTGCTTCGTATGGCAGAAAACCATCGCAAGGTACGGCTGATACTTGTTCAAAAGCTCGCAAAGCTTGTCGAGCTTCGTCTCCTCACGCGTATCGACGATGACCTGCTCAATATTGTCGAGCGTCACGCGCTCGGGCTGCACCGTGATCTCACACGGCGCCTTCATATAACGGCGCGTAAGTGCCCGTATGCGCTCAGGCATCGTCGCCGAAAAGAGCATGAGCTGGTGATCGCCTGCCAATGCTTCGAGCATCGTTTCCACATCCTCGACAAAGCCGAGGCGCATGAGCTCATCCGCTTCATCTAAGACGATCTTGTTGACCTGCGAGAGATCGACCGAGTGTCGGCGCAGGTGATCGAGAAGCCTGCCCGGCGTCGCGATGATGAGCTGCGGTCTCTGGCGGAGCTTATCCTTCTGCCGCTCGATGTCCTGCCCGCCATAGATCAGCGCCGTGCGTATGCCCGCAACATCGGCAAGCGTCTTGGCGACGCGTGCCGTCTGCATGGCAAGCTCGCGCGTCGGGCTGACGACGAGCGCCTGCGCGACCGGCACATTGCCCTTGATACGCTCAATGAGCGGCAGCAGGAAAGCGAGCGTCTTGCCCGTGCCCGTCTGCGCCTGCACGATGGCGTCGCGTCCCGCGCGCACGACGGGGATCGCCTGCTCCTGCACGGGCGTCGCCTCGCGTATGCCTTGGCGTGCAAGAGTATTGACCAGATATTCCGGGCAGCGAAGTTCTGAAAAGTTCAACTCGAAAGTACCTCCGTTCCCGTTTCCGTAATAAGAATCGTCTTTTCCCACTGCGCCGAAAGAGAGCCGTCCTTCGTGCGCACCGTCCAGCCATCCTTCTTGTCTACCGTCACCTTATACTTGCCTGCATTTATCATCGGCTCCACCGTCAGCACCATACCCGGCACAAGGAGCATTCCGGTGTCGACCTCACCCACATGCGGCACAAAAGGTTCCTCGTGGAAATCTTTGCCCACGCCGTGTCCGCCGAGCTGCGTCACGACGGAGCAGCCGTTGGCGCGTGCGTGCGCATCGCACGCTGCACCAATGTCGCCGAGGAAGTGCCACGGCTTTGCCGCCTCAATGCCAAGGTTCATGCACTCCTGCGCCACCTCGACAAGCCGCGCCGCCTCCGGCGTCGTCTTGCCGCCGACGATATACATGCGCGATGCATCGGCGTAATAGCCGTCCAAAATCGTCGTGATGTCAACATTCACGATGTCGCCTTCCTTCAGCACCGTCTTTTTCGACGGTATGCCATGACAAACGACATCATTGATCGAGATGCAGACGCTCTTAGGGAACCCTTCAAAGTTCAGGCACGCAGGAATGCCGCCGTGATCGGTGATAAAGTCGTGCGCCGCCTTATCGAGCGTCGCCGTATCGATGCCCGGCTGCACCATCTCTGTCATGAGGTCGAGCGCCCCGTCATTGACAACGCCGCTCTTTCGGATACCCTCGATGTCCGCTTCATTTTTGATGATGCTGTGCGGCGGGCGCACCTGCCCGCGATAGATGTCGAACTTCATCGAGCGAAGCCGCTCATCGAAATCCATATGGCACTTCTTGTACTTCTTGCCGCTGCCGCACCAGCACAAATCATTTCTCGTCATTTCATTGCTCCTCGTCCGCATGACGCAACGCGCCATACAAAATAAATCGCACCACGGAATTTCCGCAGGCACGCTTTCGTCAAAAATTCTTTACCATTATAGCATATTCCTGAATACACTGCGAATAATTCTATGCAGGAACGTCGAATCTGCGTCAAGTCCTCTGCTTCCTTTACAAGAAGCAAAAAAAAATATATAGTAGAATACACATCATAAAAGGGAGGTTCCCTCATGCCAAAGCAACACCTCGCAGCCATCGAATATATTCGCGGCATTTCCATGCTCGGCGTCATCGGCATTCACGTCGGCTCGCAGTATTTGATGAATCCCGTCTCCAATGCGCATCTGACGGCGCTCTTCGAGATAGCCACGCGGTTCAGCGTACCTATATTCTTCTTCATTTCTGCCTTTGGCATTTTTTATCATATAGATCTTGACAAACCTTTCAACTATTGCCAATTCCTGCAAAAGCGCTCACGCGCCGTCGTCCTGCCTTACCTCGTATGGTCGCTCTTTTATCTCATACATGACGGCTGGCTTTATGCGGTCGGTTTCCCTGCACCGCTTTCTCTCGCTTCCCTGCTCTTCTTCGGCAATGCAAAATACCAACTTTACTTCCTCGTGCTTCTCATCTGGTTTTATATTCTCATGCCGCTTTGGATTCCGCTCGTAAGGAAGATCAACGGCAAAGGGCTGCTTCTCCTCTTCATACTGCAGATCGCTTTCAACTATTTTTCCAGCTTCAATGTCGAATTCAACACGATGGTCTACGGCATGGAAAATCCCGTGCTGAAGAGCTTCTTGCTCTATCGGCTCAACTACTGGGTGCTTCATTATATTTTCATCTTTATCATCGGCGGCTATCTCGCCGTACACTTTGATGCGTTCCAATCGTTTATGCGCAGCCATCCGAAAAGCATCCGGCTCTTCTTCGCCGCATCCCTCGCCGGCTTGCTTGGCTACTACTATGCACTGCTCGCCTTTCGCGGCTACACGCAAATGGACGCCATCAATACGGCGCACCAACTTTGCCCGCTCGGCGTCGTCTACACCTTGGCTGCTTCCATTTTCTTCTTCACCATATTCACCGAGCAGAAATATCCAAAAGGGCTCAATCGTCTGCTTTCTCTTCTCGGCAGACACTCATACTTCGTCTATCTCGTCCATCCATTCTTCATCGGCTATATGATGCTCATACTCGAAAAGCAAGGCATCATCTTGACGGCACCGAAAGCCATTGTCTTTTATCTCGCGACCGTTGTATTCTCACTTGCAGCCGCCGTGCTCGTTCGCTCCATCGGCGAAAAAGCGCCCATGCTGAACCTGCTCACGCTGGGCATTACAGCGCCGAAAAAAACGCAAGGATGAATACGCAAAACTCGCCGAGCATCACTGCTCGGCGAGTTTTATCAATGCGGCGGAAAGAAGCTCGACCAAAGGGGCTACCGTCGGCAGTTCCAAACTTTCCTTCGGGCTGTGAATATCGTGCGTCGTAACGCCGACAGAAACGAATTTCATCTGCGGATTCTTACGATAAAACCAGCCGCATTCGAGTCCTGCATGAATCGTTTCAACTTTCATCGGCTTGCCCTGCTGCTGTTCAAAAATCTCCGTAATGACCCTCGCAAGCGGATTGTCCTTATCCTCATCCCAGCTCGGAGCAAGCGTGCCGATATGGAGCGCAAATCCCGTAAGCTCCGCCAAATCCTTTGCCATGCGGCAAAATTCAAAGAGTTTTCCTTCTACGCTCGATCGCGGATAAAAGACGATATCAACCTCAGCGCCTTCCATACGCACGACGCCGAGATTCGATGACGTTTCCACCATACCCGGCGTGACAGCAGACATTTGATAAACTCCCGTATGAAAAAGCCGCAGGATGCGCAGCAGATTCGCCGCATCGTCCGCTACAATGACCTGATCTGCAGGCGGCGCTTCGACGAGCGAAAGATGAAGGGCAGGCTCCGTCACGCTGTACGTTCGACGAAACGTCTGCTCTTCCTGCATCAGTACCTCACGCAGTTTCTCTTCGGGCGCAGCCGTCACGATGATTGCCGTCGCATCCGACGCAATCGCATTTTTCGCTTTGCCGCCTGCAAGCGACGCAAGCGAAAAATCAACGCCTGCTTCACTAAAACCAGCCAAAGACAACGACAACAGACGCAGCGCATTGGCGCGCCCCTCGCCGATCTCCTCACCCGAATGTCCGCCCTGCAATCCGCCGACAGAAAGCCGCCATGCCTTTTCCTTCGCTGCTGCAACAAGTTTCAGCGTGCGCGAAAACGTCAGATCGACGCCGCCTGCACTGCCGACGCAAAGCTCATCCAAATTTTCCGAGTCACAGTTGATCAGATACTGCGCGTCTTTCAAATACTTTTCATCCAGATGAATAGCGCCCGTCATGCCGCGCTCCTCATCGACCGTAAAGATCGCCCGCACGGGACCATGATCCTTCAGATGACGCAGGATGTGCAAAATGACAGCGACGCCGATACCATCGTCCGCGCCAAGGCTCGTTCCGTCCGCACGCAGAACATCACCGTCCTCCACAAGCTTGATGGCATCTTTCAGCGGCTCGTAAGCCACACCCGGCGCAGCGACGCAAACCATATCCATGTGCCCCTGCAAAATGACGCGCGGCGCGTTTTCCCTGCCATGTGCTGCAGGAAGGTCGGCAATGATATTATTTCGCTCATCCTGTACGACCATAAGCCCCATCTCTTTCAAATGCGTCAAGAGATAATCGCTCACCGCCTTTTCATGCCCCGAAGGACGTGGAATAGATGCCAACGCGCGAAATTCTTTCATCACACTCTGTAAAATATCACTGTTTTTCATCGTATTCTCCTCTTTTCCAAAAAAAAGACAGGGCAATCAAGCCTGACTGCCCTGCCCGAAGGATTTTCCGTAATTCCTCCATGAACGAAAAGTTCCAACGCGCTTGTGTCTCGTCAATCCTGCAAAGGAATCGGCTCTGCCTCGTAGACGTTCACACCGTCCGGCGCATAAAGCACCATTGCGGTGGAAACACGTTTGACTTCGCCGTTCATGATGTAACACACGCCGTTGATAAAATCACAGATACGACGCTGCTCTTCAAGCTCAACACGCTCATAGTTTACAAGCACCGCCCTGCCCGACTTTAAATCGTCGGCGATTTCCGGCACTTGATCAAAGCTGCGCGGCACATAGATTTTCACGTTAAGCGAAGGAATCTGCGTCGTATGAACCGTCAGCTTCGGACGCTCCTGCTGCATCGTCACATGCGTACGCACCGCCTGCGTCGATGCTACGTGAAAGGACTGACGCCGCTCCTGCACAGGCTTGTACATCGGCGGCTCCGCTGATGCGTACGAAATCGGCGCACCGTTGGAAACCCTGCGCTCTTCATAGGCTTCCATATCCGACACGCGTACGTGTTCCTGCTCCTCATTTCTTGCCGATTCTTCTTTGACGACCTCTTCTTCCTCTACGGGCATGAGGAAATCCGTCACCCTCTTAAAAAAATCCACCGCACTCCGCCTCCAGCGTAAAACTCCATGATAGCCACAACTAAACCGAACAAACGATTGGAAAACTCTTAATGAATCATACCTTTATCTTCGCTATATTCTTCGGAAATCCTCTAAAAAAAATTAAGCCTGTAAAAAAAGTTTTCCTAATGGGCGCACAAGATTCATGCGCCCATTGAAAATTCTCGTCTCAGCGCTTACTTTCGCGCATTTTTGTTTGCGCGTCCGCGAGCTGTGCGGTCGAGAATCGCCTTACGCAGGCGGACGTGCTCCGGCGTGACTTCGACAAGCTCGTCCTCGTTGATGTACTCAAGCGCCTGCTCAAGACTCAATATGCGCGGCGGCACAAGGCGAATCGCCTCATCGGAAGAAGACGTGCGCATATTGGAAACATTCTTCTTCTTGCAGGGATTGATATCGATGTCAAGCTCACGCGAATTTTCACCGACGATCATGCCCTCGTAGACCTGCTGTCCCGGCGAAATGAACATCGTACCGCGATCCTGCAGCGTGAAGATGCCGTAGCCCGTCGTTTCTCCCTGTTCAAAAGCCACAAGCGAGCCGCGCGTGCGTCCGGGAATATCGCCCTTGAAGGGGACATAGCCGCAGAACACGTGATTCATGATGCCGTTGCCTTTGGTATTCGTCAAAAGTTCCGATCGGAAACCGATGAGCCCGCGTGCAGGAATGACGAATTCCATGCGCATGTAGCCCGAAACCTCCGTCATATTGGAAAGCTCCGCCTTGCGCGTACCCAAGGACTCCATGACGGCGCCCATGTACTCCTGCGGCACCTCGATCGTGAGATTTTCCATCGGCTCGCATTTCTGTCCGTTGATCGTCTTATAGACGACCTCCGGCTTGCCGACTTGCAGTTCGTAGCCCTCGCGGCGCATCGTCTCAATGAGGATCGACAGGTGCAGCTCACCGCGTCCCGATACCTTGAATACATCGGCGGAATCCGTCTCCTCGACGCGCAGACTGACGTTCGTTTCAATCTCCTTAAAGAGACGATCGCGCAGATGGCGCGAGGTCACGAACTGCCCTTCCCTGCCCGCAAAAGGACTCGTATTGACGCCAAATGTCATGGAAAGCGTCGGCTCGTCGATGTTGATCGTCGGCAAAGCTTCGGGATGCTCAGCATCTGCTACCGTATAGCCGATGCTGACGTCGCCGAGACCCGTGAGCGCTACGATGTCGCCCATCTGCGCCTCCGGCACCTCGACGCGCTTCAACCCTTGATAGACGAAAATCTTGCCGATGCGCGCCTTCGCCTCATGGTCGCCGCTCAAGAGCGCAACGCCTTGATTCGCCTTGATTCTGCCGCGAATGATGCGGCCGACGGCAACCTTTCCGACATATTCATCAGCTTCAAGCGTCGTGACCATCATCTGCAGCGCACCGTCCGCATCGCCCGAGGGCGCGGGAATATCCTTGATGATCGTTTCCAACAGGGGTACGAGATTGTCGTTCTCATCTTCCATATTGTACTTCGCTATTCCCTCACGCGCCGTCGCATAGATGCACGGAAAATCGAGCTGTTCATCATCGGCGTCAAGTTCCATAAACAGCTCAAGAACTTCATCGTAGACATCATCGACGCGTTGATCGGGACGGTCGATCTTGTTGATAACGACGATGGGCTTGAGCTTCTGCTCAAGCGCTTTCCGCAAAACGTACTTCGTCTGCGGCATCGGACCCTCAAAAGCATCGACGAGCAGCAGCACACCGTCCACCATGTTAAGCACGCGCTGCACCTCACCGCCGAAGTCCGCATGACCCGGCGTATCGACAATGTTGATTTTGATGTCATCGTAGAGAATCGCCGTATTCTTCGAGAGAATCGTGATTCCGCGCTCA
>NZ_JBQNBV010000037.1:0-15738 GCF_052169755.1 Selenomonas sp. | reverse complement strand
CCTCTGGGGTATCGCTGGATGCAGGTCTGGGGCAATTACGGCATCCACGGGACGAATCATCCTGAATCGATCGGCAGCTTTGTTTCGAACGGCTGCATACGCATGAGAGAAGCTGATGTCGAGGAAGTTTATGACTATGTGAATGTCGGTACGCCGGTGGAGATTATGTATCAGCGCATCGTGATTGACAAGATCAAGGATAATATGATCGTGTACTACATCTATCCGGATGGCTACGGTTATCAGCCGCTTGATGTAGAAACGGTGACGAAGTGGCTTGCCGGCTACGGCGTGGAGAGTTTTGAATCGGACGAGGATATAGAGAAAAAGATCCAGTTGTCCGACGGACAGCCTACGTATGTCGCGAGAGCGTATAACTTATCTGTCAACGGGAAGTTCATGAAGGATAAGGCTCTCATCAAAGATGATATCGTGTATCTTCCGGCGGGAAAGATTGCAGAGCAGATGAAGGTGCTCGTGACGTGGGATTCTAAATCAGCTACGCTGGGAACGAAGTACGGCAAGGCGATCGGCTATGAAAAGAAAGGGACCATCTTCTTCAATGCGGAGGATGTCGGTGTGCTCTTCCGGCTGCAGGGCGGATTGAGCAGACGCGGCGTCTACGAGTTGACATCGTTGGAAGAAGCGACTGCCGAGCCGCCGAAAGCAGCAGAGACTTCTGCGGCAAATCCTGCCGATGCGGATGGCGTGAAATCCGGCAAAGAGGCGGGTGTGAACGACAAGGTGCAGGAGCGGCGTCCCGTCGCAGCAGCCACGACGCGCATCTATCGCGAAGGACAGACGACAGCTCCGAATCCGACGACAAGCGGAAGCGCAGGGGTGAATCCGTAATTTTTGAGGAAACTGCACGCACAGAAGCCCAGCCAATCGGTCTGTGCCCTTCGGGCTTGACGCATGGATGGTTAAAGTAAATTCATATCGCTGGATGATGAGGTGAATCTGGTTGAGCAAACGATTGATTCTTGTTGATGGCAGCAGCCTTTTATACCGTGCGTTTTACGCGCTGCCGCTGCTGCAGGCGGCGGACGGGTCGTATACGAATGCCGTCTACGGTTTTGCGACCATGCTGCAGAAATTGCTGCAGGAGTATGCGCCGGACTATCTTGTCGTGGCGTTTGATAAAGGGAAAAAGACCTTTCGCAACGAAATGTTCGCGGAATACAAAGGCACGCGCAAGCCTACGCCGCCCGAGCTTTCGAGCCAAATTCCCCTGCTGCATGAGTTTCTTGCCGCTTTGGGCGTGCCTTTGATTGAGCAGCAGGGATATGAGGCGGACGATATATTGGGGACGCTTTCGGTAAGGGCGGCTGAGGATGGCATGGACATCTTCGTTGTGACGGGCGACCGCGACGCTCTGCAGCTTGTGCAGCCGAATGTTCGCGTGCTCTTCACGCGCAAGGGCATGACGGACCTTTTGGTTTACGATGAAAAGTTGTTCGCAGAAGAATACGGTTTTCCGCCGAAACGGCTCATTGATATGAAGGGATTGATGGGCGATACTTCGGACAATATTCCGGGCGTGCCGGGCGTCGGTCCGAAAACGGCAAAGAAGCTCCTCGTAGATTACGGTTCCTTAGAGGGCGTCTATGAGCATACAGCGGAGATCACGGGCAAGAAGCTCAGGGAAAACCTCTTGGCGAATCGGGAGAAAGCGTTCCTGTCCAAAATATTGGCGACGATTTGCTGCGATATGCCTTTGCCGTTCGACCCGCAGTCTTACGAGGTGCAGCCAAAGAGAGAGGCTTTGCAGGCATTTTTCCATAAATACAATATGAAGTCGCTGTCCGAGGCGTTTGCTTCCTTCGGTGCGGGGCATACGGCGGAGGCGTCGGCGGCGAAGGATATTGCTCTGCACACGATGGACGATGAAGCGGCGAAGGAGACGTTCATCGAACAGGCGCAGGAGCAAGGCTTTTTTTCTGTTTCTGCCTGTTTTGAGGGAAAGGCGCCGGACATGAAAGCGGCGCATTTCGTTTTGTGCGCCGGCGGGATCACATTGCTTGCAGAGGCGCAGGAACTCTCGGCTTTTTCAGCGCTTTTCAAGAATGAGAAGATCCGAAAGGTCGTTCATGAATCTAAGCCGTTTCTTCATTGCGGCATGAATTTCGGCGCTGCCTGCTTCGATGCGTCGCTTGCATCGTATCTTTTGATGCCCGCCGCTGCATCATACGATATGGCGAGTCTTGTCGGTACATATCTTTCCGCTGCCAATGCTTCCGATGCGCAGCGAGAAGGAGCGGAGGGCGCGGCATGGCGCAGTGTGTTTTTGGAAAAGCTCTATCCTGTGTTGAAAAAGCAGTTGGAAGAATATGCGCTTGCCTCCCTCTATGAAACGATGGAACTGCCGCTCGTGGAAGTGCTTGCAGCGATGGAGCAGGTGGGCATCCATGTCAATCGCGCTTCTTTGCATGAAAAATCCGAGGAGATTGCGAAGCATCTTGCCGCTTTGACTGAGGAAATTTACGATTTGGCGAAGGGTGCGTTCAATATCAACTCGCCCAAACAGCTTTCATCTGTGCTTTTCGAACGGCTCTCCTTATCGCCGCCGCCGGGGACGAAAAAGACGAAGACGGGCTACTCCACGAACGCCGAAGTCCTTGAAGCCATGCGTTTCGACCATCCGATTCTTGAAAAGATTCTTTCGTACCGCTTTTGGATGAAGCTGCAGTCGACGTATCTGGAGAGTATGGAGGCGTTGATTTCTCCTAAGACGCAGCGCGTTCATACGAGGTTCAATCAGATGGTCACGGCGACGGGGCGCTTGAGCAGTTCGGAGCCGAACCTGCAAAACATCCCTGTGCGCACGGAAGAGGGACGGCAGATTCGGGCGCTTTTCGAACCGAGCGACGGCTACGACGCGCTGTTATCTGTCGATTATTCGCAGATTGAGCTGCGCATTTTGGCGCATTTGTCACAGGATAGGAATTTTCTTGAGGCATTTTTGCACGACCAGGATATTCATGCAAGGACAGCGTCGGAGGTATTCGGCGTACCGCTCGATGATGTTACGCCCGATCTGCGCCGCAAGGCAAAAGCGGTGAACTTCGGCATCGTCTACGGCATCAGCGACTATGGGCTTGCCAAGGATCTTCATATTTCGCGGCAGGAAGCCGCCGATTATATCACAAGCTATTTTGAAAAATGCAGCGGCGTGAAAAATTTTATTGATGAAACCGTGGAGAAAGCGCACCGCGACGGCTTCGTTACGACGATTTTCGGCAGGCGGCGCGATCTGCCTGCCATCAAAAGCAGCAATTACAACCAGCGGACTTTGGCGGAGCGCATGGCGATGAATACGCCGATTCAAGGCTCTGCCGCCGACATCATCAAGCTCGCGATGATCAAGACGTATCACGCGCTCAAGGAGCAAGGGCTAAAGAGCCGCATCTTGCTGCAGGTGCACGATGAGCTGGTGCTGGAAATCATGAAGGACGAAGAGACGCAGGTCGCGGCGCTTGTGCGCGGCGCTATGGAAAACGTCGTGCAGTTATCGGTGCCGCTTCTCGTCGATGTTCATACGGGCAAGAATTGGGCGGCAGCCAAATAGGGGGATGAGAAGAATGCCGGAGCTTCCGGAAGTTGAAACCATACGGCGTTCTCTGGAAAAATATGCGGTGGGGCGAAAAATCGCAGATGTTGAGGTGCTTTTGCCGCGCACGATAAAGCATCTTCTTGTGCCGGAGTTTTGTTCCCGCGTGCGTGGGCAGGAGATCTTACGCTTAGATCGGCGCGGCAAGTATCTGATGCTGCTCTTGGCGAGCGGCGATACGCTTTTGCTGCACCTTCGCATGACGGGACGCTTCTATTGGCGCAGGTTTCGCACGCCGTACGGCAAACATGTGCGCGCCATCTTTCAACTCGACGATGGCGGCTGGCTCTTTTTTGAAGATGTGCGGACATTTGGGGAGATTCATCTGCTGAGTGCAAAGGAGCGGGAGCGTTTTCCAGCCCTTTTGCGCATGGGGCCGGAGCCTTTGACGGAAGGTTTTCGGACGCTCTATTTGCGCACAGCTTTGCAGAAATGCGGACAGCGCATCAAAGGCTTTCTGCTCGATCAGGAGAAAGTGGCGGGCCTTGGCAATATCTATGTCGATGAGGCATTGTTTTTTGCGGGGATCCATCCGCTGCGCGAAGCTCGCAGTTTGAACCGCGATGAGATATTCCGCCTGCATCGGGCGGTCAATCAAGTGATCGCCGAGGGCATTGCAGACGGCGGCACGACATTTCGCGACTATGTGAACGGCGAAGGCAGGGAAGGCTTCCATCAACAGAAGCTGCGCGTCTATCATCGCGAGGGGGAGCCGTGTCTCGTCTGCGGTACGGCGATTGAAAAAATTCGTGTCGTCGGGCGCGGCACGCGCTTTTGTCCGCATTGTCAACCGCTGCATGACGGCAAGGCGATGCTCGTCGGTCTGACCGGCGGCATCGCGAGCGGCAAGAGCACGGTCAGTCGCCGATTGCTCAAACTCGGCGCCAAGGTCATAGATACCGATAAGATCGCACATGCTTTGGCAAAGCCGCACCAGCCTCTTTGGAAAATTTATTTGGAGCATTTCGGCAAAACGATATTGGATGAGAACGACTGCCTTTGCCGCGAGAAAATTGCAGCCTGCGTGTTTTCCGATCCGGAGGAAAGGCGTTGGATTGATGGCGCGGCGCACCCTCTGATCGCTGAAGCTGTGAAAAAGAAAATCGCCGCCTTTGAAAAAAAAGGAGAGCGCATCCTCTTTCTTGATGTGCCGCTGCTTTTTGAAGCGGAATGGAATCGCATGGTGGATAGGATCTGGCTCGTCTATGTATCCGAGGACGTTCAAATTGCCCGCTTGATGAAGCGCAACGGCTATACAAAAGAGGCGGCAAAGGCGAGGATACGTTCGCAGTTCCCGCTGCGTGAGAAGCGGCGACGCGCTGACTGCATCATTGAAAATGACGGGACGTTAAAAGAAATGACGGCACAGGTGACGGAGGCTTGGGAAGAGCTGCAGTCGCTTTGACTTGTGCCGCAGAATGTGAGACGGGAGGTGCGATGTTGCACGAGCGGACGGGTGATGATTTTCACAGGCGCGTCAGGCAGAAGCGACAGGAAACGAATCGTCGCTTTGCTGCGTTTTTTCTTGGCGTTGTCATTTTGTGTATGGCATTTTCCTTTTTTTTCGCCATGCAGTTGGAGTCCATGCAGCGGCAGTATCTCTATCCTTATCCGTATCGCTCCGTCGTTGAGCATTACGCTGAGAAGTATCATGTGGACAGCGCTCTTATAGCAGGTATGATCCTTTCGGAAAGCAAGTTTCAGAACGAAGCGAAGTCGCATCGCGGGGCTGTCGGCTTGATGCAGCTGATGCCGGAAACGGCGATGTGGATTTCTGAGCAGATCAACGACAAGGAGTACAACTTAGGAGAGCTTCACGAGCCGCAGAAGAACATCGAGTACGGCACATGGTACATCGCATCGCTGGAAGAAGAGTTCGGCGGCAACGAAGTGCTGGCGTTGGCGGCGTACAACGCCGGACGCGGCAACGTGCACGAGTGGATGGATGAAAAGCATTGGGGCATGGATTTTCACGAGGTTTCCGCCATTCCATACGAAGAAACGCGCGTCTATGTATCGAGCGTTTTGAAGAACCGCCGAAAGTACTTGGAGCTTTACGGCGAGGGAGCGGAGTAAGCGAGGCGTATGATGCAGAAGAAGTTGTGTATTGTTCCGGAAAAACGAAATATCCTGCGCGAACTGACGCAAGGCATCGAGCTTACGCAAGCGGAGCAGAAAATATTTTTTGCCGCCGTCGTCAAGCATGTGGAAGTCTCTCTGGAAGGCAATTCTTGGGAGATCCTGCTCCAAACGCAGGAAGTTATACGAACGAGCCTTTTAGAGCGCGTGGGCGAATATATCAAAAAACAGGCGCATATTGAGCACCTTGTTTTTTATCAAGATATTTTGGATCTCGAAGCCTCGATTGAGCGCGCATGGAAGGAACTTTGCCTCGTTGCTGCGAACGGCAATCCTTCGGTGCTTCATCTGCTCAAAACGGCGAAGCGCATCTTCGATGGCGCCAATCTGCGCATCGAGGTCAAGGGCGAGCTTTCGGGCGAAATCCTGCGTGCGCACGATGTGCCGAATCTCTTGCAGAAAGCCATCGAGAAAATGCTGACGATTCGCTGCGCTGTTTCTTACAAAGCGGTCGATGAAGAGTACATCATCCCCGAAGAGGATCGAGAGCTTGCGCAGGATCGCGCCTATGAGGAAAATCTGCGGCAGAAGAAAGAAACGCCCGCCGCCGCCTCGCCTGCGGCGCAGCCGAAAAAAACGGCTGCCGCTTCTGCGCATCGCTTAGCGTCTGTGCCGCGGGCGATGGGACATGGCGCAGACTTGATCTTTGGCAAGAAGTTTACGGGAGAAGCGATTGCCATTGACGACACCGACGGTGAAATGAAGAGCGTCATCCTGACAGGTACGATCGGGCGCGTCAGCTCACGGGAGTTCAAGACGAACACGAAGCTCCTGCTCTTCGATCTGGCGGACGCGACGAATGGCATCAGCTGCAAAAAATTCTTCAAGGAGAAGGAGCAGGAAGCGTACGATAAGGCGCTGGCTTCCGTCAAAGAAGGAATGCTCGTGCGCGTCAAGGGTGCGATTCGCTTTGATACGTTTCAGAACGAGTTCATGCTCTTCGTCGATTCGATGCAGAAGGTGGAAAAGCCGAAGCGCGAGGATAAGGCGGAGGTCAAGCGCATCGAGCTTCATGCGCATACGCGCATGAGCAGCATGGATGCGGTCGTTTCGGCAGAAACTTTGATCAAGACGGCGGCATCGTGGGGCTGGCCTGCCATTGCCATCACCGATCATGGCGTCGTACAGGCGTTTCCTGATGCGGCGAAGACCGCCGCAAAGCTCGACATCAAGATCATCTATGGGATGGAAGGGTATCTCGTCCAAGAGGATTTTGAGCAGAAGCACGCGAACCATATTATTTTTCTCGCGAAGAATCTGAACGGCTTGCGCAATCTTTACCAAATGGTATCGCTTTCGCATTTGAAATACTTGCATCGGCAGCCGCGTCTTCCCAAGGAAATCGTCGAAGAATATCGTGAGGATGTCATCGTCGGTTCCGCCTGTGAAGCAGGCGAGCTGATCCGCGCCATCGTCGATCAAAAGCCGGAGGAAGAGCTTTTGGAGATAGCGCGTTTCTATGACTATCTGGAGATTCAGCCGATCGGCAACAATGAATTTCTCGTGCGCAGCGATAAGTTCCCGCATATCAAAGATGATGAGGACTTGCGCCGCATCAACATGAAGGTGGCGGATCTCGCCAAAAAGCTTGGAAAAATGCTCATCGCTACATGCGACGTCCATTTCCTCAATCCCGAGGACTCCATCTATCGCGCCATCTTGATGAAAGGCAAAGGCTTCGAGGATGCAGAGATGCAGCCGCCGCTTTTTTTGCGCACGACGGAGGAGATGCTTGCCGAGTTCGATTATCTGGGCGAAGAAGCGGCATACGAAGCGGTCGTGACAAATCCGCGCAAGATCAGCGATATGATTGAACGGTTCAAGCCGATTCCTGACGACCTCTATTCGCCGATGATCCCGGGCGCGGCGGAGGAAATCCGCGATATGTCGTACCGCAAGGCGCGCGCCCTCTACGGCGAAAATCTGCCCGAAGTCGTCGAGGCGCGCTTGAAGCAGGAGCTTACGCCGATCATCGGGCATGGTTTTTCCGTGCTTTATCTCATTGCGCAGCGCCTTGTCAAGAAGTCGAACGACGACGGCTATCTCGTCGGTTCGCGCGGCTCAGTCGGCTCTTCCTTCGTGGCGACGATGACAGACATCACGGAGGTCAACCCTCTGCCGCCGCACTGGCGCTGCCCGCACTGCAAGTACAGCAAATTCGTCGAGGACGGCTCTGTCGGCTGCGGCTACGATCTGCCGAGCCGCAAATGCCCCGTCTGCGGCGCCGAGCTTCTAAAAGACGGTCACGATATACCGTTTGCCGTCTTTCTCGGTTTCGACGGCGACAAGGTTCCCGATATTGATTTGAACTTTTCCGGTGAATATCAGCCCGTGGCGCATAAGTATACAGAAGAGCTTTTCGGCAAGGACAACGTCTACCGCGCGGGCACGATCGCCACGGTTGCGGACAAGACGGCGTTCGGCTATGTGAAGAAGTTCTTTGAAGAGAAGGGCGTCAAGAAGCACAATGCCTACATCGCGAATCTCGCCGCCGGCTGCATGGGCGTAAAGCGCACGACAGGACAGCACCCGGCGGGCATCATGGTCGTGCCGCGCAACATGGACGTACATTTTTTCACGCCGATCCAGCGTCCCGCCGACGACAAGAATACGACGACGATCACGACCCATTTCGACTATCACTCGATCAGCAGCCGCCTCGTCAAGCTCGACATCCTCGGGCACGATGATCCGACGGTCATCAAGATGCTCGAAGACCTTACGCACCGCGATCCCAAGACGATCCCGTTCGACGATCCGGCGACCTTGAGCATCTTTTCTTCGACGAAAGCGCTGGGGCTTGATCCCAAAGAGCTTGGGGCGAATTCCGGCACCTTCGGCATCCCTGAGTTTCGCACGGGCTTCACGCGCCAGATGATCGACGATACGCATCCGTCGTGCTTCAGCGATCTTGTTCGCATCTCAGGCTTTTCGCACGGCACGGACGTCTGGCTCGGCAACGCGCAGGATCTCATTCGCAGCGGTCAATGCACCTTGCGCGAGGCCATATCGGCGCGTGACGACATCATGATGTACTTGATCCACAGCGGCATCGACCCGCTTCTTTCCTTTCAGACGATGGAATCGGTCAGAAAGGGTAAGGGGATTAAGGAAGACGTCGTGAAAGTTCTGCGCGAGGGCGGCATTCCCGAGTGGTACATCGAAGCGTGTCAGAAGATCAAGTACATGTTCCCGCGCGCTCACGCGACCGCCTACGTCATGATGGCTTGGCGCATCGCTTACTGCAAGGTGCATTATCCGCTCGCCTTTTATGCGGCGTATTTCTCGATTCGCGCGGCGGAGTTTGATGCCGATGTCGTGGCGCGCGGCAAGGATTATGTGAAGAAGCAGCTCGACGCATTGGAAGCGAAGGAGGCGCCGGACATCAAGGAGAAGGCGACGATCATCGTTTTGCAGCTTGCTTGGGAGATGTACCTTAGAGGCTTCTTTATGGAGCGCGTCGATCTCTATGCTTCCGAAGCGGAGCGCTTCGTCCTGCATGAGAAGTCGCTTCTGCCGCCGCTCGCTTCCTTGAACGGCGTCGGCGCTTCCGCTGCGCGCAGCATCGTCGAGGCGCGAAAGGATGGGCTCTTCACTTCCATCGAGGACATCAAGAAGCGCACGGGCATATCGAAAACGTGCATTGAGATATTGCAGGCGCACGGCTGCCTTGCCGATATGGATGAGAGCGACCAGATGGAACTTTTCATGTAGTTGGGCGATTTCTCAACGTCTAATAATATGACATTTTGAGAAAAATACTATATAATGATACGCAAGTTTTGATGGATGTAAGGAGTACGGCGATTTTTCATGGAGAATGGTATCTTGCAGAAGAGGAAAGCGTTTATCGGCGTCTATGGCTGCCAGATGAATCTTTCTGATGCGGAACGTATGGAAGGGCAGCTTGGGACGCTCGGCTATGAGCGTACGGACGATATGAACGAAGCCGATCTCATCCTGCTGAATACCTGCTGCGTACGCGAGACGGCGGAAGATAAAGTCTATGGGAAGATCGGCGAGATCAAGCACATCAAGCGCAGGAATCCCGCGCTCATTTTTGGCGTCACAGGCTGTATGGCGCAGAAGGAAGGGGAAGCCTTGCTTCGCCGTGCGCCGCATATCGACTTCGTACTCGGCACAAACAAGGTGCATGAGCTGAAAGCGGTGGTTGAGGAACTTGCGTCGAAAAGACGCAGGCGCATTGTCGATGTGTTTTTAGGCGATGCGCCTTTGCCGGAAGATGTGCCGATTGAGCGCACCGGTCGTTTGTCGGCGTGGGTGCCGATCATGTACGGCTGCAATAATTTCTGTACCTACTGCATCGTACCGTATGTGCGCGGCCGCGAGCACAGCCGCTTGCCCGAAGACGTCGTGCGCGAGGTGGAAGAGGCAGCTGCGCAGGGGTTCAAAGAAATCACGCTCTTGGGGCAAAATGTCAACTCCTACGGCAAGGATCACAGGTGTGCGAGCTTCGCGGAGCTTCTGCGGATGGTCGATGAAGTGAAGGGCATTGAACGCGTGCGCTATATGACGTCGCATCCTAAGGATCTCAGCGAGGATGTCATTGCCGCGGTCAAGAACGGCAGGCATATCTGTCCCCATTTCCATTTGCCCGTGCAGCATGGCTCTGACAGGGTTTTGAAAGCGATGAACCGCGTCTATCGAAAGGAGCCCTATCGTGCGCTTATCGAACGCATCCGTGCCGCCGTACCCGAAGCCAGCCTTACGACCGATCTCATCGTCGGCTTTCCGGGAGAGACGGAGGAAGATTTCTCGGAACTTCTCGATTTTCTGCGAGAGATTCGCTACGACGCCGCTTATACGTTCCTCTACTCGAAGCGCTCGGGCACGCCGGCGGCGACGATGGCGGGGCAGGTGGCGGACGCGGTCAAGAAGGAGCGTTTGCATCGCTTGATGAAAGTGCAGAATGAAATCAGCTTGGCGAAGAATGAAGCGCTTCTGGGTACGGTGCAGGAAGTTCTCGCAGAAGGACCGAGCCGTACCGATGACTCCGTCTGGACGGGCAGGACAGGCACGAACAAGATCGTGCTGTGGCAAAAGCAGGGAAATGAGACCGAGGGTGACGTCGTGCGCGTGCGCATCACGCAGCCGCAGACGTGGGTGCTCAAAGGTGAATTGCAGTAGGGTGGGGGCGGCATAAGCTGCCCTTTTCTCGTTCAAAAGCGCTTTTAGGAGGTTTTATGGAGCTCACACCGATGATGCAGCAGTATTTGGAAACGAAGAATCATCATCCCGATGAGATACTGTTCTTTCGCCTTGGCGATTTTTATGAAATGTTTTTTGATGATGCTAAACTCGTTTCGCGAGAATTGGGGCTGACTTTGACGAGCCGTATCGGCAACAAGGAAAAGATGCCGATGTGCGGTGTGCCATATCATGCGGCAGAGAGCTACATCGCGAAGCTCATCAACAAGGGGTACAAGGTCGCTATTGCCGAGCAGATCGGCGATCCAAAAGCGAAGGGGCTGACGAAGCGTGAAGTCATAAAGATTGTCACGCCCGGTACGGTGCTGTCCGAATCCTCTCTGCACGATGCGCAGAACAACTATATCGCATTGATCTTAGAGGAAGGGGAGGCTATCGCACTTGCCGGCGCCGACGTATCGACGGGCGAGTGTTTCTACGGCGTCTATGAGGGCAAAGCGGCGCGGCAGATGCTCTTTGATGAGCTGTATCGCCTGCTGATGCCCGAGCTGATTCTCGTGGGGACGCTGTCGTTTGGCGAAGCGCTCGATGAGTTTCTTGCGCTTCGTATGCCGCAGTGCGCTTTGACGCGGCGCACGGAGAATGCGGTCGATTGGAAACTGCGCCTGCGGCAGCATTTCGATAAAGATTCGCTGCCCAAGCGTGAGTTTGCACAAAAGGCGGTCGCGGTTCTCTTAGAGTATTTGCATGAAACGGTCAAGACGGATCTTTCGCATATCAATCGCTTGACATATCTCGATGCAAGTGAAAATCTTGTTCTTGACACCTATACGCTTCGCAACTTGGAAATTATCCGCAACCTGCGTGACGGCGGCAAGAAGGATACCTTGCTCGACGTTCTCGATTTTACAAAAACGGCGATGGGCAGCCGTCTTTTGCGCAAATGGCTTGAGTATCCGCTGCTGGCGCCGGAGAAGATCGAACGCCGCTTGGATGGTGTGGCGGAATTTGCCGCCGATTTTTCTTTGCGCGAGGACGTGCAGGCGCATTGCAAGGAGATCTTTGATTTCGAGCGCCTTTTGACGCGCATCGAAGTCGGCACGGCGAATGCGCGGGATCTCGTCGCGCTGAAGCTGTCGCTGCGTGCGCTGCCGCCGCTAAAGGCGCGGCTTTCCTCTGCAGTCGCCCCGCTTTTGCAGGAAGCGGAGAGCGGCGTTGAACTCTTTGCGGAAATCGTGGCTCTTTTGGAGCGTGCGATTGTGGAAGAACCGGGCATTTCTCTGCGCGAAGGCGGCATCATCAAGGAAAGGTACAACGAAGAGCTTGACGAGTATCGCCGCATTTCGCAGGACAGCAAGAAGATGCTGCAGCAGATAGAAGAGCGTGAAAAGGATCGGACGGGCATCAAGACGCTCAAGATCGGCTATAATAAGGTGTTCGGCTACTACATCGAAGTGCGCCATAGCGGCGCCGATCTCGTGCCCGATCGCTATATCCGAAAACAGACGCTGGCGAATGCCGAGCGCTATATCACGGAAGAGCTTAAAGAGTTTGAAACGAAGATTCTCGGTGCGCAGGAGAAGATCGTTCAAATCGAGTACCGTTTATTCACAGAAATTCGCGAAATCATCCAGAAAGATCTTGGACGAATCCAACAGACAGCGCAGCATATCGCTCTTCTCGATGTGCTCGCAAGTCTCGCTGAAGCTGCGAGCAATTACAACTATGTGCGTCCTAAGCTCGTCGTCGGCGGCGGGATCTTCATTCAAGACGGCAGGCACCCGCTCGTCGAGCGGATCCTGACGAACGATCTCTTTGTGCCGAATGATACCGAACTGAACCATAAAGACTGTGAAATCATGCTGATCACGGGGCCGAATATGGCGGGCAAGTCGACCTATATGCGCCAAGTCGCTCTGTTGACGCTCATGGCGCAGGTCGGCAGCTTCGTGCCTGCGAAGGAAATGACGCTGTCGCCCGTCGATCGCATCTTCACGCGCATCGGCGCGAGCGATGATCTCGTCAGCGGACAGAGCACCTTCATGGTGGAGATGAACGAAGTCGCGCAGATCTTGAAGTATGCCACGAAGGACAGCCTTGTGATCTTGGATGAAATCGGCAGGGGAACGAGCACCTTTGACGGCATGAGCATCGCGCGCGCCGTCGTTGAGCATATACGCGGCAAGATCCATGCAAAGACGCTGTTTGCTACGCATTATCACGAATTGACGGATATGGAAGATGCGCTGATAAAGAATTGCTGCATCGCGGTCAAGGAGCGCGGTGCGAAGGTCGTTTTTCTGCGCCGCATCATCCGGGGCAGTGCGGATAAGTCGTACGGCATTCATGTGGCGCGTTTGGCAGGGCTGCCGAAGAGCGTCACACAGAGGGCGCAGGAGATCTTGGACGATATGGAGAGGGGCGCGGGCATTCCTTTGCCGCAGAAGCCTGTGAATGGGTCCGAGTCGGCGGCAGATGCTTCTTTGATGGGATCGCTTTTCTCCTCGTCTTTGAGCGATGCGATTTTGTCGCTCGATGTCATGGCGATGACGCCTTTGGAAGCATTGAATGAATTGTACCGTCTGCAGCAGCAGGCGAAGGGAGAGGAGGGGAAGCGATGAGTTTGATTCATGTGCTCGACGACAATACGATCAATAAGATCGCCGCAGGCGAAGTCGTAGAGCGTCCGGCGTCTGTCGTCAAGGAGCTTGTTGAAAACTCGATTGATGCAGGCGCGACGAAGATCGAAGTGGAAATCATGGCGGGCGGCACGAGCCTCATGCGAGTGACGGACAACGGCTGCGGCATGAGCATGGAGGATGCGAAGCTTGCGATTGAACGTCATGCGACGAGCAAGATCCGAGAGGTCGGCGATCTCTATTCGCTGGGGACGCTTGGCTTTCGCGGCGAAGCGCTGCCGACGATCGCCGCCGTTTCCCGCTTTCGTATGCGAACGCGCAAGGAGGGTGCAGAGCTTGGCACAGAGGTGCGTATCGTTGGCGGCGTTCGGCAGGAAATCGGTGAGACGGGATGCAGCTTGGGAACGACGATACAGGTTGAGGATCTTTTCTTCAATACGCCCGCGCGCAAAAAGTTCCTCAAGACGACGCATACGGAAGGCGGGCGCATCAGCGACTTCATCACAAAACTGGCGCTTTCTTGCCCCGACATAGCGTTTCGTCTGATCAACAACAATAAAGCTGCAGCGATGACGCCGGGAAATGGTTCGCTTTTTGACGCCATTCGCAGCATTTACGGCTCGCAGGCGGCAGACGCCCTTTTGGCTCTTTCGTTTGAAGATGAGGACATAAAGATCACGGGCTACATCACGAAGCCCTCGATGCTCAAGAGCAGCCGCGCTTGGCAGACATTCATCGTGAACGGCCGCATCATCTCGAACAAGGCGATTGCCAAGGCGATTGACAATGCCTACCACTCGCTTTTGCCGAAAGCGGGTTTCCCTCTGGTCGTTTTGAATATCACCGTGCCGCAGCGATCTGTTGATGTCAACGTCCATCCGCAGAAGAGCGAGATGAAGTTCGAAGATGAAGGCCGTATCTTCAAAGCCGTATACAAGGCGGTCGTCGATGCTATACGTCCTGTGGGGCAGACGCTTGAGCATGTGGCGGGATCTGTGCAGCACGCCGAGCGCCATTGTGTCATGGAGCCGATGCAGTTCGTTGCGCCGAAAGTTTCGGCGGACGGGAACGGTTCTTCGAGGAATGGTTTTGGTTCTTCGTTTGGGATCACGGATGCAGGAGAGCTTTATCGTACAGCATCTGAGCCGACGATGCGTTTTGCCGAAGCGCAGGCTGTGCTCCAAGGGGAGCGTGCGGCGTATGGCGGAGAACCGACGGCTGCTACCGACACGAGCCTTGTCTGTGAGGCGAGAGATGCGGCCTATGGCGCAGCCGGCGATTCTTTACGGGAAGCGGCGCCCGATGCGGCGAATATCGGTATGTATCAAGACAGCATCATGCCGATCGGACAGGTTGATCGCTGTTACATCATTGCGCAGGATAAAGACGGTCTTTATATCGTTGATCAGCACGCGGCGCACGAACGAATCCTTTACGATAAGTTTTCCGCTATGGCGGAGCGTATTCCTTCGCAGCAGCTTCTTGTCCATCCGATTTTATCGTTCGATGCGCGGGAAGCCGCGCTCGTTTTGGAAAATCAGGAGTTGTTTCGCCGCTTGGGATTTGATATGGAAGCGTGCGGTGCGCAGGATTTTCGCTTGAAGGAAGTTCCGGCAGATGTTCCCGTGTCGGAAGCGGAGGATATGGTGCGCGAGATTCTAGCCAAGCTCTATGATATGCACGAAACGACGGCGCAGGAGATTCGCCATGCGTGCCTTGCGACGATGGCGTGCCGCGCCGCGATCAAGTCGGGCGATGAACTGAACTTTCGGCAAATGCGCATCGTTTTGGATGAGCTTTCTAGGACGGCGCGTCCTTATACCTGCCCACATGGACGGCCGACGATCTTGAAGTTCAGCAGTGAGGAATTGGCGAAGATGTTCAAGCGGACCTGAGGTGTGTGATGGAAGAAAAGAGCCTTACGATTGTCACGACAGGTTATAAGAGCCGTCCCGCCGATTGTCAGCTTGCCGAACAGACCGCACGGCGGCTGGGTATTCGCTATGTCAAGCGTGCGCATACATCGTATGCGGACTTGCGCGCACAGTACGGTGCAACGCATCTGCTCGTGGTGAAGAAAGGCGGTCTGCGTCTGGAAACGCCCGAGGGCGAGTTGTTTTTCCACCCCAATATGGCGCATGTGCGCGTCCGCGAGCTGGGCTTTGGGAAAAAAGATCGTAT